>NZ_JBTRAR010000023.1:0-114495 GCF_054611535.1 Pseudomonas sp. VEM90 | reverse complement strand
CTCGATATCGCGTCGTACCAACAAGGCGGTCGCGCGCGCCAGGCACAGGATGGACTGGCCCGAAACAAACGTAGGAGCGGGTTTACCCGCGAAGCGCCGCGCGGGCGGCGCTCGATCTCATAGGCGCTGAATATTTTAAGGCGGACACCTGCGGCGCTCGATCTCCCAGGCGCTGAATATTTTAAGGCGGACACCTGCGGCGCTCGATCTCACAGGCGCTGAATGTGCCGAGCCGGGCACCTGGTCGTCGCTCGATCTCACAGCCGCTGAACATCTCAAACCGGGCACCTGGTAGCCTTGATGCAATCCCCCTCCCCAAACCACACAACCCGCTACCAGACAAGCTAACAGTTGTCGAGATATGGTTGGGCCAGTCCTTTGCGTATACTGCAACCTATGTTCGCCCACACTGCTTTGCGCCAGCGTTGCGCCAAATGGCTTCTCGCAACCGGACTCTTTCTGCTGTTAGGTGCCTGCGTTGAAAAACCCAGCACCCTCGAGCGCGTGAAGGAGGATGGCGTGCTGCGCGTGATCACGCGCAACAGCCCGGCAACCTACTTCCAGGACCGTAACGGCGAAACCGGCTTCGAGTACGAACTGGTCCAGCATTTCGCCGAGGATCTTGGCGTAAAGCTGCAGATCGAGACCGCCGACAACCTGGACGAGCTGTACGACGCCCTCGGCAAGCCCTCCGGCCCGGTACTGGCTGCAGCCGGCCTGGTCAGCAGTGAGCGGCGCAAGACCCAGGTGAAATACTCCCATCCCTATCTGGAGGTGACCCCGCAGGTCATCTACCGCAACGGCCGCCCGCGCCCCACCAGCGCCAAGGGTTTGGTCGGCAAGAAGATCATGGTGCTCAAGGGCAGCAGCCATGCTGACCAGTTGGCCGAGCTGAAAAAGCAGTACCCGGCCTTGCAATATGAGGAATCCGATGCCGTCGAAGTGGTCGACCTGCTGCGCATGGTGGACGAAGGCCAGATCGACTTGACCCTGGTGGACTCCAACGAACTGGCGATGAACCAGGTGTATTTCCCCAACGTGCGGGTCGCCTTCGATTTGGGCGACACCCGCGACCAGCGCTGGGCAGTGGCAGCAGGCGAAGACAACAGCCTGCTCAACGAAATCAACGAATTTCTCGACAAGGCACAGAAGAACGGCACCCTTCAGCGCTTGAAGGACCGCTACTACGGCCATGTCGACGTACTCGGCTACGTTGGCGCCTACACCTTCGCCCAGCACCTGCAACAGCGCTTGCCCAAGTACGAGAAGCACTTCAAGAACTACGCCAAGGTCGAGCAGGTCGACTGGCGCCTGCTGGCAGCCATCGGCTACCAGGAATCGATGTGGCAGCCGGAAGTCACCTCCAAGACCGGCGTACGCGGCCTGATGATGCTGACCCAGCGCACCGCCCGGGCCATGGGCGTGTCCAACCGCCTGGACCCTAGGCAGAGCATCCAGGGCGGCGCCAAGTACTTCATGAAGATCAAGGAAGAGCTTGACGACAGCATCAAGGAGCCGGACCGCACTTGGTTTGCCCTTGCCGCCTACAATGTCGGTGGCGGCCACCTGGAAGACGCCCGCATCCTGGCCAGGCGCGAAAAGCTAAACCCGAACAAGTGGCTGGACGTGAAGAAGATGCTGCCGCGGCTGGCTCAGAAGCAGTGGTACCGGCAGACCAAGTACGGCTATGCCCGTGGTGGCGAGCCGGTGCATTTCGTGGCCAACATCCGCCGTTACTACGACATCCTCACCTGGGTGACCCAGCCGCAGCTCGAAGGCCAGGTGGCCGAGGGCAACCTGCATGTGCCCGGGGTCAACAAGGACAAGCCAGCGGATAAGTCGTCGCCGATGTAAGCCAGTAGGTCTCTTCGCGGGTAAACCCGCGCCTACAAGAATTGCGCAGAGCCTGAGCGGGCTTGCCCGCGAAGCGGCCGGTGCAGCTCAAGCCTTGGCCCGGCGGGCCTTGAAGAAGTCGCTGAGGATCTGCCCGCACTCTTGCGCCAGCACCCCGCCCTCCACCATCACCCGGTGATTGAGAAAGCCTTGGCCAAAGAACTGCCCTTGGCTCTGCACGATCCCCGCCTTGGGTTCCAGCGCGCCAAACACCACGCGCATCACCCGCGAATGCACGATCAGCCCCGCACACATGCTGCACGGCTCCAGGGTCACATACAGAGTGCTGCCGGGTAGCCGGTAGTTGCTGGCCGACCTGGCTGCCGCCCTGATCGCCACCATCTCGGCGTGCGCGCTGGGGTCACTGTCGATGATCGGTCGGTTGAACCCCTGGCCGATCACCTGCCCATGCTGCACCAGCACAGCCCCCACCGGCACCTCGCCCAGCGCCGCGCCTTCGGCGGCCAAGGCCAGCGCCAGACGCATGAATTCCTGATCGCGGCTGCGATCGATGATCTGCGGGCGCATCAGACCACCGCGATCGCGGCCATCAGGCCGGTTTCCATATGGTCGATGACGTGGCAGTGAAACATCCACGTCCCAGGGTTATCCGCCACCAGCGCTACCTGGGCGCGCTCGTTCTTGCCCAGCAAGTAGGTGTCGGTGAACCACGGTTCCTTGATGTCGTGACGGTTGGAGGCGATCACCTTGAAGCTCATGCCATGCAAGTGGATCGGGTGCTGGTACTGGGTCATGTTCTTAAGCTCGAAGATGTAGCTCTTGCCCTTCTGCAACGTGGCGATGGGCCGGTCGGCACAGGTCTTGTCGGTAATATCCCAGGCCTGGCCGTTGATCTGCCACAAGCTCGGCGGTTTGCCCGCATCAGTGGTGACAGAGACACTGGCCGCCCACTCGAAATTGAAGTTCAGCTTTTCGGCATTCTCCAGGTCGGGCTCGGCGATCGGGTTGGGCGGCAACGCTGGCGGCCAGTCACTCGGCGCGTCGTTGCTGGCCACCGAACGCAGGGTGCCCAGGCGCACGAAACCGTCGCGCAGGGAGATATCCTCACCCGCCTCGGGAATGCGGATGGCCAGACAGATACGCATGCCCGGGCCTAACCAGTACTCATCCAGCGCACGCGGAGTCACCGGGTTGCCGTCGAGGGCATAGATTCTCGCCTCGCAATTGCCTTTGAGGTTGAGGCGGTAGGTCCAGGTGTTGTCCAGGTTCAGCAGGCGCACCCGCACCACCTGGCCGGCCGGTAGCTCGGTGATCGAGTCGGCCTGGCCGTTGATGGTGATCAACCGCCCGGCAGTGCCGTTGCGCGCGGCCTCGCGCGGGATGCTGAAAGGCAGCCATGCGCCCTGCTCGTCCACATGCCAGTTCTTCAGGCTCAGCGTGCGCTCATGCTGGAACCCAGTGGGCTCACGCTCCTCGACGATCAGCGGCCCGACCAGACCGCGGCCTAGCTCCTCGGAGCTGCTGACATGGGGGTGATACCAATAGCTGCCGGCGTCCGGCACGCGGAACTTGTAATCGAAGTATTCACCTGGTTTGACCGGCAATTGCGAAACGTATGGCACACCATCCATCTCCAGCGGCAGGCGGATGCCGTGCCAGTGGATGGTGGTTTCAACCGGCAGGTGATTGATGAAACGCACCCGCAACCAGGTGCCTTGGCGGACTCGCAGTTCCGTCCCTGGTGCTGAAGGGCCAAAGGCCCAGGCCTCGGTCTTGAACCCCGGCACCAGCTCCACTTCCAGTGGGGCGGCGATCAGCTCGTAGTCGTGCCCGGCATTCTCGTCCTCGACCTTGCCCAGCCAGTAGCGCACCGCGCCTCCGGCGCCCAGGCCTACCACAACCAAGCCAGTAAGGCCTTTGAGCATTTGTCGACGGGTAAAGGACATCGGTGCGGGTACCTCGTTTCTGCGCAATCAGTCTGCCAGCAGGGGCTGGCGATGAAGGGCGAATACGATACACCTGCATTTGCGAAAGATTAAGTGAAGTCTTGTCGCACGACCGGTTATTGGCCGCGATCGCCAGTGGCAACCCGCTCCCCCTCGGTACCAAACCAACGCCCTGGGGCTGACTTGCCGGATTCAGGGCGGGCTGCTTAAGTCTAAAAACGGGGTGCGCAGGTGCTGGCCTTCTGCCCGCCTATCGCTTCAGACAAGACGCCTGCTCTTTGAATGCGAAGGTAGACAGCATGTGGCACAAAAACTCATTACTGCATATCTCGCTCCTGCTCGCTGCAGGCCTGCTGCTGGCACCGAAGATCATCCTGATCGAGTTTTTCTCCCATCGATGGGTGGAGACGGGTATTTTCGATATTGCCCTGTACTTGCTTCAAGACGTGCTGCTTGTGGTCGCCCTCTATGTGATTGCCGCCAACACCATTACCAGAAACAAATTCAACTTCTATCTGTTGAGCATCGCCTCAGGCGCCTTGCTGCTGTTCCTGCTGGTGGACATGCGTGTTCGGGAGCTATGGCTGAAGCCACTGGACTGGCAACTGATAAGCTACAGCCTGCAAAACGCAAGCAACCTGACCTCCGGGGCCGAGGTGTTTCTCAAGCAAGCGGCCGGTTTCGGGCACACATTCAGGTTCATTGTCTTTGTGCTTTTTCTGGCTTACCTGGCGACCTGGTCTTTCGCTGGGCTGGCAACCTGCATCGCTTATAAAGAACAGCGCACCCGCACAGTAAAGAAAAGACAACACCTCTGGGCGTCACTGCTGGTGATCGGCGCCCTGCTCTTCGGCTCCATCCATGCCAAAGATGCGCGCTATCACCTGAACGAAAACATTGTCATCAGCCCGCTGGTCACGACACTCAGAAACACCACTTCCTTGACCGCAGCTCCGCATAGACCGCCCCTGCCATTCGAACAACCCGCCTACCCGCTGACCAACGTCAACGAAATCCGAAAACTTCAATCTCACCCCACGCCAGACTTCAAGAACCTGGTCTTCATCGTTCTGGAGTCGGTGCGCTGGAACAGCGTTTTTGCTCCCGGCATCAAAACCGCCGAGCGGTACCCCACCTTCGATAAGCTCGCTCGGGAGGGCATGCTCTTCAAAGCGTACGTCTCAGTGCCTCACTCGTCCAAAGGCTACCACGCGATCCTGACGGGGCTGCATGCCTACCCAGACATTGAAATCAAAGAGGCCATGTACCTGCTACAACCCAGCGTCATCCATGAGCTGAAGAACAGGAAAAACATGGAAGCCGTCGCCTTCAGCTCGCTGTACCTGCAGTTCGAAAACATGGAGGGCTTCCTGAAATCCATCGGTGTGTCGAATGCTTACGCAGTTTCGGAGCTCATTCCCGCCGAGAGTCGCTCACGAAATGCCAGTAGCTTCGGTGAAAGTGATGAACAGCTGTTTTCGTCCAGCATCTCTTACCTGGAAAACATCAAAAAGAATGGCAAAGGTTTCATCGCGCTCTACTTCCCAAGCGCAGCCCACTACCCCTACCAATGCAGCCAAGGCCCCCCATTACGGAGCGAGCTGGAAAAGTATGAAGACTGCATAGCCAAAACAGACAGCGTGCTGGGTGAAATGCTGACATCCTTCGACAAGCAAGGCCTTCTGGACTCGACATTATTCGTGCTCGTGGGTGACCACGGTGAGTCATTTGGTGAGCACGGTCTGTTCATTCACAACGCGTCCATGCACGAAGAGGAAGTGAGCGTACCCCTGATTTTCTGGAGTAATGGAAAGTCACTGCCCAAACCCGCCTCAACCACCAGTCACCACATCGATATTGCGCCCACGGTTGCCGATTTTTTTGATGTGACCGAATCCCCCCTCTCTGTACAAGGCATCAGCTTGTTGAGGGAACAGGGGAAACGCACATTCTTCATGTCCACGTTCTTTGACCAACTGGCGTCAGCCTTGGTGGAGCACCCGTACAAATACATATACGAATTCAGTTCGGACACCCTGACTAAATACAATCTTGAGGATGACCCGCAGGAAAAGCACCCGCAACGCGTGGAGGGTGATGAGTTCATCGCAGTGAGGAGCAGGCTGCTTTCCTATAACGCCTACCAGAAAGCGCTATTTGCCAGAAAGCCAGAAGAATAAGCAATCTGAACGAACAAGAACCAGAAAGCCCGCAATCATGCGGGCTTTCTGGTGTATCCGTCCTGCGGGTGCCAGCCTGAGCTGGCTACCCGATCACTCCCACTCGATAGTGGCAGGTGGCTTGCTCGACACGTCGTAGGTAACGCGCGAGATACCGTCGATTTCGTTGATGATACGACCGCTGACGGTTTCCAGCAGCTCGTACGGCAGGTGTGCCCAACGCGCGGTCATGAAGTCCACTGTCTCGACGGCACGCAGGGCCACGACCCAGGCGTAGCGACGGCCGTCGCCGACGACGCCGACCGACTTGACCGGCTGGAACACCACGAACGCCTGGCTGGTCTTGTGGTACCAGTCGGCCTTGCGCAGTTCTTCGATGAAGATGTGGTCGGCGCGACGCAGGATGTCGGCGTATTCCTTCTTCACTTCACCGAGGATACGCACACCCAGGCCAGGGCCCGGGAACGGGTGGCGGTAGACCATGTCGTACGGCAGGCCCAGCTCCAGGCCGATCTTGCGCACTTCGTCCTTGAACAGTTCACGCAGCGGCTCGACCAGCTTGAGGTTCATCTCCTCCGGCAGGCCGCCGACGTTGTGGTGCGACTTGATCACGTGGGCCTTGCCGCTCTTGGCGCCAGCCGACTCGATCACGTCCGGGTAGATGGTGCCCTGGGCGAGGAACTGGATGTTTTCCAGCTTGCTGGCTTCGGCATCGAACACGTCGATGAAGGTGCGGCCGATGATCTTGCGCTTCTTCTCCGGGTCGGCTTCGCCGGCCAGGTTGTCGAGGAACTGCTTTTCAGCGTCGGCGCGGATCACCTTGACGCCCATGTTCTCTTTGAACATGGCCATCACCTGGTCGCCTTCGTGCAGGCGCAGCAGGCCGTTGTCGACGAATACGCAGGTCAGCTGGTCGCCGATGGCACGGTGCAGCAGCGCGGCAACCACCGAGCTGTCGACGCCGCCGGACAGGCCCAGCAGAACGTTGGCCGAACCGACTTGCGCACGCACCTGGGCGATGGCGTCTTCAACGATGTTGGACGCCGTCCACAGGGCTTCACAGCCGCAGATGTCCTGCACGAAACGGGACAGGATGCGACCACCTTGCTTGGTGTGGGTCACTTCCGGGTGGAACTGCACGCCGTAGTAGCCGCGGGCGTCGTCGTACATCCCGGCGATCGGGCAGCTTGGGGTGCTGGCCAGAATGCTGAAGTTGGAAGGCATCTGGGTGACCTTGTCACCGTGGCTCATCCACACGTCCAGGCCCAGCACGCCATCGTCGTCAACGTGGTCTTCGATGCCATCGAGCAGGCGGCTCTTGCCGACAACGTCCACGCGGGCATAGCCGAACTCACGCAGGTCGGAACCTTCTACCTTGCCGCCCATCTGCTCGGCCATGGTCTGCATGCCGTAGCAGATACCCAGCACAGGCACATTCAGGTCAAACACAGCCTGCGGAGCGCGCGGGCTGTTGGCCTCGTGGACCGACTCGGGGCCGCCGGCGAGGATGATGCCGCGCGGGTTGAATTCGCGGATCGCTTCATCGTCCATGTCGAACGGGTGCAGTTCGCAGTACACGCCGATTTCGCGCACGCGGCGGGCGATCAGCTGGGTGTACTGGGAACCGAAATCGAGGATCAGGATGCGGTGAGCGTGAATGTCGAGGGCCATGACTCAATCTCGTCAGTGGAAATCGGAAACGACGCGGGGCTGTCATGACAGCCCCGCTTTATGTAGTAGCTGGAAGCCTCAGCCTACGCGGTAGTTAGGGGCTTCTTTGGTGATTTGCACGTCGTGCACGTGGGACTCGGCCATGCCGGCACCGGTGATACGCACGAACTCCGGCTTGGTGCGCATTTCTTCGATGGTTGCGCTGCCGGTGTAGCCCATGGACGAACGCAGGCCGCCCATCAGCTGGTGGATGATCGCGGCCAGGGCGCCTTTGTAAGGAACGCGGCCTTCGATGCCTTCCGGCACCAGCTTCTCGGCGCCGGCCGAGGAGTCCTGGAAGTAACGGTCGGACGAGCCCTGCGCCTGCGCCATGGCACCCAGCGAGCCCATGCCGCGGTAAGCCTTGTAGGAACGGCCCTGGAACAGTTCGACTTCACCCGGGGCCTCTTCGGTACCGGCGAACATCGAGCCCATCATCACGCAGGACGCACCGGCAACGATGGCCTTGGACAGGTCGCCGGAGAAGCGGATACCGCCGTCAGCGATCAGTGGCACGCCAGTGCCTTCCAGTGCTGCGGCGACGTTGGCGATGGCGCTGATTTGCGGCACGCCGACACCGGCAACGATACGGGTGGTGCAGATAGAGCCAGGGCCGATACCGACCTTGACCGCATCGGCACCCGCTTCGGCCAGGGCCTTGGCGGCAGCGCCGGTGGCGATGTTGCCGCCGATCACCTGCACTTGCGGGTAGGTTTCTTTCACCCAGCGTACGCGGTCGATCACACCTTTGGAGTGGCCGTGGGCAGTGTCGACGACGACGACATCAACGCCAGCCGCCACCAGGGCAGCAACGCGCTCGCCGGTGTCCTTGCCGGTGCCGACGGCGGCGCCGACGCGCAGACGACCCTGGTCGTCCTTGCTGGCCAGCGGGTAAGCCTTGGCCTTTTCGATGTCCTTGACGGTCATCATGCCCTTGAGGTTGAACTTGTCGTCAACGATCAGGACTTTTTCCAGGCGATGCTTGTGCAGCAGCTCGCGAACTTCGTTCTTGTCGGCGCCTTCGCGGACGGTGACCAGACGCTCTTTCGGCGTCATCACGTCGCGGACCTTGGCGTCCAGGCGATTTTCGAAGCGCACGTCACGGGAGGTGACGATGCCGACCAGGTCGCCGTTGGCCAGTACTGGCACACCGGAGATGTTGTTCAGGCGGGTCAGCTCGAACAGGTCGCGCACAGTGGCATCAGCGTCGATGGTGATCGGGTCCTTGACCACGCCAGCCTCGAACTTCTTGACCTTGCGCACTTCGCCGGCCTGTTGTTCGATGGTCATGTTCTTGTGGATGATGCCGATACCGCCTTCCTGAGCCATGGCAATGGCCAGACGCGCTTCGGTCACGGTATCCATGGCAGCGGAAACCAGCGGAATGTTCAGCTCGATGCCACGGGTCAAACGGGTCTTGAGACTGACTTCATTGGGCAGTACCTCGGAATAGCCAGGTACAAGGAGGATATCGTCGAAGGTCAGGGCTTCTTGGCTGATACGCAGCATCGCGGGGGCTCCCGGGCGGGAAAAATGGAAGCGCGCCATTATACTCATGCATGGCGCGCCGCTCAATGCAAAATAAGGGCCTTCGGTCAGGCTTGTGGCAGTTTTACCTGCACCACGGCCACTGGCTGGTCGAGCCAGTCGGCGAAGCTGTCGAGAAAGGCCTGGGTGAACCCGGCCTCGCCCCAGTTGTTGAAGATGAACCCCAGGTTGGAAAAGGCACATGGCTGCAGGTAAATGAAGCCATTGATGTCATCTTCGAAGCCGCACAGCGGGCAGGTAAAGTTGTCGCTCACCGCCGGCATCCACTCTTCCAGGCTTTCGAACAACGGCTCACCCACCTCGCGCCGGCACTCCGGGCAACCGGCTTCTTCGAGGAAGCCTTCGGTGGGGGTATAGATGCAGCGCTTGAGCATCACTTCCAGGCCGTTGACCGGCTCGCCGAAGGGCAGTTTTTCCGGGTGCAGGGCCACTTTGCGCGCCCCTGCCGCCAAGGCATGGCCCATGCGGTTGCCGGTGCGACCGCAGGTGGTCAGTTGCTCCTCGACGACTTTTTCGCGCACCAGCCAGCGCAGGATGGCGCGGGAGCGGGCTTCATGCACCGGGACGGTAGACAGCTTTGGAACGATGATGCTCTGGGTGTTCATGAACGGGACAAGCCTGAAAAACGCCGGTGATGACGCAATTCTACCGCTCAGGCGCTCAGGTAGCGACCAATCAGCGCCAGGCCGCTGGCCAGCACCAGCCAGGTGACCAGCCGTACGAACGCTTCGCGGGACAACCGGTTGGTCAACCGACGCCCTACCCAAAGGCCAATGAACATGACAGGCAGCAGGCAGGCGGCGAGCAGCAGCAGGCTTTGCTCGGCATAGACACCGGCGATCAGGAACAGCGACAGACGCACTATCGTACTGCAGCTGATCAGCGCGCTCTGGGTGGCGCGTACCTGTTCCTTCACCTCCAGCCGTGCACTCAGGTAAAGGGCATAAAGAAATCCACCGCTGCCGAACAAAGCCCCGAACAACCCGCCTGCCGTGCCCATCGGCACCGCCCAGAAGCCGGACAGGCTGGCTGGCCTCACTTTCACTGCCAGCCCGTAAAGTGCATAGGCGGTCACGAATAGCCCCATCAACAGCAGCAACAGGTCGGACTTCAGTTGCAGCAGGAACACCACGCCCAACGTACAACCCAAGGCCATGAAGGGCAGCAGCCGCAGCAATTCACTGCGTACCACATCCCGGCGTGACGGCAGCAGGTTGCCGAACGCGGCCACGAAATCCAGCAGCACCAGCAACGGGATGATGCGTGACAACGGCATGAAGTGAATCAGCACCGGCCCCGCCACCAGTGCAGTACCAAAGCCGGCGATGCCGAAGACGATGTAGGCCGCGGCAATGGCGAACAGGATCGGCAGCCAGTCAAGGCCGGAAAACGACAGTTGGGCAAGCATGGCAGCAGTTCCTGGGAAGACAGGCAAAGGTTAGCCAGCCATGAGCCATGCCGACTAATATGCCTTTATCCCCTAAGCCATCTCGAAAAGGCATGACATGACGTCGATCCGACAGTTGCGTTACTTCGTGGAGATCGCCGAGTGCGGCAGTTTCAGCAGTGCAGCCGAGCGACTGTACGTCGCCCAGTCGGCCCTTAGCCGGCAGATCAAGGAGCTGGAGCAGCAACTGGGCACGCCGCTGTTCGAACGCACGGCGCGCCTGCCTCGCCTGACGCTGGCCGGTCAGGCCTTTCTTGAACGGGCGCGACGCTTGCTGGCTGACCTGGCACAGGCTGAGCGGGTTACCCGTGACATTGGCCAAGGGTTGCAAGGCAGCTTGCGCCTGAACCATTCCAGCACCGTGCCGCTGACCGGCGGGCTTCTGGCTCGCCTGGGGAACTACCTGAAGCACAACCCAGGGGTTTCGCTGGAGATTGCGCAGCAGTCATCGGAAGCACAGCTGGAAGGCATTGCTGCCGGACGGCTGGATATCGGCCTGTTACGCTTGCCGGTGCTGCGCCAGCATGAAGGCGTGGTGCTGCATGAATTGTTCGACGAACCCTTGTTGCTGGCGGTCGCCGCTGGACACCCCTTGGCGGGTACTCAGCACGTGCAACTGGAGCAACTGAAGGAAGAACGCTTCATTTCCATCCCGCACCGGGATCGCGGTGGTTTGAGCTACTTGTCTGCCTCGTTGTGCATGGAGGCAGGATTCTTCCCGAAGGCGGCGCAGGTACTGTCGCGCAAGACCACGCAATTGCAGCTGATACAGGCGGGGTTTGGGGTGGCGTTGTTGCCAGCGTGCATGCGGCAGATCGCACCCGCTTCGGTCAGTTTCGTGGCGCTGCAAGGGGATTGCCAGAGCACAGTGGCGCTGGCCTGTCGCCGCGATGCGGGGCAGATAGCCAGGCAGTTCGTAACGGCCCTGCAGGGCTGAACCTTGTTCTTCGCCGGTGCACCCGCTCCAACAGGGCCCGGGACAGACAACCGGGGCCGATGTCATTTATGATGCCTGCCATGATCAAAGACCCTTTCGAACGACTCGGGCTGGACCGCGAGGTCCTTACCGTCAGCCAACTCAACGGCCGCGCCCGCGTGCTGCTGGAAGACGTTTTCCGCAGTGTGTGGGTGGAAGGCGAAATCTCCAATCTCGCCCGCCCGGCGTCCGGCCACATGTACTTCACCCTCAAGGACAGCGGCGCCCAGGTGCGTTGCGCGTTGTTCCGGCAGAACGCCACGCGGGTACGCCAGGCGCTGCGCGACGGCCTGGCGGTGCGGGTGCGTGGCAAGGTTTCGCTGTTCGAGGGGCGTGGCGACTACCAACTGATTCTCGACACCGTCGAGCCAGCCGGTGATGGCGCGCTGCGCCTGGCTTTCGAGGCCCTGAAGGAAAAGCTCGGTGCCGAGGGGCTGTTCAGCACCGAACGGAAGAAGCCGCTGCCGGCTCACCCGCAGCGCATCGGCATCATCACCTCGCCCACTGGCGCGGTGATCCGCGACATCATCAGCGTGTTCGGCCGCCGCGCGCCGCAGGTGGAGCTGAACCTGATCCCTACAGCGGTACAGGGTCGCGAAGCCATCGCGCAGATCGTACGCGCCATCCGCCTGGCCGACAGCCTCGGCTTCGATGCGCTGATCCTGGCGCGTGGTGGTGGTTCGCTGGAAGACCTGTGGTGTTTCAACGAGGAAGCCGTGGCGCGTGCCGTGGCCGCCTGCGTCACGCCAATTGTCAGCGCCGTGGGCCATGAAACCGACGTGTCGATCAGCGACTTCGTGGCTGACGTGCGCGCGCCCACCCCGTCGGCTGCCGCCGAGCTGCTGGCCCCTGACAACAGCGGCCTTCGGCAACGCCTGGATGGCCTGCAACGGCGCCTGCTACTGCGCATGCAGAACCGCCTGACCCACGACCGCCTGCGCCTGGAATCACTCACCCGGCGCCTGCGTCACCCAGGCGAGCGTTTGCGCCAGCAGGCCCAACGCCTGGACGACCTGGACATGCGCCTGCGCCGCGCGTTCATGCTCAACCTCAACCAGCGCCGCGAACGCCTGGCACGCCTGGACGCCCGCCTGGCCGCGCAGCATCCGGGGCGTAACCTGAAGCTGCTGAACCAGCGCCTGGACAGCCTGGCCGAGCGCCTGCCACGGGCCATGCGCGAGGTGCTCAAGGACCGTCGCCAGCGGTTCCAGGCCCAGCTGCAGACACTGCAGGTGGTCAGTCCGCTGGCCACCCTGGCCCGCGGATACAGCATTTTGCTGGATGAACAAGGCCAGGCCATTCGCAGCGCCGAACAGACCCGCAACGGCCAACGCCTGACCGCCCGCCTGAACGAAGGCGAGCTGCTGGTGCGGGTCGAAGACAACCACCTGACCCCGGTCACCCTCTCATTACTGGACTGACACATGCCCCGCATGCTCGCGCCCCTGCTTGCCCTTTCCCTGCTGCTGCTGGCCGGCGGCGCCCAGGGCAGCTACATCACCCGCACACTGAACAAACCGGTACCCGGCGGTGTGGCAGTCGTCGACCTGGGCCCCGCCGCCAACGCACCCAGCGCCCGTTTCGACGGCAAGCCGGTGCTGGTGGTGAAGGAGCAGGACAACTGGCTGGCCATCGTCGGCATCCCGCTGACCCAGAAGCCCGGCACTGCAGTGCTGAACCAGGGCGGGCGCACCTTGCCTTTCAGCGTAGGCAGCAAGAAGTACCCTGAGCAGCGCATCACCCTGAAGAACACTCGCCAGGTCAACCCGAACCCGGCCGACCTCAAGCGCATCGATCGCGAGCTGGCCGAGCAGATCAAGGCCTACCGCAGCTTCAGCCCGAACCTGCCGAGCAACCTGATTCTCGACAAGCCGGTCAACGGCCCGCTGTCGAGCAAGTTCGGCGTGCGCCGCTTCTTCAATGGCGAAGAACGCAACCCGCATGCCGGGCTGGACTTTGCGGTACCGGCGGGCACGCCGATCAAGACACCCGCCAATGGCAAAGTGATTCTGCTGGGGGATTATTTCTTCAACGGCCGCACGGTGTTCGTCGACCATGGGCAGGGCTTCATCAGCATGTTCTGCCACATGTCGAAGATCGATGTGCAGGTCGGGCAGCAACTGCGTCGTGGCGAGGTGGTCGGGCGCGTGGGCTCGACCGGGCGGGCGACCGGGCCGCATATGCACTGGAACGTCAGCCTGAACGATGCGCGGGTGGACCCGGCGATTTTCATTGGCGCGTTCCAGCCCTGAACGTTGCGCTGCCTGGGCCGGCCCATTCGCGGGTAAACCCGCTCCTACAAGGGGCCGCGTACCTGTAGGAGCGGGTTTACCCGCGAATGGGCCAGCACTGCTGGCATTAATTCGATTGTGTTGCGCCATCGAAAAATACCGCGCAAAAGCAACGAAGCACTCAGCCAAATAAAGCCATAAAATCTCGCTTAATGGCTTTTTTTAAGCATTCCTCTCAATTTTTCCCGAACGCTTGCCATCCCCCACCCCACTGGTTAAGTTTGAAGGCATGAAAACCTTCAGCACCCTCATCCTGCTCCGACAACATCGCAGCCTCTGCCTGGTCAGCGCCCGACTACCAGGCTGAATCGCGTCGCCTCGCCTCTTCATATCGTTATCGCTCGGCAGGCCCGATCTCGGCCGCACACAAAAGGATTGCTTCCATGACCATGCTCAAAGACCCTTCGAAGAAGTACCGCGCTTTCCCGACCATCGACCTGCCTGACCGTACCTGGCCGTCGAAGACCATCACCCAGGCACCTATCTGGTGCAGCTCCGACCTGCGTGATGGCAACCAGTCGCTGATCGAGCCGATGGACTCGGAGAAGAAACTGCGCTTCTGGAAGACCTTGGTGCAGGTTGGCGTGAAGGAGATCGAAGCCTCGTTCCCGTCTGCCTCGCAAACCGATTTCGACTTCGTGCGCACCCTGATCGAGGACGGCCACATCCCGGATGACACCACCATCCAGGTGCTCACCCAGGCACGTGAAGACCTGATTGCCCGCACCTTCGAGTCGCTGCGTGGTGCGAAGAAGGCCATCGTCCACCTGTACAACGCCACCAGCCCGTCGTTCCGCCGCATCGTCTTCAATCAGGACAAGCAAGGCGTGAAGGACATCGCGGTGAACGCGGCCAAACTGTTCGTCAAGTACGCCGCCCAGCAGCCGGAAACCCAGTGGACCTTCCAGTACTCGCCAGAAACCTTCAGCGCCACTGAAATGGAGTTCGCCAAGGAAGTCTGTGACGCGGTCATCGAGGTGTGGAACCCTACCCCTGAACACAAGATCATCCTCAACCTGCCGGCCACCGTGGAAGTGTCCACGCCAAATATCTACGCCGACCAGATCGAGTGGTTCTGCCGCAACATCAGCCGCCGCGACAGCGTGATCATCAGCCTGCACTGCCACAACGACCGTGGCACCGGTATCGCTGCCACCGAACTGGGCCTCATGGCCGGCGCCGACCGTACCGAAGGCTGCCTGTTCGGCAACGGCGAGCGTACCGGTAACGTCGACCTGGTGACTTTGGCTCTGAACCTCTACACCCAGGGCATCGACCCGTTGCTGGACTTCTCCGACATCGACGGCGTGCGCAAGGTGGTCGAAGAGTGCAACCAGTTGCCGGTACACCCACGTCACCCGTATGTGGGCGACCTGGTCCATACCGCGTTCTCCGGCTCGCACCAGGACGCCATCCGCAAGGGCTTCGCCAAGCAGCAGGATGGGGAACTGTGGGAGGTGCCTTACCTGCCAATCGACCCGGCCGACATCGGCCGCAGCTACGAAGCGGTAATCCGCGTCAACAGCCAGTCGGGCAAAGGCGGTATCACCTACCTGCTCGAGCAGGAATATGGCATCAGCCTGCCGCGTCGCATGCAGATCGAATTCAGCCAGGTGGTGCAGGGTGAGACCGACCGCCTGGGCCTGGAAATGACCGCCCAGCAGATCTACAGCCTGCTGCACAAGGAGTACCTCCAGGCCAACGCGCCATACGCACTGGTCAGCCATCGCCTGCAGGAAGAAAACGGCCACAGCGCCGTGGAAGTGGAAGTTGCCGGTGAAGGCGAAACCACCCTGCACTGGCGCGGCAAGGGCAACGGCGCCCTGGAAGCACTGGTGGCCGGCCTGCCGGTTGCCGTAGAGATCATGGACTACAACGAGCACGCCATTGGCGCTGGCACCAATGCCAAGGCCGCGGCCTACATTGAACTGCGTGTAGCCGGTGGCCGTCCGGTGCATGGCGTGGGTATCGATGAGAACATCACCACGGCCAGCTTCAAGGCCCTGTTCAGCGCGCTGAACCGCTCGCTGAGCCAGCAGGAAGCCAAGGCGGCCTGAAGCCTGGAATGAGGAATGAGAAAGCCCGCATCGTTTGATGCGGGCTTTTTTTGTGGGCCTGGACTGGCCTTTTCGCGGGTAAACCCGCTCCTACAAAGGCCTGCGCCCAATCACCAGTGTGTGTCCACCACCGATCAGGTGTAGGAGCGGGTTTACCCGCGAATACGGAGGCCACGGCAACGGTGAACGGCCAGGGATATTGGCCCGCAGACCCGGCCCATTCGCGGGTAAACCCGCTCCTGCAACGGCCTGTGTCCAACCCCCCGGTGCGTCCACCGCAGATCAGTGTGTAGGAGCGGGTTTACCCGCGAAAAGGCCAGCACAACCAATGCAAATATCCCAGGCAAAAAAAAGGGGCGCCGACCAAGCGCCCCACAAGCCGTAAAGCACACAACTGATTCAGTTGGCGTCCAGCAGCGCCATCGCCTCAGCACTGCACGCTTCGATCCGCGCCCAGTCACCGTTCTTGATCCAACTGCTGTCGAGCATCCAGGTCCCCCCCACGCACATCACGTTTGGCAGTGCCATGTAGTTGCGCACGTTGGCCGGGTTTACACCGCCGGTGGGACAAAAACGAATATCGCCGAATGGGCCACCAAAGGCCTTGATCGCCGCTACGCCGCCACT
Organism: Pseudomonas sp. VEM90; assembly: GCF_054611535.1. Classification (NCBI taxonomy): domain Bacteria; kingdom Pseudomonadati; phylum Pseudomonadota; class Gammaproteobacteria; order Pseudomonadales; family Pseudomonadaceae; genus Pseudomonas; species Pseudomonas sp. VEM90. The sequence goes on along the minus strand of NZ_JBTRAR010000023.1, from coordinate 97,859 downwards.
GATCTCCGCCGGGAACAACTTGAACCGGCGGTAACCCAAGGCATAGCCCATCATGATTTCGGACGGCGTACTGATGCCCGGCAACAGCGGAATTTCACTGTCCACGCCCGCTTCGAGAATGTCCTGGGTAATGCCTGGAGTAACGACGAACTGCGCGCCCGCAGCTTCAACCGCTGCGAACATGCTGCGGTCGAGCACGGTACCGGCACCGACACACAGCTCCGGGCGCTGCTCACGCAGCACCTGAATGGCCTTGAGGCCATGCTGGGAGCGCAGGGTCACTTCCAGGGTACGGATGCCGCCAGCGGCCAGGGCATCAGCCAGCGGCAGGATGTCTTCCTCACGAGCAATGGTGATTACCGGCAGGATGCGCGCCTTTTTGCAAATGGCGTCGATCCGCGCGGCTTTATCAGCCATCGAGAGCTTGGGCTGTGGGCGTTCAAGGGTGGTCATGACTGTGGATCCTTGGCTCATGGGCACCAGTAGATGTCCAGGGGGTCGTGAAGAAAAGCGCGAATCGGCATTTCAGTAAGGTCGTTGCCCGCCAGCGCGGCGCGCAGGGTAGCGAGTTTGCTCTGGCCTTGCACAGACAGCGCGATGAAGGCAGCACTGGCCAACAGCGAACGGGTCATCGACAGGCGCTGGTGCGGCACGCTCGGCGCCAGCAACGGCAGGCAGCGGCGTGGGCCGGCCGAGTCCAGGCCTGCTTCCAGGTTGGGACTGGCGGGGAACAGCGAGGCGGTATGGCCATCATCGCCCATGCCCAGCACCAGCACGTCGATCGGCGGTAGCTCGGCCAAGGCCTGATCAGCCTTGAGCGCAGCGGCATCAAGGTTCTCCGCCTGCTGGTACAGGCCAACGAAGCGGGCCTTGGCCGCTTCGCCCTTCAACAGGTGGCGGGCCAGCAGGCCGGCATTGCTGTCGGCGTGCTCCACCGGCACCCAGCGCTCATCAGCCGGGCTGACGATGACCTTGGCCCAGTCCAGGCGCTCGCTGGCCAGCTTCTCCAGGAACGGCACCGGGCTGCGACCGCCAGACAACACCACACAGGCCTGCCCCTTGGCGGCAATCGCAGTACGCAGGCGCTCAGCCACATCATGAGCCAAGGTCACGGACAGTGCCTTGGCATCCGCCAGTTCATGAGCCTTCACGGCCGCTGGCAGTTTCAATTCAGATATCCCCATACCACGCCCTCCCATCGCGTGTGATCAGTGCAATCGAGCTCATCGGCCCCCAGGAGCCCGCCGCGTATGGCTTGGGCGCGTCGCCCGCATTACGCCAACCGGCGATCAACTGGTCGCACCACTTCCAGGCATACTCGATTTCGTCCTTGCGCACGAACAGGTTCTGGTTGCCACGCATCACTTCGAGCAACAGCCGCTCGTAGGCATCCGGAATTCTTGCACTGCGCCAGGCATCGGAAAAATTCAGCTGCAATGGGCCACTGCGCAGTTGCATGCCCTTGTCCAGGCCCTGCTCCTTGGTCATCACCCGTAAAGAAATGCCTTCGTCCGGTTGCAGGCGGATGATCAGCTTGTTACCGATCTGCAAACGCTGTTCCGGGGCGAAGATGTAGTGCGGCGTTTCCTTGAAGTGAATGACGATCTGCGACAGTTTTTGCGGCATGCGCTTGCCGGTTCGCAGGTAGAACGGCACGCCCGACCAGCGCCAGTTACGGATGTCGGCGCGCAGGGCGACGAAGGTTTCGGTGTCGCTCTGGGCGTTGGCGTTGTCTTCTTCCAGGTAACCGGGCACCGGCTTGCCTTCGCTGTAGCCGGCAATGTACTGGCCGCGCACCACACTGGTGCTCAGGCCGTCGCCGGTGATCGGTGCCAGGGCCTTGAGCACTTTCACCTTCTCGTCACGGATGGCATCGGCAGACAGTTCGCTGGGCGGGTCCATGGCGATCAGGCACAGCAACTGCAGCAGGTGGTTCTGGATCATGTCGCGCAGCTGGCCGGCCTTGTCGAAATAGCCCCAACGGCCCTCGATACCGACCTTTTCCGCCACGGTAATCTCCACATGGGAGATGGAATTCTGGTTCCACTGGGTTTCGAACAGGCTATTGGCGAAGCGCAGGGCAATCAGGCTCTGCACCGTCTCTTTGCCCAGGTAGTGGTCGATGCGGTAGACCCGGCTTTCAGGGAAGAACCGCGCCACGGCATCGTTGACCCGGCGCGACGACTCCAGGTCGTGGCCAATAGGTTTCTCGAGCACTACCCGGGTGCGCGCAGCCAGCCCGACCTTGTCGAGGTTTTCGCAGATGGCCCCATACACCGCCGCCGCCGTGGCGAAGTAGGCGATCAGCGGCAGCTCACCCGGCAGTTGCTCGGCAAGGGCCTGATAGCCCTCGGGCTGAAGGAAGTCCAGATGCTGGTAACTCAGGCGGGCGAGGAAGCGACCCAGCGCGGCAGGCTCGATATCTGCCTCGGGCACGTGCCGGCGCAGGTGGGCTTCGATGCTGTCCAGGTGCTCCTGCGCACTGCCGGCCTCGCGGGCCAGGGCCAGCAGGCGGGTGTCCGGGTGCAACAGGTTGGCCCGGTCGAGCTGGTAGAGCGCAGGAAACAGCTTGCGCAATGCCAGGTCGCCGAGGGCGCCAAACAGGGCAAAGGTGCAAGGTTCGACACTGATTGCAGCCATGATGTTGGTTCTTTCCTAAAGTTGGTCTAGGAATACCGCTTTCACACACGGTTTTCAAGGGATAATGTAGTAAAAACCACAACATTACACACTAGTGTTACAGACAAGTGGTACGCCAACCGCACCGACAGTACGATAGACGACCGTGCAAAAAGCCTGCTGATCCCACAGCCGGCTGTCTTCCCGACCCAAGGACACACCCATGGACCGCGTGCGAAACCTCCTGGAACAGATCCAGGGCCGCCTCGACGAGCTGAACAAGGCCGAACGCAAAGTCGCCGAAGTCATCCTGCTCAACCCGCAACAAGCCACCCGTTTCAGCATCGCTGCGCTGGCCCAGGCGGCCAAGGTCAGCGAACCGACCGTCAACCGCTTCTGCCGCTCGTTCGGCGTCAGCGGCTACCCCGAACTCAAGCTGCAACTGGCGCAGAGCCTGGCCAGTGGTGCCGCCTATGTCAGCCGCGCGGTGGAGGCCGACGATGACCCGGCCGCCTACACCCAGAAAATCTTCGCCAGCGCCATCGCCTCGCTTGACAGCGCCTGCCAGCAACTGGACCCGCAGCAGGTCAGCCGCGCCGTGGACATGATGATCCAGGCCCGACAGATCCACTTCTTCGGCCTCGGAGCCTCGGCCCCGGTGGCCCTGGATGCGCAGCACAAGTTCTTCCGCTTCAACCTGGCCGTGTCGGCCCACGCCGATGTACTGATGCAGCGCATGCTGGCCTCGGTCGCCCACACCGGCGATCTGTTCGTGATCATTTCCTACACCGGGCGCACCCGCGAACTGGTCGAAGTGGCGCGCGTGGCGCGTGAAAACGGCGCTTCGGTACTGGGCCTGACCGCCGCAGGCTCGCCACTGGCCAATGCCTGCAGCCTGAGCCTGCACATCCCGCTGCCGGAAGATACCGACATCTACATGCCGATGACCTCGCGGATCATCCAGCTGACCGTGCTCGATGTGCTGGCCACCGGCATGACCCTGCGCCGCGGCGTGGACTTCCAGCCCCACCTGCGCAAGATCAAGGAAAGCCTCAACGCCAGCCGCTACCCGATCGAGGACGACGAACTCAATTGAGCCGGTGCGCCTGCAAACGTAGGTGCGCACGTTGCCCAGGCGCCAGGCTCAGGCCTTCGCCACTGCCGCTGGTCGCCTCGACGCAGACAAAACGCTGCGACTCGCGGCCAGTCACCCCCATCAGCGGGCGATTGCCAGGGTGCCAGACCACGGTGTCGTCGCTGTCACCGGTGTCGATGCACAGCTCGCGCTGCCAGGCCGGGTCCTGCAATTGCACCCGTGGCGTACCGGGGTAGACCTTCTGACAGCCGCCCTTGAGCTTCAGCGCGCCATCTTCACGGCAAGCCTGGCGGTTGAGGCGGTCGTAGCCTTCAATGTCTTCCAGCCCGGACAGCGCTATCTCGGACACATCACTGATGCGCCAGTACGCCAGCAGCGCATGGCTCAGCTGGCAGGGTTCGCTGTCCTGATGTTCGGTGCTCAGGCTCAGTTCCATACGGCTACCTAGCCGGGCATGCAAGTCGACCTGCCAGTCGCACAGGTCCAGCCGCCATTTCAGGGTCACGCCCTCCTCGTCCTCACGGCTGTCCACCAGTTTCCAGTCCAGCAGCCGCGCCCAGCCATGGTCCGGCCACAGGTCTTCGCTGGGGTGACAGCCATACCAGGGCCAGCACACCGGTACGCCACCGCGGATCGCCCCCACCTGCGGCCACTGTTCGGCGCACCACAGCCACGGCCGTTCACCCGCCGGTTGAAAGTGCAGCAACTGCGCGCCCTGGCGGCTGAACACCGCCTGGCAACGGGGATGATCGATGATCAGCACATCGCGCTGCTGGTAACGCTCCCATTCGAATGTCGGCCGTGGCCGCTGCGAGGAAAAGAAGCGATGGAGCGGATGTTCGGGCATGGTTCAGAGCTCTTGTTGTTCGAGATAGCGCTGTCTCGGCCTATCCCGGACACCCACTGCAGACCAGTGGGTGCCGGGAACCGAAAATGGATTGGCGTAAATTTACAACAAGTGCCCTCAGAATGACGACTGAATCTTCAAGCCAGCGACCAGCGCGTTATCCACCTCGTCCACCCCGCCCGGGCTCTTGATGTACTGCAGGTTGGGCCGCACGGTCAGCCAGTTGGTAACGTGGAAGCCGTAGTAGAGCTCTGCGTTGTACTCGGTGCGCTGCAGCGGCACGAAACCAGGGTTGTCGTAATCGTTGATGCCGCCCTGGCCGTTGAGCAACTCGGCGCGCTTCTTCACGTCGTCATTCACATGAATACGCGCCACACCGAAGCCGATGTCATCCTTGGGCCGAGCGTCGAAAGCGCCTTTGTAGACCAACCCCACCTGCTGGTAGTTGTCGACCACGTTGGTGGCCTTGTCATGCACGGTGAAGTTGGCGAACAGGCTGAGGCCACGGTTGACGTCGCCGCCGTGGGCGGTGACCTGCTGCTGCGCCACCACCCACCATCCGTGCTTGCTGGAGTGCGACTTGAAGGCTTCACCTGTCAGCGCCTGCGGGTTGCCGTTGACGTCGTCGAACACATCGTCAGCCTTGGCCGTGCTGTAGTAGTAACCCAGGCGGTACTCGCCCGGCAGGCCATTGACCTTGGGCGACCACACCGCTTCCACCGGCAAGATCGCACCCTTGGTACCACTGCCGCTGAGCTTGAAGCCGTTGCCGGTTTCCAGGTTGGAAGGGTTCTGCTCGAAGGCCCCGACCTGTACGAAGAACTCCGGGGTGATGTTGTACTTCACCCGCAGCGCCCACTGGCTGACCGGCCAGTTGTACCAGATGCCGCCCACCCAGTTGCCCACCTGCGAGCCGCAGAAGGCCAGGTTCTGGAAGTCGCAAGGGAAGCTGTTGAAGTCCTCGCCCTCGCCAAAGCGGCCAAATTTCACGTCCAGTGCGCCGTCGAAGTACTTCTGCTTGATCCACATCTGGGTCAGGCGCCAGGTCTGGCCACGGCCCCACACCTCCTGCACCGAGCTGAACTGCCCGGCGCGCGGGTCGCTGATGCGGTCGTTGGACAGGTTGCGACCGCTTCGCTCGGTGATTGCCAGCTTGAACTCGGCATCATGCCAGCCCAGTATCTTCTGCAAGTCCAGATGCGCGCCGAGGGCGAACTGGTCGCTGTAGCGTGCGGTCTTGTCGTCGTTGTAGCCGCCATGCAGGTTGCCAGCCACCTCGCCCACATAATCGAGGGTGAAGTCATAGCCCTTGTCCAGCAGCTCGGTCCGGGTGCCGCCCCAGTCGCCGGTCATCCATTTTGATTCGCTGGAAAAAGCCTCGGCAGCCTGTGTACCGCTGCTGCCTACAAGTGCAAGCAAGGCCAACGATCCCAGTGTATTGATGCGTTTGCGCTGTTCCATCCCTTTGCGTCCTCTTTTTTCTTATTGATGGTGTAGACGAGTCAACGGCCTTTGAAGTGAGCCACGTTGTCCTTTGCAGTTGCGCCAGTGCTGGCCAGGTGCAGGCGCTCGCCATTGTCGGCGTCGAACAGCAGCACCCGGGCCGGGTCGAATTGCAGGTTGAGGGTGTCACCCACCCGGCACACCACATCCGGTGCAAGGCGGCAGCACACTTTTGTCTGGTTGAGCGTGACGAACACCAGCAGGTCCGGCCCGGTGGGCTCTGTGACCTGCACCTCGGCGCGGATACCCGGCAAACCATTGCCATCAGCAGCGCCCAGGGCGATCTGCTCAGGGCGGATGCCGAGGATGATCTCGCGCCCCTCCAGCTCGTCAGCAGCCAGCCCCAAAGGCAGCTCGCAGCGTGCCTGGCCGCTGTCGAGCATCGCCAGCAAGCGGCCATCGTGCCTGGCCAGACGCACCGGAATGAAGTTCATCGGCGGCGAACCAATGAAGCTGGCCACGAACTGGTTGGCCGGGTCGTTGTAGATCTGCTGCGGGGTGCCGAACTGCTGGATGATGCCGTCCTTCATCACCGCCACCTTGTCGCCCAGGGTCATGGCCTCGATCTGGTCATGGGTGACGTACACCGTGGTGGTCTTCAGGCGCTGGTGCATCAACTTCATTTCGGTGCGCATTTCGACCCGCAGCTTGGCATCGAGGTTGGACAGGGGTTCATCGAACAGGTAGATCTTGGGTCGCCGCGCCAGTGCCCGGCCCATGGCCACGCGCTGCTGCTGGCCGCCGGACAGCTGCGCCGGCTTGCGCGCCAGCAAGTGTTCGATCTGCAGCAACTTGGCCACCCGCGCCACTTCCTCGTCGATGGCGGCCTGGGGCAGCTTGCGGATCTTCAGGCCGAACTCGATGTTCTCGCGCACACTCATGGTGGGGTACAGCGCATAGGACTGGAACACCATGGCGATATCGCGGTCCTTGGGGCTCATGCCGCTGACGTCCTGCTCGTCGATGAGGATGGCGCCGCCGGTGATCTGCTCCAGGCCGGCGATACAGTTCATCAGGGTCGACTTGCCGCAGCCCGACGGCCCCACCAGGATCAGGAACTCGCCATCCTTGATCGACAGCTGGATGTCCTTGAGGGTGTCCGGCAGGCCGCTGCCGTAGGTTTTGTTCACATTGCGAAGTTCGAGCGTTGCCATGGCTTACCCCTTGACCGCGCCGGCCGTCAGCCCGCGCACGAAATATTTGCCTGCCACCACATAGACCAGCAGGGTTGGCAGGCCAGCGATCATCGCTGCCGCCATGTCGACGTTGTATTCCTTGGCCCCGGTGCTGGTATTGACCAGATTGTTCAGGGCTACGGTGATCGGTTGCGAATCGCCGCTGGAGAACACCACGCCGAACAGGAAGTCGTTCCAGATCTGGGTGAACTGCCAGATCAGGCAGACCATGATGATCGGCGTGGACATCGGCAGGATGATGCGGCGGAAGATGGTGAAGAACCCGGCACCGTCCAACCGTGCGGCCTTGACCAGCGCGTCGGGGATGCTCACGTAGAAGTTGCGGAAGAACAGCGTGGTGAAGGCCAGGCCGTAGACCACATGCACCAGCACCAGGCCGCTGGTGGTGCTGGCCAGGCCAAGCTTGCCGAGGGTGAACGAGGCCGGCAGCAGCACGGTCTGGAACGGCAGGAAGCAGCCGAACAGCAGCAGGCCGAAGAACAGTTGCGAACCCCGAAAGCGCCACATCGACAGCACATAGCCGTTCAGTGCACCGATAGCGGTGGAGATCAACACCGCTGGCACGGTGATCATGATCGAGTTCCAGAAGTAACCGCTGACCGCTGCCCAGGCCTTGGCCCAGCCTATGCCGGTAATCACCGCAGGCCAGCTCAGCAGGTTGCCGGTGCTGATGTCTTCGGGGGTCTTGAAGCTGGTCAGCAGCATCACCACCAGCGGCACCAGATACAGCAGCACGGCGATCAGCAACACGGCATGGATGGCCATACGGCTGAGGCTGAGCACCGGCTTGTCGACAGGACTATGCATGGCGTTTGCTCCGCAGCTCCGAGTACAGGTAAGGCACGAGGATCGCCAGGATCGCCCCGAGCATGAGGATGGCGCTGGCCGAGCCTATGCCCATCTGGCCGCGGCTGAAGGTGAACGAATACATGAACATTGCTGGCAGGTCGGACGAGTAACCCGGGCCGCCGGCCGTCATTGCCGCCACCAGGTCGAAGCTCTTGATGGCAATGTGCGAGAGGATCATCAGCGCGCTGAAGAACACTGGGCGCAGGCTGGGCAGCACTACAGTCCAGTAGATGCGCGGCAAGCTGGCACCGTCGATCTGTGCGGCGCGGATGATCGATTGGTCAACGCCGCGCAGGCCGGCGAGGAACATGGCCATGATAAAGCCCGAGGCCTGCCACACGGCGGCGATCACCAGGCAGTACACGACCCGGTCAGGGTCGATCAGCCAGTCCAGGCGAAAGCCCTCCCAGCCCCAGTCACGCAACAGCTTGTCCAGGCCCATACCGGGGTTGAGCAGCCATTTCCACGCGGTGCCGGTGACGATCATCGACAACGCCATGGGGTACAGGTAAATGGTGCGAATGAAGCCCTCACGGCGGATGCGCTGGTCCAGCAGCACCGCCAGCAACACACCGATGGCCAGGCTGATGGCGATGAACAGGCCGCCGAACAGAAGCAGGTTCTTGCTCGCCACCCACCAGCGGTCGTTGTCGAACAGACGGGCGTATTGCGCAAGGCCCGCCCACTTGTAGGTGGGCAGAAAGGTCGAGGTAGTGAAGGACAACACGAAGGTCCAGAGGATGTAGCCGTAGAAGCCCACCAGCACGATGAACATGCTGGGTGCCAGCACCAGCTTGGGCAGCCAGCGCTGAAGCGCGTCCAGGGGTGAGGCCCGCAGTTGGGCGGTGGTCGTAGTCATGTCTTGGATCCCGAGGTAGTGGCGGTGCTGCGCACCGCTTCGCGGGCAAGCCCGCTCCCACAGGTCCGGCGTCATGACCAGGAACAGTGGTGAGCAGGGCCCATCTGGGAGCGGGCGTGCCCGCGAACAGCCGTTACTGGGCAGCCTTGATCGCCGCCGCCAGCTTCTTCGCCGCATCGGCCGGGTCGGCCTTGGGGTCGTTGATGTAGTTGGTCACCACATCGAAGAACGCGCCCTGCACGGCCAGCGTGGTGGCCATGTTGTGCGCCATGCTCGGTTGCAGGCCGCCAGTTTTGGCGTCGGCCAGGAAGTCCTTGGCAGAGGTTTGAGCACAGGCATCGAAACCATACTTGCCCATGTCGGCAAGCATGTCGTTGCGTACCGGGATCGAGCCCTTGTTGGTGCTGAAGACCTTCTGGAAGTCCTCACCCAGCACCTTGCGGGCGATGTCCTGCTGGCCAGCAGAGGTGCCAGCGTTGTTCTGCTTGAACACCACCAGCGAGTCGATGTTGTACAGGAAAGCCTTGTCGGTGCCGGGGAACGGCACGCACTGGTAATCCTTGCCGGCGGTTTTCTTCGCCAGGGTCCATTCGCTCTTGGCCCAGTCGCCCATGATCTGCATGCCGGCCTTGCCGTTGATGACCTTGGCGGCTTCCAGGTTCCAGTCCTGGCCCTTGCCGTCCGGGTCCATGTAGGTGGCGACCTTCTTCAGCTCGGTCAGCGCCTTGACCATGTCCGGGCCGGTCAGGGCCGTGTTGTCGAGGTCGACCAAGGCCTTCCTGTAGCCATCGACGCCCATCACCGACAGCACCACGCTTTCGAACACGGTGCTGTCCTGCCAGGGTTGGCCACCATGGGCGAGCGGGATGAAACCGGCAGCCTTGAGCTTGTCGGCGGCGGCGTAGAATTCGTCGAGGGTGGCGGGCGCCTTGTCGATGCCGGCCTTCTTGAACACTTCGGGGTTGATCCACAGCCAGTTGATGCGGTGGATGTTCACCGGTACGGCAACGTAGTCACCGTCGTACTTCACGGTGTCGGCCACTTTCTTGTCGAGCAGCGAGTCCCACTTTTCGTCCTTGGCCACATCCTTGAGCACATCGGTGTCGAGCAAGCCGGTGGCCGCCCAGTCCTGGATGTCGGGGCCTTTGATCTGCGCGACACCGGGCGGATTGCCTGCGACGGCGCGGCTCTTCAGCACGGTCATGGCCGTGGCACCACCGCCACCGGCGACGGCGCCGTCCTTCCAGATGAAGCCGTCTTTTTCGACCTGGGCCTTGAGCACATCGACCGCCGCTTTTTCACCACCGGAGGTCCACCAGTGCACCACTTCGACGCTGCCTTTGGCGTCAGCAGCCTGGGCACCCAGGGGGATCAAGGAGGCAAAAGAAATTGCGGCAGCGAAACGGAGCGTGGAATTCATCGAGGCACCTTTCTTGTTGTTATGCCATGCAAGTCGATCGCTTGCGTTGCATGAAGTCTAAACAGCGCGCTCGCCTCGTCAGGTAACGAAGCGATGCGTGAATGTCATCGTTTGGTTACATTGCCGCCCAGGTTGCTGGCCAAGCTGGGTGCCAGGGGCAAACCTGGCAACAGCAGCGCCTGGTAGGCGTGATAGAGGTCGGGCTTGCCCGGCCAGAGGGTGCCCGCCGGTTGATTGTGCGCATCGAGTTCGTGGTGCCAGCTGCCGCCGACGGGGTCGATGAAATGATTGGCGATAAAGCCCCAGCAGCAGCGGTACCACTGTTCGTAATGCGCCTCGCCGGTGCGTTGCAACAGGGCTGCCGCAGCGGCGCAGGCCTCGGCGTGCACCCAGTGCAGTCGTGCATGCACCACCGGGCGATCAGCCCAGTCCAGCGTATAGACGAAACCCGGGGCGCCATCGACGCCCCAGGCCTGTTGGCAGGCCGTGTCGAACAATGCGCGGGCACTGTCCGGCAACCATTGCGGGGCGTACAGGCCGGCCCGTTCAAGGCTGGCTTCCAGGTGCAGCAGCAACCGCGCCCACTCCAGCGCATGCCCGGGTGTAGTGCCATAAGGCCGGAAGGGGTCGGCCGGGTGTTCGAGGTTGTAATCCGGCATCGGCTGCCAATGGGGATCGAAATGTTCGATCACCCGATAACTGTTGGCGGCAGCATGGCCATGGATGATGCGTTCGGCAATGCGCAGGGCGCGTTGCAGCCACAGGCCGTTGCCGGTGGCATCTGCCAAGGCCAGAAAGGCCTCGGTCGCGTGCATGTTGCTGTTGGCGCCCCGGTACGGCTCGGGGAGCTGCCAGGCGCGGGAGAAGGTTTCCCGCAGGGCACCTTCTTCTTCGCTCCAGAAATGCGCTTCGATCACCTGGGTTGCGTCTGCCAGTAGCGTGCTAGCGTCGACAGCGCCCGCCACCGCTGCTGAGCTGGCGGCCAGAGCGACGAAGGCATGCAGGTAGGCCGCCTTGCCGCTATCGTCGTGGCCGTCGGGGTGGGCGAACCAACCGCCGTGGGTGGCATCCTGCATGGCACCACGCAGTGCTGCCACACCGTGCTCGGCATAGGCCAGGCTGCCAGGAATGCCCTGCAGGTGGGCCAAGGCGAAGCAATGGGTCATGCGGGCGGTGTTCATGGTTTCGGCACGGGCACCGGGGGCGAGTTGCCCGTTGGCATCCAGGTTACCGAAACCGTCGGGTAGTTTCGCGGCCTTGGCAAAGGCCAGCAAGCGCTGTGCTTCGGCCAGGCGCCAAGCGTGGTGGGCCGGGGCATTGAGCCAACTGTTAACGGACAGGTTGAGGGGGGTCATGGGCCAGCTTGATCCTTGCCAGTCTTTTGCGAATTCTAGCCAGTGGGGTCATGGCGGATGTCACGAAGGACGGCGGGATTGTCACCGGGCAGTGACATTTCGGGTGGCTGTACGGGCCTCTTCGCGGGTGAACCCGCTCCCACAAAGACCGCACAGCCTTCCAAGTTTACGCTGTACCTGTGGGAGCGGGCTTGCCCGCGAAGAGGCCCGCACAGGCCCCCAAAAAACTCAATCCATACCCCGCGGCAGATAGAGGGTCACCCGCAGCCCGCCCTCGCGCAGGTTCAGCAAGCTCACCTCCCCCCCATGGCTATGGGCGATGTTGCGCGCAATGCCCAACCCCAGCCCATACCCCTGCTGCTGCCCGGCCAGACGGAAATGCGGCTCGAACACCTGTTCCAGCTGCTGCTGCGGTACCCCGGGCCCCTGGTCATCCACCTGCAGCACAAAGCCCTCCGCCCCGTCGATGATGCGCAGCCGCGCCCGTTCGCCGTACTTGATGGCGTTGTCGATCAGGTTGCCGATGCAGCGACGCAATGCCAGCGGCTTGCCCGGGTAAGGCGCCAGCGCCTGGCCCTCGACGGTGATGCGACCATCGCCCAGGTAAGGCTCGACCAGAATCTCCAGCACCTGATTAAGGTCGACCGGCTCGATGTTTTCGTGGATGTCGGTGTCCTTTACACACTGCAAGGCGCCTTTGACCAGCAACTCCAGCTCATCCAGATCCTGACTGAACTTGGCCTGAAGGCGCTCGTCCTCCAGCAGTTCCACACGCAGACGCAGGCGGGTGATCGGCGTGCGCAGGTCATGGGAAATGGCGCTGAACAGCTGACTGCGTTCGGTCAGGTAGCGGCTGATTCGCTCTCGCATACTGTTGAACGCCCGGCTAACCTCGACCACTTCACTGCCACCCGCTTCAGCCAACGGCGCCACATCGGCGCCCAGCGACATTTCCCGCGCGGCCCGCGCCAGCCGTTTGAGCGGCCAGCTTTGCCAATGCACCAGCAAGCCGATGAACAGCAGCAGCAAGGTTGTGGTGAGCACGATGAAACCGATCTGCTGCCGTGGCAGGCGTTCGGCCTCCAGGCTGGTATAGGGTTCGGGCAGCAGCGAGGCGATGTACAACCACTCACCCTCACCCAAGCGGATCTGCGTCACCAATACCGGCGGGTTGAGTGGCTCCAGGGTCAGCGAGTAATGCGCCCAGGAGCGGGGCAGCTCGTCGAGCTTCAGGCCACTGTTGAAGATACGCAGGTCGTCGGGGGCGACGAACGCCACGGAAACTTCCATCTGCGAACCCAGGCGCTCGTGCAGCACCTGCTGGAACACATCGATCACTGCCTGCTTGCGTGGGGTGACAGGCAGTACCGGCATGTCCAGCGGCCTGGCATTGAGTGACACGAAAAAACGTGTGCCACCCATGCTGCGCAACTGGTCGAGCACCATGGGCCGATAGGCGACCGGCAGCGAGCGGAAATAACTGACACTCGCGCTCATCGAATGGGCCAGGCTGCTGGCGCTGGCACGCAGGCCCTGCAACTGGCTGGCACGCAACTGGGCAACCCAGATGATGCTCGACAAGCCCTGGGCCAGCAGCACCACCATCAGGGTCAGCAGCAGCATGCGCCCCAGCAAGGAGCGTGGCAGCAGGCGCCAGCGCCGCTCAGGGAGCACTGCAGACATGCGCCGCCAACAAGTAGCCACTGCCTCGCACGGTGCGAATCAGCCGGGGAGGTTTGTCGATATCGCGCAGGCGCTGGCGCAGACGGCTGACCGCCATGTCGACGATACGGTCCAGCGGCATCGGTTCGCGGCCACGGGTGGCGTTGCCGATGGTGTCGCGGTCGAGAATCTGCTGCGGATGGTCGAGGAACAGCTTGAGCAGGGCGAAGTCGGCACCGGAAAGAATCACCTCTTCGCCGTCGTGATGGAACAGGCGGTGGCTGACCGTGTCCAGGCGCCAGTCGTCGAAGGCCAGCACGGCGCTGCCCGGCGCCGTCTGGCCGAACTCGGTGCGGCGCAACAAAGCCTTGATTCGCGCTTGCAGTTCGCGGGGGCTGAACGGCTTGCCCAGATAGTCATCAGCGCCCAGTTCCAGGCCAATGACCCGGTCAGCCTCGTCGGAGCTGGCGGTGAGCATGATGATAGGTACGCGCGCCTGGCGTGGGTGCTGGCGTACCCAGCGGCACAAGCTGAAGCCGTCTTCGTCGGGCAACATGACGTCAAGAATGACCAGGTCGCAGGGCGTGGTTTCCAGCGCACGGCGAAAGCCCTTGCCGTCAGCCTCGGCATGCACCTGGAAGCCGGAGCGGCTCAGGTAGGTTTGCAGCAGTTCACGGATTTCCTGGTCGTCGTCGACCATCAGGATCGATTTGCCGGCAGTGCTCAAGGTGGTCCTTCCTCTTGTTGATTACAGGTCTTTTTGCCTGCTGTCGGGTATTGCCATCGGGGCCGCCAAGTGGCCCCATCAGTGATCCAACGCCTGCTGCAACGCTACACCGGCCCCCTCCAACCCGGAAAACTCCGCCGTCACCAGCCACACCGGCACCCCGGCAAAATAGCCACTCATACACCCCTTGTCGGCAAAACTCGCGGCAAACCCGCTACGCAAGAACAGCTCGGCAAAGCGCGGAATCACACCGCCAACAATATAGACCCCGCCTCGCGCGCCCAGCGTCAGCACATTGTTACCCGCCACTCGCCCAAGGAAACGGCAGAACTGCTCGACCACCGCCAGCGCCCGTGGCTCACCGCCCAGTGCCGCATCGGTGATATGCGCCGGGGTCTTGTGCCTGGGCGTGTCGCCGTCCAGCGCACAGATCGCCTGGTACAGCCGCACCAGGCCACCACCACTGAGCACGGCCTCGGCGCTGACATGACCGATCTGACTGTGGATCTGCTGGTGGATTGCCGCTTCGCGAGCATTGCCTACCGGCAGGTCAACATGCCCGCCTTCACCCGGCAGGGCCTTCCAGTGCTGTTCGCCCAGACGCAGCAGCGAGCCTACCCCCAAGCCAGTACCTGGCCCGATCACCAGTGCCAGCCTCGAGGGGTCGGCCTGGCCGGGGCACACTTCGCGAAACTCCCCTTCGCGCAGACGGGTCATGCCCAGCGCCATCGCGGTGAAATCATTGATCAACAACAGTCGCTCGACCTGCAAGGTCTTGCAAAATGCCGTGCGGCTCAGGCGCCAGTGATTGTTGGTGAAGCGGAATTCATCGCCATCGACCGGGCCGGCCACCGCCAGGCACACCGCCGCCAGGCCGCCACGGGCGATACCCTGGCTTTCCATGTAAGCCTCGATGGCCTGCTCAGGGTTGGTGTAGTCCGCGGTGGCGAAAACGTTTACCTCATGCAGCTGGTTGTCACGCCACAACGCAAAACGGGCATTGGTGCCGCCAATATCACCAACCAGCAGGTGCTTCATTTGAGGTGCTCCAGGGCCGAAGTAAAGGCACTGGCGCCCTGCTCTGCCGGGCTGAACGCCATGCGCATGAAGCCGAACAGCTCGCGCCCACACCCCAGGTCGTTGCCCTGGGGCGCAGGCGGCAGCTCACGGCTGGCCAGTTCTTCAGCCGACACCATGATCCGCAACGTGCCTTCGACACCGTCGACTCGCACAATATCACCATCACGCACCCGCGCCAGCGGGCCGCCGTCGTATGCCTCCGGGCAAACGTGAATGGCCGCGGGGATCTTGCCCGAGGCACCGGACATGCGCCCGTCTGTCACCAGCGCAACCTTGAAGCCACGGTCCTGCAGCACACCGAGGAACGGGGTGAGCTTGTGCAGTTCCGGCATGCCATTGCAACGCGGGCCCTGGAAGCGCACCACCGCGACAAAGTCGCGCTCCAGCTCGCCGGCCTTGAACGCGTCGGCCAGCGACTGCTGGTCCTGGAACACCCGCGCCGGGGCCTCGACCACCTGGTGCTCGGGGGCGACGGCAGACACTTTCATCACGCCACGGCCCAGGTTGCCTTCCATCACCCGCAGGCCGCCTTCGGCCGAGAATGGCCGCGACACCGGGCGCAGGATGCTTTCGTCCAGGCTCTGTTGCGGTCCTTCGCGCCACACCAGCTTGCCATCGTCGAGGAAGGGTTCCTGGGTGTAGCGGCGCAGGCCATGGCCGGCTACGGTGTTGACATCTTCGTGCAGCAGGCCGGCGTCGAGCAGCTCACGAATCAGGAAGGCCATGCCGCCGGCAGCCTGGAAGTGGTTGATGTCGGCCTTGCCGTTGGGGTAGACGTGCGACAGGGTCGGCACCACTTCGGAGAGGTCGGCCATGTCCTGCCAGGTCAGCTGGATACCTGCAGCCTGGGCGATCGCCGGGATGTGCAGGGTGTGATTGGTCGAGCCGCCGGTAGCGTGCAGCGCGACGATGGAGTTGACCAGCGCCTTCTCGTCGACGATTTCGCCCAGCGGCATGAAGCTGCCGCTGGCCTTGGTCATACGCGTCACCTGCTGCGCAGCCTCGGCGGTGAGTGCGTCACGCAGCGGCGTGTACGGGTTGACGAACGAGGCGCCCGGCAGGTGCAGCCCCATCACTTCCATCACCAACTGGTTGGTGTTGGCGGTGCCGTAGAAGGTGCAGGTGCCGGGGCTGTGGTAGGAATTCATCTCGGACTCCAACAGCTCTTCGCGGCTGGCCTTGCCTTCGGCATAGCGCTGGCGCACATCGGCCTTCTGCTTGTTGGAGATGCCGGAAACCATCGGCCCACCCGGGACGAAGATGGTCGGCAGGTGGCCGAAGCGCAACGCGCCCATCATCAGGCCGGGGACGATCTTGTCGCAGATGCCCAGCATCAGTGCTGCGTCGAACATGTTGTGCGACAGCGCTACCGCCGTGGACATCGCGATCACTTCACGGCTGGCGATAGCCAGCTCCATGCCCGGCTCGCCCTGGGTCACACCGTCGCACATGGCCGGCACGCCACCGGCAAACTGGCCGACCGAACCGACCTCGCGCAGGGCCTGCTTGATCTGCTCAGGGAAATGCAGGTACGGCTGGTGGGCAGACAACATATCGTTGTAGGCCGAGACGATGGCCACGTTGGCCGCGTTCATCAGGCGCAGAGTCTGCTTGTCTTCGCTGCCGCAACCGGCCACGCCATGGGCGAAGTTGGCGCACTGCAGGCTGGCACGCATGGGGCCTTCACTGGCCGCGCCACGAATCAGCTGCAGGTAGCGTTCGCGGGTGGCTCGGCTGCGTTCGACCAGCCGCTGGGTGACCTCAAGGATGCGCGGATGCATGTACTGGACTCCAGGCTAATTGTAAGGGCGGTTTACCGGGCATTTCCCCTCCAAACGATTGCGGCCTAGGCTCAAGTTTAGGAGCCCGCTGCATCGGTGGAGGCACGACGCCCAACCACTCGTTGTATATTTAAACAAAATACTGCCACTAAAAAGGCTTGTTTTCTATCAGCCAGTGAATAATCTTGTAATTCCAACAACAAAACCGTTTCAGTGAAGCTCCTTTGTGCCACAGGTTTCACTCGGACTGCCAGAGGTACTGCCATGACCCTTCGCATCGCCATCAATGGATTCGGCCGAATCGGGCGCAACGTCCTGCGCGCACTGTATACCCAAGGCTACCGCCAGGACCTGCAGGTCGTCGCCATCAACGACCTGGGCGACAGCACCATGAATGCCCACCTGCTCAAGTACGACAGTGTCCACGGCACCTTTGACGCAACCGTCGAGGCCGACCACGAAAGCCTGACGGTCAACGGTGACCGCATCGCGGTCAGCGCCATTCGCAATCCGGCCGAACTGCCCTGGAAGGCCGAGGCGATCGACGTGGTGTTCGAATGCACCGGGCTGTTCACCGACCGCGCCAAAGCCGCTGCGCACCTGGCCGCCGGGGCGGGCAAGGTGATTGTCTCGGCGCCGGCCAAGGGCGCCGATGCCACCGTGGTGTACGGGGTCAACCACGACATCCTGCGCGCCTCGCACCAGGTCATTTCCAATGCCTCCTGCACCACCAACTGCCTGGCGCCGATCGCCCAGGTGCTGCACCGGGAGTTCGGCATCGAGCAAGGCCTGATGACCACCATCCACGCCTACACCAACGACCAGGTGCTGACTGACGTGTACCACAGCGACCCGTACCGCGCGCGTTCAGCCACCCAGTCGATGATCCCGAGCAAGACCGGTGCCGCCGAGGCCGTGGGCCTGGTGCTGCCGGAACTGGCCGGCAAGCTGACCGGCATGGCGGTGCGGGTGCCCGTCATCAACGTGTCGCTGGTGGACCTCACCGTCAACCTCAAGCGCGAAGCCACGGCGGAGCAGGTCAACCAGCTATTCCTCGAGGCCAGCAAACATTCCAAGGTATTGGGCTATAACGCCCTGCCATTGGTTTCCTGCGATTTCAACCACAACCCGCTGTCGTCGATCTTCGATGCCAACCATACCCGGGCCAACGGACGGATGCTCAAGGTGCTGGCCTGGTATGACAACGAGTGGGGGTTCAGCAACCGCATGCTGGATAACTGCCTGGCGCTGCACCGGGCTGGCTGACGCGACCCGTGTGGGAGCGGGCTTGCCCGCGAAGCCAACGCCGTGGTGGATGGCACGGGCTTCGCCCGTGTTCGCGGGCAAGCCCGCTCCCACAGGGATGGCGCCAGCTTTTAGAAATTGAGCAAGACAGTTGCTCCCAAAGAAGCAAACGACATCCAGCGACTACAATCTTTACCTTTTCCTGATAATTCCACACTTGACCTGCCGCACGGATGATAAGCATTATCATTAACCTTTCGTCGGCCAGGTCCCCCCGTGAGTCAGTCCCGGTTCAACTCCGTCTTCCTCGTGCAGCGCCTAACCCTGCTGCGTACCCTGCAGCGCATGGTCGGTAATCCCAGCACGGCCGAAGACCTGCTGCAGGAAACCTACCTGCGGGTGTCCCGCGCGCTGGGCGAGCGGCCCATCGAGCATATCGAGCCGTTCGTGTTTCAGACCGCGCGCAACCTGGCACTGGACCACCTGCGCGCACGCCGGGTGCAGGCACGCATGCTGGTCGACGACGTGCCCGACGAAGTGCTGCACAGTGTCGCCGCGCCCGCCACCAGCAGTGAGGATGCCGCCCACGCCGAGCAGTTACTCAAGCACCTCAGCGTCAGCCTCAATCAACTGAGCGAACGCCAACAGCGCATTTTCATCCTCAGCCGCCTGCATGGCGCCACCTATCTGGAAATCGCCGAACAACTGAGTGTTTCGCCCAGCACGGTACAAAAGGAACTGAAACTGATCATGGCAATCTGCATGGGTGTTGCCGACCGACTCAAGTAAGCTGAGCGCAGGCGAACGGCGACGCAAAGCCCTTGCCACACCCCGTCTTAGCCTTGATCATTCGCAAAAAACCATTCAAGGATTCACCGTGACCGACCGCCCTGCCCCTCGCCCGTCACCTGCCCGGCTCAGCGCCCGAGCTCGTGCCATGGACGAGGCGCTGGACTGGCTGGTGCGCCTGCAATGCGCAGATGCCGCAGACACCCAGGCCTTTGAAGCCTGGCTGAGCGCCGCGCCAGAAAACGCCGAGGCCTATGTCGAAGCCGAGGCGCTGTGGAACGGTACACCGTTGCACAAGGTGGCCACGCACATGCACCAGCAGCAACGCCGCTCATGGCGCGGGCGCCTGCGCAGCCACTGGAAACCCCTGGCCACCGCAGCGCTGCTGGTGGTCGGGCTGTTCACCGTCGGTAACCTGCCCATGCGCCTGCAAGCGGACCACCTGACCGTGGTCGGCGAGCGCCAGCGCCTGCAACTGGAAGACGGCGCAAAAGTGCTGCTCAACACCAATTCGGCATTTGCCAGCGAACGCCAGGACGGCCGCCAGGTCGCCCGCCTGCTGCAGGGCGAGGCTTATTTTCAGGTTCCCGACGGCGCGCATCTGCCGCTGGAAGTGAAAGCCGGGCCTTTGCGCGCACAGGTGCGCGACACCGACTTTGCCGTGCGCTACCTTGACGGCGAGGCCCAGGTGCGGGTGCAACGCGGCGATGTCGACCTGCAGGGGGAGCGCGACCAGCGCATCCGCCTGAGTGCCGGCGACAGCATCAGCGTCGGCCCCCAGGGCTTTGGCCAACGCCAGCGCCCCGACATGCACAAGGACCTGGCCTGGATCGACGGCCGCCTGGTGTTCGAGAACTGCCCGTTGAGCCAGGTCCTGGCCGAAGTACAGCGGTACTACCCGGGCTGGATCATCAACCGCAATGCGCAGTTGGAAAACGTCGCCGTCACCGGTAACTACCGTCTCGACCAGCCGCTGGAAACCCTGCGCGCACTGGCCCACATCACCTCGGCACAACTGCATGAGTACCCGGCGCTGGTCATCCTGAACTGACCCCTGAATTATTTTTACGCGATCGCACTCGCCCGCCCGTCTCGTTATAGCCAATGCAACTGATTCTTGTTTAGAGACGAGAACAGCCATCACCTATAACAGCCCGCGCGTCTGGGAGCGCTTCCGATGTCCACTGGTCCTACCCGCTCGTCCAACCTTCCCCGCCGTACAGGACAACTGTCCCTGTTGACCCTTGCCCTGCTCGCCAGCGGTGCCTGCAGCCTGCCGGCGCTGGCCGCCGAGCCGGCACAGGCCAGCAGCCCGCGTATGGGCGACTACCGCTTCAGCATCGGCCAGCAACCGCTGGTGTCGGCGATCAACGCCTTCAGCCAGGTCACCGGCTGGCAGGTCGGCTTCAGCGCCGAGCTGGCCGACGGCGTGGCTTCGCCAGGCGTACAGGGTTCGCTGCCGCCAGATGCTGCCCTCAAGCGCCTGTTGCGGGGTACCGGGCTGAGTTTTCGCAAGATCAGCAACGGCAATGTGGTACTGGAGCGCCAAACCGCAAGCAACGTGATCGCCCTGCAGCAGGTGACCGTCAGCGCCACCCGCAGCGCACAGGACGTCAGCCAGGTACCGAGCACTGTCAGCGTGCAGACCCGTGAGCAACTGGACCGGCAGAACGTGAACAATATCCAGGATCTGGTGCGCTACGAGCCGGGGGTGTCGGTATCCGGAACCGGCCAACGCAGCGGGCTGAACGGCTACAACATCCGGGGTATCGACGGCGAGCGGATCCTCACCCAAGTCGACGGCGTGTCGATCCCCGACAGCTTCTTCTACGGCCCCTACGCCCAGACCCAGCGCAACTATGTCGACCCGGAAATCGTCAAGCGTGTGGAAATCCTCCGTGGCCCGGCCTCGGTGTTGTATGGCAGCAACGCCATCGGCGGTGCGGTGAGCTACTTCACCCTCGACCCGGACGACATCATCAAGCCCGGCAAAGACGTGGGTGCACGCCTGAAAACCGGCTACAGCTCGGCCGACGAAAGCTGGCTGACCTCCGCCACCGTCGCCGGCCGCCAGGGTGACTTCGACGGCCTGCTGCACCTGAGCCAGCGCAACGGCCACGAGACCGAAACCCACGGCAGCCACAGTGGCGACGGCCTGTCGCGCACCGAAGCCAACCCGATGGACGTGCGCACCACCAACGTGCTGGCCAAGCTGGGCTGGAACTACGCCGACGACGCGCGCCTGGGGCTCACCTACGAGCGCTACAAGGATGACCGCGACCAGAACATCCTCAGCGCGGTGGGTGGGCCGTTCATTCCGGGCTTCGGTGGCATGAACTCGTACCGCATGCGCCAAGGCAACGACACGATCACCCGTGAACGCTTCGGTCTCAATCATGAATTCGACCTCGATAGCGTGGTCGCAGATCACGTCAAATGGAGCCTCAACTACCAGATCGCGAAGACCGACCAACGTACCGATGAGCTGTATGTCGCCTCGGGACGCCAAGTGTTTCGGGACCGGCAGACGACCTACAAGGATCGCCAGTGGGTATTCGACGCCCAATTCGACAAGGCCTTCAGCATCGGCCAAACCGATCACCTGTTCACCTACGGCACCACACTCAAACAGGAGAAAGTCACGGGTTCACGGAGCGGCACCGGCACTTGTCTGAACATCGGTGGTACCTGTACCGCCATCGGACAGGACAGCGCGCGTGACGGACAGGCCTTGGTCAGCGACTTCCCGGACCCCACCGTGAATACCTACAGCCTGTTCGCGCAGGATGAAATCCGCTGGAACAACTGGACCTTCATGCCCGGCGCGCGCTACGACTACACCCGTATGGAGCCCAAGTTCACCGAGGCATTCCTGCGTGGTCTGGAGTCCAGCGGTACGGCGCCTGCCTCCCAGGATGATTCGGACAAGAAGTGGCACCGCGTCTCGCCCAAGTTCGGCCTGACCTACGCCTTCAACGACAACTACACCTGGTACGGCCAGTATGCAGAAGGCTTCCGCACTCCGACCGCCAAAGCCATGTATGGCCGCTTCCAGAACCTGGACCAAGGCTACCGCGTGGAGGGCAACCCGGACCTTGAGCCTGAAAAGAGCAAAAGCTATGAAACCGGCCTGCGTGGCAACTTCGACGCCGGCAACTTCGACGTGGCAGTGTTCTACAACAAGTACCGTGATTTCATCGACGAAGATGCCGTGCAAAGCGCCAACCTGGAGCAGACCTTCCAGGCCAACAACATCAAGCACGCCACCATCAAGGGTGCCGAATTCAAGGGCCGCCTGAACCTCGACCACTTCGGCGCAGCGCAGGGCCTCTATGCCCAAAGCTCGATTGCCTACACCTATGGTCGTAACGATGACACCGGTCAACCGTTGAACAGTGTCAACCCGCTCAAGGGCGTATTCGGCCTGGGCTACGAGCAGCAGCACTACGGTGGCTTGCTGAGCTGGACGCTGGTCAAGCGCAAGACCCGTGTCGACGACAGTACCTTCTATTCGCCTGACGGTTCCACCTCGAAGTTCCGCACCCCGGGCTACGGCGTGCTGGACCTGACCGGCTACTACAAGGTCACCGACGACGTCACCATCAACGCAGGGCTGTACAACCTGACCGACAAGAAATACTGGCAGTGGGATTCGGTGCGCAGCTACGACGGCCAGGGTGAGGCGGCTGTGACCCAGCCGGCCAACATCGACCGCCTGACCATGCCGGGGCGCAACTTCGGTATCAATGTGGTTTGGGATATCTGAGGCGTTACGTCTGTACCGGCCTCTTTGCGGGCACGCCCGCGCCCACAGGAACATCACAGGTCTTGGACCTGTGATGTTCCTGCAGGAGCGGGTTTACCCGCGAAGAGGCCGGTACTGGCAACACAAATACCGGCTTTTTTTACTGTCCCGCTTTCGCTGCTTCGTCTTGTATCTAGACCCCTCTTTCCAAGGACTGCCCCATGACCGAACGCCCAGCCCTGCGCTCCCAGCGCCTGAACCAGATCACCCACGCCCCGCACGCCGAGCTGGATGCCCTGGTCAAATCCCACGCGCCTTTTGACAGCCGCGAAAGTTTCGCCCGCTTCGTCGTCGCCCAGTACCTGTTCCAGTCCGAACTGCAGGCCCTGTACAACGACCCTCAACTGATCGCCATCGTCCCTGATCTGGCTGAGCGCTGCCGTGCCGACCAGGCCCGCCTGGACCTCGCCGACCTCGACACCGAAGTACCGGCGGCGGTGCCGGGCGCCGTGGGCAAGCCGAGCCTGGGCGAGGCAATGGGCTGGATCTTCGTCTCCGAAGGCTCCAAACTGGGCGCTGCGTTTCTGATCAAGCGTGCCGTGGCCCTGGAACTGTCCGACAGCTTCGGTGCCCGTCACCTGGGCGAGCCCGTCGGTGGCCGTGCCGAAGGCTGGAAGCAGTTCACCCGCATCCTCGATGGCCTGGCGCTCTCGCCTGAAGAGGAAGCGGCTGCCGAACGCGGTGCAGTGGCCGCCTTCGAGCGCTTCACCGAGTTGCTCAAGCACGCCTACGCTGCGGATGCCGCGCTGGTCTGATACGCCGTAGCCGGCCACCCCTTCGGTGGCCGAACCGTTTTATGCAGTGAGAACATGACCCAACCAGCCCGCTCGAAACTCGCCCGCCTGTTGTATGGAATCCTGGCCTACGTGAGCCTCGGGGTGGGCCTGGTCGCCATTGTGATTCCTGGTTTGCCGACCACCGAGTTCATCCTGCTGGCCGCCTGGGCCGCCACGCGCAGTTCACCGCGCCTGTCGGCATGGCTGGAGAACCACCGGCTGTTCGGGCCAATTCTGCATAACTGGCGCAACGGCAAGGTGATTCAGCGCCGGGCCAAGGTCAGCGCAACCATCAGCATGCTGCTGTGTGCGGGCCTGATGCTGACCTTTCTGGAACACCACTGGCCGGTATTCCTGGCAATCGCCGGGATGACCTTGGGCAACCTGTGGATCTGGTCACGCCCGGAGCACGCCTGCCCTGCCCCGTCACAAGCTCAGCAGCCCTGAATACAGGGCATAGGCCGCCAGCGCGGCACCCACCAGCACGGCGGCGAAAATCAGCTTTTCCCAGGCAGTGAACAACGTCTGCCCCTGCTCATGCTTGGCCCTCGCGAACAAGATGACGCCGGGGGCGTACAGCAGCGCCGAAAGCAGCAGGTACTTGAGCCCGCCGGCATACAGCAGCCACACGGCATACAGCAGGGCAACCAGCGCCACCAACAAGTCCTTGCGCCGCAACCTCGGCTGCCCGGCATAGGTTTCTGCGCGCATCGCCAGCAGCACGGCATACGCCGCAGACCACAGATAGGGTACCAGGATCATCGACGAGGCCAGGTAGATCAGACTGGTGTACGTACCGGCCGAGAACAGCGTAATCAGCAGGAAACCCTGAATCATGCAGTTGGTCAGCCACAGGGCATTGGCCGGCACATGGTTGGCGTTTTCCTTGGCCAGAAAGCGCGGCATGGTCTTGTCCCGCGCCGTGGCGTAAAGGATCTCGGCACACAGCAGCGCCCAAGACAGCAATGCGCCAAGCAGCGAGACCGCCAGGCCGAGGCTGATCAGCAAGGCGCCCCAGGGGCCGACGATATGCTCCAGCACCGAGGCCAGTGAGGGGTTCTGCAGCCCGGCCAGTTCCGGTTGGGTCATGATGCCCAGCGACAGCACGTTGACCAACACCAGCAGCGCCAGCACACCCAGAAAACCGATGACCGTGGCCTTGCCCACGTCTGACCGACGCTGAGCGCGCCCGGAATACACGCTTGCGCCTTCTATGCCGATGAACACGAATACGGTCACCAGCATCATATTGCGCACCTGCTCCAGCACGCTGCCGAATTGTGGGTTGCTCAAACCCCAGATATCCCGGGTGAAGATATCGGCGCGGAAGGCAAATGCAGCGATCACCACGAAAATCAGCAACGGCACCACCTTGGCCACTGTGGTGACCTGGTTGATGAAGGCCGCCTCCTTGATGCCGCGCAACACCAGAAAATGTACCGACCACAACAGCAGCGAGGCACAACCGATGGCGATGGGTGTGTTGCCTTCGCCGAACACCGGGAAGTAGAAGCCCAGCGTGCTGAACAGCAGCACGAAATAACCGACGTTGCCCAGCCAGGCGCTGATCCAGTAGCCCCAGGCCGAGGAAAAGCCCATGTACTCACCAAAGCCGGCCTTGGCGTAGGCATACACCCCCGAGTCCAGTTCCGGCTTGCGGTTGGCCAGGGTCTGGAACACGAAGGCCAGGGCCAGCATGCCGACCGCGGTGATCGCCCAGCCGATCAGCACGGCGCCCACATCGGCACGCGCGGCCATGTTCTGCGGCAGCGAGAAGATACCACCGCCAATCATCGACCCGACCACCAGCGCGATCAACGCGCCCAGGCGCAGCTTCTGTCCCGGTTCGCTCATGAGCCTCCCTTTTTCAAACCTTGTCATGCGTTTGAAACAGCCTTGCGGGCTATATCAATATGGTTACTTATACTGAAGCCGTACATTCAACCTCTATCACTAATAACTGCTTTGTCTATGTACCTGCTCTCTCAAAACTAGCAGCAGTCTGGCAACTGGAAAAGAAACTGATAAAACTCGAATTTCTGGTGAAAAATTTGCGAAAGCGACAAAAGCGGCTAATTTCAAGCATCGCAGGCTGAACAGAGCGTTTGCTCTAGAAGGACATGGAGGTGCCAGCATTCAAGGCCTGCAGCTCAAGCTGTCGGCACTCTCCAGGAGCACCCGTGAAGGAAATTTCCTTCCTTTACGGCGCCTTAAACTGACGCAAGTCAGCTCAAGGCAAAGGCGTCGGATCTATTCTGTCGTCAACTTTCTCCTGGCAGGAGTTGTTAAATGTCTGATTCATCCGGAAAACTAAAGCTCGGCGCGTTAGTTGCACTTGTCGTCGGCTCGATGATTGGCGGCGGTATCTTCTCGCTGCCGCAAAACATGGCCGCCAGCGCAGGGGTCGGGGCCGTGCTGATCGGCTGGGCGATCACTGCGGTCGGCATGCTGACCCTGGCCTTTGTGTTCCAGACCCTGGCCAACCGCAAGCCTGATCTGGATGGCGGGGTGTATGCCTATGCCAAGGCCGGCTTCGGCGACTACATGGGCTTTTCCTCGGCCTGGGGCTATTGGATCAGTGCCTGGCTGGGCAACGTCGGCTACTTCGTGCTGCTGTTCAGCACCTTGGGCTACTTCTTCCCGATTTTCGGTGAAGGCAACACCCCGGCCGCCATCATTGGCGCGTCGATCCTGTTGTGGGCGGTGCACTTCCTGGTACTGCGCGGCATCAAGGAAGCGGCCTTCATCAACCTGGTCACCACGGTGGCCAAAGTGGTGCCGCTGGTGCTGTTCGCCCTGATCTGCCTGTTCGCCTTCAGGCTCGACATCTTCACCGCCGATATCTGGGCGGTGGGCACGCCAGAGCTTGGCAGTGTCATGAACCAGGTGCGCAACATGATGCTGGTCACCGTGTGGGTGTTCATCGGCATCGAGGGCGCGAGCATCTTCTCGGCGCGGGCGGAAAAACGCACCGACGTGGGCAAGGCAACGGTGATCGGCTTCGTGACCGTGCTGCTGTTCCTGGTGTTGGTCAACGTGCTGTCGCTGGGCATCATGACTCAACCGGAACTGGCCAAGCTGCAGAACCCGTCGATGGCTGCCGTGCTGGAGCATGTGGTCGGCCACTGGGGGGCGGTGCTGATCAGCGTCGGCCTGGTCATCTCGCTGCTCGGGGCGCTGCTGTCGTGGGTGCTGCTGTGCGCCGAGATCATGTTCGCCGCCGCCAAGGACCACACCATGCCGGAGTTCCTGCGCCGCGAGAACGCCAAACAGGTACCGGCCAACGCCCTGTGGCTGACCAACGCCATGGTGCAGATCTTCCTGGTCATCACGCTGTTCTCAAACAGCACCTACCTGTCTCTGATCTACCTCGCCACCTCGATGATCCTGGTGCCCTACCTGTGGTCGGCAGCCTATGCGTTCCTGCTGGCATTGCGCAGCGAAACCTACGAACAGGCCCTGGCCGAACGCAAGAAGGACCTGCTCATCGGTGGTATCGCCCTGCTGTACGCCGTCTGGCTGCTGTACGCCGGTGGCGTGAAATACCTGCTGCTCTCGGCCCTGCTCTACGCACCTGGCGCGATCCTGTTCGCCAAGGCCAAGCGTGAGGTGGGCCAACCGGTCTTCACCAACGTGGAAAAGCTGATCTTCGCAGCCGTGGTCATTGGCGCCCTGGTGGCAGCCTTTGGTCTGTATGACGGCTTCCTGACCCTTTGACCCACGTCTTCGATCAATTGGAGGAATGAAACCATGTCCGCTGAAAAACAGAAGTACGGTGTCCACTCCGAAGCCGGCAAACTGCGCAAAGTGATGGTTTGCGCCCCGGGCCTGGCGCACAAGCGCCTGACACCGAGCAACTGTGACGAACTGCTGTTCGACGATGTGATCTGGGTCGACCAGGCCAAGCGTGACCATTTCGACTTCGTCACCAAGATGCGCGAGCGTGGCGTGGATGTGCTGGAGATGCACAACCTGCTGACCGATATCGTTCAGAACAAAGAGGCGCTCAAGTGGATCCTCGACCGCAAGATCACCCCTGACACCGTCGGCGTAGGCCTGACCAACGAAGTGCGCAGCTGGCTCGAAGGCCTGGAGCCACGCCACCTGGCCGAGTTCCTGATCGGCGGCGTGGCAGGTCAGGACCTGCCGCAGAGCGAAGGCGCCGAAGTCGTGAAGATGTACAACGACTACCTGGGCCACTCCAGCTTCATCCTGCCACCACTTCCCAACACCCAGTTCACGCGCGACACCACCTGCTGGATCTACGGCGGCGTGACGCTGAACCCGATGTACTGGCCGGCGCGTCGCCAGGAAACCCTGTTGACCACCGCCATCTACAAGTTCCACAAGGAGTTCACCGAGGCCGACTTCCAGGTGTGGTATGGCGACCCGGACAAGGACCATGGCAATGCCACGCTCGAAGGCGGTGATGTGATGCCGATCGGCAATGGCATCGTGCTGATCGGCATGGGCGAGCGCACCTCGCGCCAGGCCATCGGCCAACTGGCGCAAAACCTGTTCGCCAAGGGCGCCGTCAAGGAAGTGATCGTCGCCGGCCTGCCAAAATCTCGCGCCGCCATGCACCTGGACACTGTATTCAGCTTCTGCGACCGCGACCTGGTCACGGTCTTCCCGGAAGTGGTGAAAGAGATTGTGCCATTCATCATCCGCCCGGACGAAAGCAAGCCTTACGGTATGGATGTACGCCGCATCAACAAGTCGTTCATCGAAGTGGTGGGCGAGCAGCTGGGCGTCCAGCTGCGCGTGGTCGAAACCGGCGGCAACAGCTTCGCCGCCGAGCGCGAACAGTGGGATGACGGTAACAACGTGGTGGCCATCGAGCCGGGCGTAGTCATTGGCTACGACCGCAACACCTACACCAACACCCTGCTGCGCAAGGCCGGCATCGAGGTCATCACCATCAGCGCCGGCGAACTGGGCCGGGGCCGGGGCGGCGGCCACTGCATGACCTGCCCGATCGTGCGCGACCCGATCGACTACTAACGACCATCACGCCCGGCCGCACCCATGAAGTGCCGGCCGGGACATCACCGAACTCAAGGAGAAACTGTCATGGCGTTCAATATTCACAACCGCAACTTGCTCAGCCTGGAACACCACACCACCCGTGAGTTGCGCTACCTGCTGGACCTGTCCCGCGACCTCAAGCGGGCCAAGTACACGGGCACCGAGCAGCAGCACCTGAAGGGCAACAACATTGCCCTGATCTTCGAAAAAACCTCCACCCGTACCCGTTGCGCCTTCGAAGTTGCGGCCTATGACCAGGGCGCCAACGTCACCTACATCGACCCCAACTCTTCGCAGATCGGCCACAAGGAAAGCATGAAGGACACCGCCCGTGTGCTCGGGCGCATGTATGACGCCATCGAGTACCGTGGCTTCAAGCAGGAAATCGTCGAAGAGCTGGCCAAGTTCGCCGGCGTCCCGGTGTTCAACGGCCTGACCGACGAATACCATCCGACCCAGATGATCGCCGACGTGCTGACCATGCGTGAGCACAGCGACAAGCCGCTGCACGACATCAGCTACGCCTACCTGGGCGATGCCCGCAACAACATGGGCAACTCGCTGCTGCTGATCGGCGCCAAGCTGGGCATGGATGTGCGCATCGCCGCGCCCAAGGCACTGTGGCCACACGACGACCTGGTCGAGCGCTGCAAGCAGTACGCTGAAGAAAGCGGCGCACGCATTACCCTCACCGAAGACCCGAAAGCCGCGGTCAAGGGGGTCGACTTTGTCCATACCGACGTGTGGGTATCGATGGGCGAGCCGATCGAAGCCTGGGGTGAGCGCATCAAGCAGCTCAAGCCTTATCAGGTGAATGCCGAACTGATGAAGTCCACCGGTAACCCACGGACCAAGTTCATGCACTGCCTGCCGGCATTCCACAACTCCGACACCAAGGTAGGCAAGCAGATCGCCGAACAATACCCGGACCTGGCAAACGGTATCGAAGTGACCGACGACGTGTTCGAGTCGCCAGCGTGCATCGCCTTCGAGCAGGCGGAAAACCGCATGCACACGATCAAGGCGATCCTGGTATCGACCCTGGCTGATCTGTAAGGGCTGACTCGATAGCGCGGCCGCCCCGCCCTTGTGTGTGTGTGTAGGAGCGGGTTCACCCGCGAATGCGTCGGCAGCTCCAACAGCTTTACCTGGGCTGACGCATTCGCGGGTAAACCCGCTCCTACACCTGGGAGCGGTGCGATCCGAGAGCAGCGTCACCTCTTTCATCAAAGGACATTCCACATGCGTATCGTTGTTGCATTGGGCGGCAACGCCCTGCTACGTCGCGGCGAGCCCATGACCGCTGACAACCAGCGCGCCAATATCCGCACCGCCACCGAACAGATCGCCAAGATTCACCCTGGCAACGAACTGGTCATCGCCCACGGCAACGGCCCTCAAGTGGGTCTGCTGTCGCTTCAGGCCCTGTCGTACAAGCCAGACGAGGCCTACCCGCTAGACGTGCTGGGTGCCGAGACCGAGGGCATGATCGGTTACATGATCGAACAGGAACTGGGCAACCTGCTGGACTTCGAGGTGCCCTTCGCCACCTTGCTGACCCAAGTGGAAGTGGACGCCAACGACCCGGCCTTCAAGGATCCGACCAAGTTCATCGGCCCGGTCTATAGCAAGGAAGAGGCCGAGCGCCTGGCCAAGGAAAAAGGCTGGGTGGTCAAGGCCGACGGCGACAAGTACCGCCGCGTGGTAGCCAGCCCGAAACCCAAGCGCATCTTCGAAATTCGCCCGATCAAGTGGCTGCTGGAAAAAAGCAGCATCGTGATTTGCGCAGGCGGTGGCGGCATCCCCACCCTGTACGATGAAAACGGCAAGCTCAAAGGCATCGAGGCGGTGATCGACAAAGACCTGTGCTCGGCGCTGCTGGCCGAGCAATTGGAAGCCGACCTTCTGATTATCGCCACCGACGTCGATGCAGCCTACATTGACTGGGGCAAACCGACGCAGAAGGCCATCGCCCAGGCCCACCCGGACGCGCTGGAAACGCTGGGGTTTGCCGCCGGCTCCATGGGGCCGAAGGTGCAGGCCGCCTGCGACTTTGCCCGCAACACCGGCAAGGTAGCGGTGATCAGTTCGCTGGAGAACATCGAAGACATCGTCAAAGGCAAAGCCGGCACTCGGGTTTCCACCGAGAAGCCGGGCATCAGCTACCGTTGAATGCAGCAGGCGGGCTTACGCGGCCCGCCATTTTCGACCTTCCAAAGGAGATAGCCATGGCCCAGTATCACTCCGGTCATGTACACATCGAGCGCACTGCGCTGAACCACGCCGACCACAGCTATGACCTGAACATCGAGTACGAGGCCGTGTCGGACCCCAAGGAAGGCAGAGGCATTCAATTCCACATGCATGGCAGCATCGAAGGCAAGACGGTGGAAGAAAAGTTCTTCCTCGCCAAGGACCAGGTCTTGCCCAGCTTCCTCATGCTACTGACCCGCAAGGCGCAGTCGTATCTGGCGCCGCCGAAGAAATTCGAGACCCTGAGTTCGCCGCACAAGCTCTATGACCATATGTTTGCGGACATTCGCGAAAAGCTCGATGTGAAATCGGGCGACCCGATCAAGCCTGAACATCTGGAGTGACCCTTTTCGCGAGCAAGCCCGCCCCTACAGCAGCAATCCTGTGGGAGCGGGCGCGCCCGCGAATGCGCCACCGCCAACCTTGGGCCTGCCCCCCGTCTCAGGGCATACTGGCGGCCTCCATCGCCAACTGTCCGAACCCCATGCGCATCCACGTCAGCTTCATCGACCGCGTCGGCATCACCCAGGAAGTACTCGCCCTGCTCGGTGCCCGCAACCTCAACCTGGACGCCGTGGAGATGGTCCCGCCGAACGTCTACATCGACGCCCCCACCCTCAGCCCCGCCGTACTCGAAGAACTGCACGACGCGCTGTTCGAAGTACACGGCGTGCAATCGGTGGACGTGGTCGACATCCTCCCAGGCCAGCGCCGCCACCTGCAACTCGATGCCCTGCTGGCCGCCATGAGCGACCCGGTGCTGGCGGTGGACAGCGCAGGCCTGGTGCTGTTGGCCAACCCGGCGCTGATCGAACTGTGCGGTCGCGAATCTGCCGGGCGCTCGGTGGGTGAACTGTTTGGCGACCCCGCACTGCTGCAAGCGCTGCTGGACAACAACTTCCATCTGCCCATGCGCGAAATGCAGCTGAACGGCCATAGCCTGCTGCTGGACGCCATGCCGATCACCAACGCCGGTGGCCTGCTGACGCTGTACCCACCCTCGCGCATGGGCGAACGCCTGTCGGCCCTGCACCACGATCACGCCGAGGGCTTCGATGCCTTGCTGGGCGAGTCGCCGGCCATCCGCACCCTCAAAGCCCGCGCCTTACGCGTGGCGGCGCTCGATGCGCCGCTGCTGGTGCATGGCGAGACCGGCACCGGCAAAGAACTGGTAGCCCGCGCCTGCCATGCTGTCAGCAGCCGCCACGCGGCACCGTTCCTGGCCTTGAACTGCGCAGCACTGCCCGAGAGCCTGGCCGAAAGCGAACTGTTCGGCTACGCACCCGGGGCCTTTACCGGCGCGCAACGAGGTGGCAAGCCTGGGCTGATGGAACTGGCCAACCAGGGCACAGTGTTCCTCGATGAAATAGGTGAAATGTCACCCTACCTGCAGGCCAAGTTGCTGCGTTTTCTCAGCGATGGCAGCTTCCGCCGGGTGGGTGGCGACCGCGAAGTGAAGGTGGATGTGCGCATCATCAGTGCCACCCACCGCGACCTGGAACGCATGGTCGCCGAAGGCAGTTTCCGCGAAGACCTGTTCTACCGTCTGAACGTGCTCAACCTGGAGGTACCACCGCTTCGCGACCGTGGCCAGGACATCCTGATGCTGGCGCACTTCTTCATGCAGCAGGCGTGCACACAGATCCAGCGCCCAGCCTGCCGGCTGACCCCATCCACCCATTCGGCACTGCTGGCCAACCCTTGGCCGGGCAATGTGCGCCAGTTGCAGAACGTGATCTTCCGCGCTGCTGCCATCTGCGAGGGTAACCTGGTGGATATCGGCGACCTGGACATCGCCGGCACCTCGGTGGCACGTGGGCAAGATGGCGAAGTGGCCAGCCTCGAGCAGGCCGTGGGTAATTTCGAGCGCGAACTGTTGCAGCGCTTGTATGCCAGCTACCCGTCAACACGGCAACTGGCCGGACGCTTGCAAACTTCGCACACGGCTATTGCCCAGCGGCTGCGTAAATATGGAATACCCGGAAAACCATGACGGCTGTGGTCAAAACCCGTAATTGAATCGGAATTTTCCTGGCCGCTCAGCCGCATTTGACTGGTGTGCTCTCCGTAAAAGGGTGACATTGTAATTTCACATGTCACCCTGAACTAAGAGCCCCCGATGTTTGAACTGGTGAAGGGTTTGCCAATGGTTCAGAACACCATGGGTATCGGCCAGGCAACAAGACTGGGGCTCGCCCCACTGATGGGCCTACCCTGGCATTACCCTGGTTCATTGCGGGTTAAGCAATTTCAAAAGTCCCTTGAGTGACAGGGCAGGCAATCAGAAAGTCGTTCTGAGTTGTGTGGGGCCTGCCAGTACAGCCTACCAACGCAGCATGCGGGGCCCCCACCAGGCACCGATCACCGTCGGAACAAGCATGCCAAGGACATACCACACACCCCAGAACGGTACGCCCATTTCCGGACAATGCAGGCAGTAGACCACCGTTGCAGTCGAACCCGCCAGCAGGCCACCAGCAGCACCCGCTAACCGTAACCGGGTGGGCGCCAGGCCTTTC
The DNA here is from genome assembly GCF_054611535.1 of Pseudomonas sp. VEM90. Lineage (NCBI taxonomy): Bacteria > Pseudomonadati > Pseudomonadota > Gammaproteobacteria > Pseudomonadales > Pseudomonadaceae > Pseudomonas > Pseudomonas sp. VEM90. The sequence goes on along the minus strand of NZ_JBTRAR010000023.1, from coordinate 64,450 downwards.
AGCTCCCAGAACACGGTGACAAAGGTCGGCACCGACAGCAATGCGATATTCAGTGCGCAGGTACGCCATGTGCGCCCGAACAACAGGTCGGCGCGCGCATCCACAGGCGCCCCAGCGATACTGATGGCCGCCCCGCACCAGACCAGCAGCAGTGGCAAGCCAAGCATCGTCCAGCCTGCAGCGCCCTTCCCTCCTGGCCTGGCCAAGCGGCTCGTCAACCACAGCCCGATCAACGCCAAGCTGGTCGGAAAGGCGACTTTGCCCCAGAACAGCGGGGTTTGTGCGACCTCTGTGATATCACTGCGTACACCGTAAAGGGTAATAGTCAGCAGCAGTGCTGCGGTCAGCCCGCCCAGCACAGCCACTGCCATCCGCCTGCCAACGGCGTGGCGCGGCACTGGCCCTTCGCCTGCGGCCAGCAAGGCAATCAAATCGTCAGTCTTCATGGTTGTTGGCTCCTCCAATCAGCCTGGATAGCGCTTTCAGACCTCGATGTATCCCAACCTTTACCGCTGAACTGGAAAGCCCGGTAAGTTGTGCCGTCTCTTCGACAGACAACCCCTCCAGCTTGACATGAACAATCGGCAGTCGTTGCCGCTCTGGCAGTTGCTTGAGCAGCTTGGTCAGGTCTCGGCTGGCCTCGGCTGATTCAACCTCCGAGATGGCAAACAGTTGCGCATCATCGTCCAGAACATCATGCCGGGCTTCGCGACGTGAAACACTTCGCAGATGATCCGCCAGTTTGTAACGGGCGATCGCATGCACCCAGGCCGTCAAAGGCTGCTGTGCCTGGTAAGTGTGACGCGCGTTATGCACTGCCAGCAGCACATCCTGCACCATGTCCTCTATCTCGGCCGGCCGCCTGCTCAGACGGCTGCGCAGAAACGCACGTACATGCAGCGCAAGCGTGCCGAGAAAATCCTGATAGGCCAGCTGGTCGCCTGTCAGCCCTCGAAGCAACAGTGCTTTCAACCGGGCCTCGCGAGCCTCGAGCTCATCCTGTGAGTTAGTTCGCTGCATGGGCCGCCTGGGTTACACCCTGAATACAATTGACTTGATTCATCCGCTCCCGGCGTGTGGCACGCAGGTGCTGCAAATATGCCATGCCCTTGGCTTCGACATCAGCTTGGGAAGACACGCCCTGAAAAAAATTCGCCCAAGGCTGTAACCCTTTTTACGCGAGGCACGAATTACTCCATGAGCCGCCGGTATAGACCACGGCCACACTCTCAGGAGATTGACCCATGAAAACCCTCGCCCTCACCACCGCAGCGCTCGCTCTTGCCTCGCTTGCAGGCGTCGCCATGGCGGCCGACAGCACGCAACCCGCAGGCAGTGGCACTGCCATGGAAAAATGCTACGGCGTCGCCATGGCAGGAAAGAACGATTGCAAGGCCGGCGCCGGCACCAGCTGCGCCGGCAGTGCGAAGAAAGACTACGACGGCATGCACTGGAAAAACGTCCCCGCCGGCACCTGCACATCGATCAAGACACCTGCCGGCATGGGCTCGCTGACACCTATCAAATCTTGATCAGGGGAAACCGACCATGAACGCAGACGCACGAATGGGCGCCGGAATCAGCCTGAAGGCCGAGCACTACGACCAGGCGCTGGCGTGCAATCTCGAAGGGCTCTGGTTTGAAGTTCACCCGGAGAACTACATGGTCGGTGGCCCTCGCCTTGCCTGGCTGAACCGCATCGCAGAGCAGCACCCGGTCTCATTGCATGGTGTGGCACTTTCGCTGGCGGCTGACGCGCCCCCTGATCAGGCGCATCTGCAGCGTCTGCGCGCACTGTGCGATCAAATCGAACCGGTACTTGTATCAGAGCACCTGGCCTGGTCCACCTGGCAGGGGCACTACCATCCAGACCTGCTGCCATTTCCGCGCAGCAACGAGGCTCTGAACCGCATCGCTGAAAACATCCAGCGATGCCAGGAGGTATTGGGCCGGCGGATATCCATCGAAAACCCCAGTCATTACCTGCAACTGCAGGGCCATGACTGGGACGAGATCGACTTTCTTGGCGAACTGACACGCCGCACGGGTTGTGGCCTGCTGCTGGACATCAACAACGTCTATGTGAGTGCTCACAATCTGGGGTTCTCGGCAACTGCCTACCTGGACCGCTTTCCAGCGCAAACCATCACAGAAGTTCATCTGGCCGGGCACAGCGATGATGACCAAGGCAGCCTGTTGATCGACTCTCATGATGCGCAGGTGGCGGAGCCTGTGTGGGCGCTGTACCGCCAACTGGTTTCCCGTGTCGGCCCGCGCCCGACACTCATTGAACGTGACGACAAGCTTCCCCCGTTCACCGAACTGCTTGCTGAACGGTCCATCGCACAGTCGATCATGACTTGCCCAGGTGCATTGCCATGAACCTTTCCCTTGGTCAGTTCCAGCACGCATTCATCGAGGCACTCTATTCCCGCCCTGCTCCCCAGCTTTCGGGAGTGACCGAACAAGCGGCGTTCGCGGTTTATCGCAACACGGTGCTGGCCGGCTGCGTGGAAGCACTGCGCGCAAACTTTCCGAGCGTGTGCACACTCGTCGGGCGCGCCTGGATGGATGAGACCGCGGCAGTCTATGCGCGGCAATTTCCCCCCAGCGATCCCCGGCTGATCTGCTACGGCGCAACCTTTCCGGATTTCCTCGAAGACATTCAGTCACAGCATGCTGTGCCGTATCTGGCGGATGTCGCGCGCCTGGACCTGCGTTGGACAGAAGCCTTCAGCGCGCCGAACGAACCGTGCCTGAACCTTGTCGAGCTGGCAGGCATGACCCCCAGCGATCTGGATCACGGTTACCTGGCCCCCCGTGCCAGTGCCCGTTGGTACTGGTGCGAAGCGCATCCTGTGTACACCCTGTGGCGCTGCGCCCGCGAACAGCTTGCCTGGCCCCATGACCAGCCATGGGTGGGCGAAGGGGTACTGTTTGTCGGGACCGCTGATGGCATATGCCATCAGCCGCTGGGGAAAGGTGGCCATGCGTTCCTCAAGGCCTGTGCGGCCGGACAGTCGCTGATGCAGGCCTCCGACCTGGCGCGACACGCTGAAACCGACCTGGACTTCACCGAGATGCTCGGGCGCCTGATGACAGCCCAGGCTTTTCGCCCACTCGCCTTCACAGGAGAACACCACCATGGCTAGTGCCGATTTCACGCCCCCAGCCAGCAGCCTGCGGCGCGCCTGGAACCACGTTGCGCAGAGCATCGAGCGCCGGTTGAGCGATGACCTGTTGTGCCTGGTCGCCCGGCTCGGGATCGCTTCGATATTCTTTCTTTCCGGGCGCACCAAAGTGGAAGGTTTCCTCACCCTCACACCCGGCACCTACGAGCTGTTCCGCACCGAGTACGCGCTGCCGCTACTCTCGCCCTGGCTTGCAGCGCACCTGGCCGCCTACGCTGAGCACTTGTTCCCGCTATTGCTGGTGCTCGGGCTGATGACCCGGCTATCGGCGCTGGCACTGCTGGGCATGACGTTGGTGATCGAAGTGTTCGTCTACCCCGATGCGTGGCCCACCCACCTGACTTGGGCAGGGCTCTTGCTGCTCCTGATCGCCCGTGGCGCCGGTGCGTTTTCGCTGGATCATCTGCTGAAAATGAAATGACCGAAGGCCAATGGGCACCTGCCCTGTTCATGCATCAACCGTATCGTTTTCGCTACGATGTATCGAAAACGATACAGTCCCGCCTCGACGTGGGTGCACAAGGGTTTGATGCTCAAACCCTTTTCCTCCCATGAGCACATGTAACGATATCATTCCACAGAAAAGATAAGGCTTTACCCGATATTCACGTAACATATTGATAAACAAGCATTTTTGTAGATTGGCCGCATTATTGCTAAAGGAATCCTACCCTAAGAGCGCGGCGCCACCGCGCCCAACGCCCTGCTTCCCGAGGATTCCCCATGAGCGAGTTGCGTTTCACTGAAGATCACGAATGGCTGCGCGTCGAAGCCGATGGCAGCGTCACCGTGGGCATCACCGCCTACGCCCAGAATGCCCTTGGCGACGTGGTTTTCGTGCAACTGCCAGAGTTGCAGCAGTATGAGAAAGGCAGCGAAGCGTCCACCGTCGAATCGGTCAAGGCCGCCAGCGGCGTGTACATGCCACTGACGGGTGAAGTGGTCGAGGTCAACGGCCAGCTTGAAGACAGCCCTGAACTGGTCAACGAAGACCCGATGGGCGAAGGCTGGTTCTTCCGCTTCATCCCTGCCGATGCAGAAGCCGTGACCGCTCTGCTCGACCAGGACGCCTACGACCGCCTGCTCAAAGCCAACGACGACGCCTGAGGACACCCGCCATGACCATTAACCTCGGCACCGCCAACGAATTCATCGCCCGTCACATAGGCCCGCGCGCCGCTGACGAACAGGCCATGCTCACTGCACTGGGCTTCGACTCGCTGGACGCCATGACCGCTGCGGTCATCCCCGACAGCATCAAAGGCACCAGCGTGCTTGGCTCGCACGACGGCCAGAGCGAGGCCGATGCGCTCGCTGCACTCAAGGCCATCGCTGGCAAGAACCAGCTGTTCAAAAGCTACATCGGCCAGGGCTACTACAACACCCACACTCCGGCACCGATCCTGCGCAACCTGCTGGAAAACCCGGCCTGGTACACCGCCTACACCCCGTACCAGCCAGAAATTTCCCAGGGCCGCCTGGAAGCGCTGCTGAACTTCCAGACCCTGATCAGCGACCTCACCGGCCTGCCGATCGCCAACGCCTCCTTGCTCGACGAAGCCACCGCTGCGGCCGAGGCCATGACCTTCTGCAAGCGTCTGTCGAAGAACAAGTCCAGCCATGCCTTCTTTGCCTCCGTGCACTGTCACCCGCAAACCCTCGACGTGCTGCGCACCCGTGCCGAGCCGCTGGGTATCGAGGTTGTGGTTGGCGACGAGCGCGAGCTGGGCGATGTCAGCGCCTTCTTCGGCGCCCTGCTGCAATACCCGGCCAGCAACGGTGAAGTGTTCGACTACCGCGAGGTCGTGCAGCGTTTCCACGCTGCCAACGCTCTGGTCGCCGTAGCGGCAGACCTGCTGGCCCTGACCCTGCTGACCCCACCGGGCGAATTCGAGGCCGACGTGGCCATCGGCAGCGCCCAGCGCTTCGGCGTGCCACTGGGCTTCGGTGGCCCGCACGCGGCTTACTTTGCCACCCGCGACGCGTTCAAGCGCGACATGCCTGGCCGCCTGGTCGGCGTGTCGATCGACCGCTTCGGCAAAACCGCCCTGCGTCTGGCCATGCAGACCCGCGAGCAACACATCCGCCGTGAAAAGGCCACCAGCAACATCTGCACCGCCCAAGTGCTGCTGGCCAACATCGCCAGCATGTTCGCCGTGTACCACGGCCCTGCCGGCCTCAAGCGCATTGCCGAGCGTACCCATGCGCTGACCGCGATCCTCGCCGCCGGCCTGAAGGCGCTGGGCGTACAGGTGGTAGGTGCCAGCGCCTTCGACACCCTGACCCTGGCCACCGGCAGTGCCACTGCCAGCCTGCATGACAAGGCACGCGCCCAGGGCATCAACCTGCGTCAGATCGATGCCGCCCATGTGGGGCTGTCTCTGGACGAAACCAGCACTCAGGCTGACGTCGAGTCGCTGTGGCAGCTGTTGGGTGGCGAGCAGGCACAGCCTGACTTCGCCGCACTGGCCACCAGCACCGGTTCCCTGCTGCCTGCTGCCCTGCTGCGCCAATCGGCCATCCTCGAACACCCGGTGTTCAACCGCTACCACAGCGAAACCGAGCTGATGCGCTACCTGCGCCGCCTGGCCGACAAGGACCTGGCGCTGGACCGCAGCATGATCCCGCTGGGCTCGTGCACCATGAAGCTGAACGCCGCCAGCGAAATGATCCCGGTCACCTGGGCCGAGTTCGGCAACCTGCACCCGTTCGCCCCCGCCGAGCAGAGCCAGGGCTACCTGCAGATGACCACCGAACTGGAGGCCATGCTGTGCGCGGCCACCGGCTATGATGCCGTGTCGCTGCAGCCCAACGCCGGCTCGCAGGGCGAATATGCCGGGCTGTTGGCGATCCGCGCCTACCACCGCAGCCGTGGTGAAGGCCACCGCGATATCTGCCTGATCCCGTCGTCGGCCCATGGCACCAACCCGGCCACCGCACACATGGCTGGCATGCGTGTAGTGGTTACCGCCTGTGACGCCCGTGGCAACGTCGATGTCGAGGACCTGCGCGCCAAAGCCATCGAGCACCGCGAACGCCTGGCTGCAATCATGATCACCTACCCGTCGACCCACGGTGTGTTCGAGGAAGCGATCGGCGAAATCTGCGCGATCATCCACGACAACGGCGGCCAGGTGTACATCGACGGCGCGAACATGAATGCCATGGTCGGGCTGTGCGCGCCAGGCAAGTTCGGCGGCGACGTTTCCCACCTGAACCTGCACAAGACCTTCTGCATTCCGCATGGTGGCGGCGGCCCGGGCGTTGGCCCGATTGGCGTCAAGTCGCACCTGGCGCCGTTCCTGCCAGGCCATGCACAGCTGGAAAACACCCAGGGCGCGGTATGCGCTGCGCCGTTCGGTAGTGCCAGCATCCTGCCAATCACATGGATGTATATCCGCATGATGGGCGGTGCCGGCCTCAAACGTGCCTCGCAAATGGCAATCCTCAACGCCAACTACATCGCCCGCCGCCTGGAAGAGCACTATCCTGTTCTGTATACCGGCGGTAACGGCCTGGTGGCTCACGAGTGCATTCTCGACCTGCGCCCACTGAAGGACACCAGCGGCATCAGTGTCGACGACGTGGCCAAGCGGTTGATCGACTTCGGCTTCCACGCCCCGACCATGTCCTTCCCGGTGGCTGGCACGCTGATGATCGAACCGACCGAAAGCGAGTCCAAAGAAGAACTGGACCGCTTCTGCAACGCGATGATCCAGATCCGCGAAGAAATCCGCGCGGTAGAGGACGGTAGCCTGGACAAGGACGACAACCCGCTGAAAAACGCACCGCACACTGCGGCTGAGCTGGTTGGCGAATGGACCCATGGCTACAGCCGCGAGCAGGCGGTATACCCGCTGGCGAGCCTGGTGGAAGGCAAGTACTGGCCGCCGGTCGGCCGGGTCGACAACGTGTTCGGCGACCGCAACCTGGTATGCGCCTGCCCGTCGATCGAGAGCTATCAGGACGTCTGATAGCCCCTCCCCGCCACCTGGCTTGGGTGGCGGGCTCTGTGTAGGAGCGGGTTTACCCGCGAATGCGATGGTGGCTGTACCGCCGCATTCGCGGGTAAACCCGCTCCTACAGGGCTCAACGTCCACCCAACACCCTGGCAGGAGGTCCACATGTCACTGAGCGTCTTCGACCTGTTCAAGATCGGCATCGGTCCCTCCAGCTCCCACACGGTCGGCCCGATGCGTGCCGCTGCGCGGTTTGCCGAAGGGCTGCGCCGTGATGGCTTGCTTGCCGGCACCGCCAGCGTCAGGGCCGAGCTGTATGGCTCATTGGGCGCCACAGGCAAAGGCCACGGCAGTGACAAAGCCGTGCTGCTGGGCCTTGAAGGCGAACACCCGGACATTATCGACACCGACAGCATTCCCGCCCGCCTGCAGGTCATCCGCGACAGCGGACGCATCAACCTGCTGGGCGAGCACAGCATTGCGTTCATCGAAAAGCAGCACCTGGCGATGATCCGCAAGCCGTTGGACTACCACCCCAATGGCATGATCTTCCGCGCATTCGACGACGCAGGCCTGCAAATCCGAAGCCGCGAGTACTACTCGGTAGGCGGTGGTTTCGTGGTCGACGAGGACGCTGCCGGCCACGACCGCATCGTCGAGGACACTACGGTGCTGGCCTATCCGTTCAAGACCGCCAAGGAGCTGCTCGGCCACTGCACCGCGCATGACCTGTCGGTGAGCCAGGTCATGCTGGCCAACGAGACCGCCTGGCGTCCGGAAGCAGAAACCCGAGCCGGGCTGCTGCGCATCTGGCAGGTGATGCAAGATTGCGTCACAGCAGGTTGTCAGCATGAGGGCATATTACCGGGAGGGCTCAAGGTCAAACGCCGCGCGCCGGCCCTGTACCGCCAACTGAGCGGCCACCCGGAAGCCAGCCTGCGTGACGCCCTGTCAGTGCTCGACTGGGTCAACCTCTACGCCTTGGCGGTGAACGAGGAAAACGCCTACGGCGGTCGTGTGGTTACCGCCCCAACCAACGGCGCAGCGGGCATCGTCCCGGCAGTCCTTCACTACTACATGCGCTTCGTGCCGGGTGCCAGCGAGGACGGGGTGGTGCGCTTTCTGCTCACCGCTGCAGCCATCGGCATCCTGTACAAGGAAAACGCCTCCATCTCCGGCGCCGAAGTGGGCTGCCAGGGCGAGGTCGGCGTGGCCTGCTCGATGGCCGCCGGGGCGCTGTGCGAAGTGATGGGCGGCAGCGTGCAGCAAGTGGAGAATGCCGCCGAAATAGGCATGGAACACAATCTGGGCCTGACCTGCGACCCGATCGGCGGCCTCGTACAGGTGCCCTGCATCGAGCGCAATGCCATGGGCTCGGTGAAGGCCATCAACGCGGTACGCATGGCCCTGCGCGGCGACGGGCAGCACTACGTGTCGCTGGACAAGGTCATCCGCACCATGCGCCAGACCGGCGCCGACATGAAAAGCAAATATAAAGAGACCGCCCGTGGCGGCCTGGCCGTCAACATCATCGAATGTTGACCCGACAATGACAGCAAGGAGTCATCGATGTCCGAAACACTGCTCAAGACCCCACTGCACGCTCTGCACCTGGAACTGGGTGCGCGCATGGTGCCGTTCGCCGGCTACGACATGCCGGTGCAGTACCCGCTGGGCGTGCTCAAGGAACACTTGCACACCCGCGAGCAGGCCGGCCTGTTCGACGTCTCGCACATGGGCCAGATCATTCTGCGTGGCGCTGACGCTGCCAAGGCGCTGGAAAGCCTGGTACCGGTGGATATCATCGACCTGCCGGTGGGCATGCAGCGCTATGCCATGTTCACCAATGAGCAAGGCGGCATTCTCGACGACCTGATGGTTGCCAACCTGGGCGACGATGCCCTGTTCCTGGTAGTCAACGCCGCCTGCAAGGAGCAGGACCTGGCTCACTTGCAAACGCACATCGGCAGCCGTTGCGAGGTGCAGCCGCTGTTCGAGGACCGTGCCCTGCTCGCCCTGCAAGGCCCGGCGGCAGTCAACGTGCTGGAACGTCTGGCTCCAGAAGTGGCCGGCATGACCTTCATGCAGTTCCGCCGGGTAAAGCTGCTGGACGTGGACTGTTTCGTCAGCCGCTCGGGTTACACCGGCGAAGATGGCTACGAGATCTCGGTACCGGTGAGCGCTGCCGACGCCTTGGCCCGCCGCCTGCTGGCCGAACCGGAAGTACAGCCGATCGGCTTGGGCGCACGCGACTCGCTGCGTCTGGAAGCCGGCCTATGCCTGTATGGCCACGACATGAACGGCGAGACTACGCCGATCGAAGCCAGCCTGCTGTGGGCGATTTCCAAGGTGCGCCGTGCCGAGGGTGCACGTGCTGCCGGCTTCCCTGGTGCCGAGGCGATCTTCGCCCATCTGCGCGATGGTGTGGCGCGCAAACGTGTTGGCCTGTTGCCACAGGAGCGTACGCCTGTTCGTGAAGGTGCGGAAATTGTCGACGCAAACGATAAACCGGTAGGTAAAGTATGCAGCGGGGGCTTTGGCCCGACACTCGCTGCACCTGTCGCAATGGGTTATATCGATAGTGAACATGCGGCACTCGACACTGCACTGTTTGCCGTGGTGCGTGGAAAGAAGGTGGCCTTGAAAGTCAGCAAAATGCCTTTCGTGACACCACGTTACTACCGTGGCTGAAACGGCTTTGTGAAGGTTTTGGGCAGCGTCGACATATTCGTTTTCGAACCTGCCCAATAACTTTTGAACATGGCGCCAGGCCAGGCGCCATGCCGTTTCCGACAAATCGGTCGGTTATCGGCAAGCGGCCAGTTTTCCATACGACCAAGGGCTTGTTTTTCGCTCGGGAGTTGGCGTAGAGTCACTGCACTGTGTTTGCATGGGTCGCAACAGTTCGTGACCTGGGCCAGTAGCCGAGATTTGCTACAACCCGTTTGACGTCTCTTACTTCCTGCAACCCAGCCCAGTAATCTTTCGCTTACAAAAAAGTGCGAAAGAAACTGTCATCAAAATTTAAGTTTCATAGGAAATAAGACAATGGCTGAGCGTCAGAAGGGTACCGTCAAGTGGTTCAATGACGAAAAAGGTTACGGCTTCATCACCCCAGAAAGCGGTCCGGATCTCTTCGTGCACTTCCGCGCTATCGAAGGCAACGGCTTCAAGAGCCTGAAAGAAGGCCAGCAAGTAACCTTCGAAGCAGTCCAGGGCCAGAAAGGCATGCAGGCTGACAAGGTTCAACCTGTCTGAATCCAGCACCAGACTTTGAAAAGCCCCTGCCAAGTGCAGGGGCTTTTTTTTGCCCGTAGAATAGTAGGCTCGTCTTTCGGAGCGTCCTGCATGTCAAAGCCTCTACTCACACCCCAGGGGGATTTTCCGCCGGTCGGCCTGGGCCGGCGCCTGGCAGCGATGTTCTATGACTTTTTACTGTGCACCGCGTTGCTGATCGTGACCGCCGGCGCCTACAAGATGATTCAAATGTCGATCATCGGTGAAGCACGCATGCGCGAGCTGACCGAGGCTGGCGCACTGGATGGCGACCCACTGCTATCTACGGTATTGCTGTTTGCCCTGTTCGGCTTCTTTGCCAAGTTCTGGACCCACGGTGGGCAGACGCTGGGTATGCAGGTATGGGGCGTTCGGGTGCAGAATGCCGATGGCTCGGCCATCAGCCTGTGGCAGGCGCTGTTGCGGTTTGTCGTGTCGATCGCCTCGTGGCTGTGCCTCGGGCTGGGTTTTGTCTGGGTGCTGATCGACAAGCGCAAGCGCGGTTGGCATGACATCTATTCGGAAAGCCAGCTGGTGCGGGTGCCTAAACAGAAGAAATAAGCCAGAGGATTGGCGTTGCCGGTTCGGGCCCTTTCTTGATGCTTGCGCGGTACCTGTAGGAGCGGGTTTACCCGCGAAGAGGCCGGAATAGATCAACACCCATGAAAAAGCCGACCCTGAGGTCGGCTTTCTTGTGTACCTCAGGCTATTAGCCTGCCCGGCGCAACAACCACAGGCCGGCCAAGGCACAGATGCCCCCCGGTATCACTACCGCCAGCAGCGGCGGGAAGCCGAATACCTGGCTCGAAGGCCCGAGCAGGTCCTGGCCAATGCGAAACACGAAGCCCACCAGTACACCCGTGAACACACGCTGACCAAGGGTTACCGAACGCAGCGGGCCAAAGATGAACGAGATCGCCATCAGCACCAGGGCCGCCGTTACCATCGGCTGCAGCACCTTGGTCCAGAACGCCAGCCAGTAGCGGGAGTTGTTCAGGCCCTGGTCAGACAGGTAGTGGATGTAGTCCCACAACCCGGTAATCGAAAGCGACTCCGGCGCGAGGATCACGGTATTGAGCAGTTCTGGCGTGAGCGAAACATCCCAGCGTTCCTCCGGCGCGCTGACCACCTCGGTGTGGTCGCCACGGAAGTAGGTGGTACGCACATCAGCGAGCAGCCAGTGGTCGTTCTGGTACTGCGCACGGCGGGCAAAGCTCGAGGTGACAATCTTGCGCTCGCTGTCGAAGCGGTAGCGGGTCACGCCCAGCAGCAGGCCATTGGGCTGCACGGCGTTGATGTGCACGTATTCCTCGCCCTGGCGGTGCCACATACCGCGCTTGGAACTTTGTGCTTCACCACCACCTTGGGCCAGGGAACGGTCGGCCTGGGCCTTGTTCTCGGTCACCGGAGCCACATATTCGCCAATCAGCAGACCAACCAGCATCAGCACCAGCATCGGTTTCATCACCGCCCAGACGATACGACCGATGGACACGCCAGCCGCACGCATGATGGTCAGCTCGCTGCTGCTGGCCAGACTGCCCAAGCCGATCAGGCAACCGATCAAGGCGGCCATTGGCAGCATTTCATACAGCCGCCGAGGTGCGGTAAGCAGGACATAGTTGCCCGCTTCCATCAACGTGTAGGTGTCACTCAGGTCGCCCATCTCATCGATGAAAGCGAAAAGCGAAGCCAGGCCGAGGATGATCCCCAGCACAGCCAGAATGGCCAGCAGAACGCTCTGGCCGATGTAGCGATCGAGCTTAGCCATGGGCCACCTCCGCACGGCGGGCGGCGCGTTTGAGGCGCAGCGGCTCCCAGTACATCAGGCCAAGGCCGATCAGCAGGAACAGGCCGTGGACCCACCACATGCCCAGGGCGATCGGCAGTTTGCCCTTCTCGAGGGCGCCGCGTACGGAAATCAGCATTGTCAGGTAGGCCATGTACAGAAGAATTGCCGGCAGCAGCTTGAGGAAGCGGCCCTGGCGCGGGTTGACCCGCGACAGCGGCACCGCCAGCAGGGTGACGACGAACACCAGGATCGGCAGCGACAGCCGCCATTGCAGCTCGGCACGCTCACGCAGGCCCTCCTTGCCGATCAGTTCGGAAGTGGGAAGCGCTTCGCGCTCGGTCACTTCCTCGGCGACTTCCGGCTTGGGCAGCAGCACGCCGTAAGTGTCATATTTGATGGCGCGGTAGTCGGCCTGGCCCGGGTTGCCGTCGTAGCGGTAACCGTTCTCCAGGACCAGGTAGCGGTTGCCGTCGGCCTGGATTTCCTGGTGGCCCTTCTCGGCGACCAGCACCGACGGGGCGCGGTCCTTGGTCTTGTCCTGGTTGAAGCGCTTCTCGGAGATGAACACCCCGCCCAGGTTGATACGGTCATCCGACAACTGCTCGGTATAGGTTACCCGCGAACCATCACGCAAGGTCTGGAAGCGGCCTGGCACCAAGGTGTCGAACTCGGTCAGGGCGTCCTGCTGGCTGATGATCTGCTGCACCTGGGCCACGCCCAGCGGGGCCAGGCTCAGGCTCAGCCAGGCCACCAGCAGGGCAACCAGGGCAGCCGGTGCCATGGTCATGCCCAGCAGGCGCTGCTGGCTCATGCCCGTGGCCGACAGTACGGTCATCTCGCTTTCCAGGTACAGGCGCCCGTAAGCCAGGAGGATGCCGAGGAACAGCCCCAGAGGCAGGATCAGTTGCAGGAAGCCTGGCAAGCGGAAGCCCATGATCAGGAACAACACGCCCGGGTCGAGCACGCCCTGGGCAGCCTGGGCCAGGTACTTGATGAAGCGCCCGCTCATGATGATCACCAACAGCACAGCGCTGACGGCGCTCAAGGTGACCAGGACCTCGCGGGACAGATAACGAAAGACGATCAAACCAGACACTCCTGGGTTGTCAGGGCTGACAGCCATGCAATGGCGCCAAACAATGACTTAGTACATCCAAGACCAATGCCGGTTCGCCAAAGGCGAACCTCCATGTAAAGTGCGCGCATTATCCTGTGATTGACCGCCCCTGTCACTTGGCCGCGTACGAAGGCGCACATCGGGGTTGTCAGCACGCTTGCCACAGGCTCAAACTGGCAGCTTTTCCGCTGGTGCGCGACGACGCGGCCAGGCCCGTCCAGAGCGCTGGAACACACAGCGCCATTCGTATCGATCATTCGGGGATCCTGTCATGGAACTGGTTGTAAAAAGCGTAGCTGCTGCATCCGTAAAAACCGCCACCCTGGTCCTTCCGGTAGGGGAAAACCGCAAGCTCGGCGCTGTTGCCAAGGCTGCCGACCAGGCCTGCGAAGGGGCCATCAGCGCCGTGCTCAAGCGCGGCGACCTGGCCGGCAAGCCGGGCCAGACCCTGCTGCTACAGAACCTCCCGGGCCTGAAGGCCGAGCGCGTGCTGCTGGTAGGTAGCGGCAAGGAAGAAGCCATGGGCGACCGCGCCTGGCGCAAACTGGTGACCAGTGTCGCTGGCGTGCTCAAGGGCCTGAACGGCACTGACGCAGTGCTGGCCCTGGACGATATCGCGGTCAGCAACCGCGACGCCCATTACGGCAAGTACCGCCTGCTGGCCGAAACCCTGCTGGACGGCGAGTATGTGTTCGACCGCTTCAAGAGCCAGAAAGCCGAGCCGCGCGCGCTGAAAAAGGTCACCCTGCTGGCCGACAAAGCCGGCCAGGCCGAAGTCGAGCGCGCGGTCAAGCATGCCAGCGCCATCGCCAGCGGCATGGCCTTCACCCGCGACCTTGGCAACCTGCCGCCTAACCTTTGCCACCCAAGCTTCCTGGCCGAACAGGCCAAAGACCTGGGCAAGGCGCACAAGGCCCTCAAGGTTGAAGTGCTGGACGAGAAAAAGATCAAGGACCTGGGCATGGGCGCGTTCTACGCCGTGGGTCAGGGCAGCGACCAGCCACCACGCCTGATCGTGCTCAATTACCAGGGCGGCAAAAAGGCCGACAAGCCTTTCGTGCTGGTGGGTAAAGGCATTACCTTCGACACCGGCGGCATCAGCCTCAAGCCAGGCGCCGGCATGGACGAAATGAAGTACGACATGTGCGGCGCCGCCAGTGTGTTCGGCACCCTGCATGCAGTGCTCGAACTGCAACTGCCGATCAACCTGGTGTGCCTGCTGGCCTGCGCCGAGAACATGCCAAGCGGCGGTGCTACCCGCCCGGGTGACATCGTCACCACCATGAGCGGCCAGACCGTGGAAATCCTCAACACCGATGCTGAAGGCCGCCTGGTGCTGTGCGACACCCTGACCTACGCCGAGCGCTTCAAACCGCAGGCGGTCATCGACATCGCCACCCTGACCGGCGCCTGCATCGTCGCCCTGGGCAACCACACCTCCGGCCTGATGGGCAACAACGACGACCTGGTCGGGCAGTTGCTCGATGCCGGCAAGCGCGCCGACGACCGTGCCTGGCAGTTGCCGCTGTTCGATGAATACCAGGAACAACTGGACAGCCCGTTCGCCGACATGGGCAACATTGGTGGGCCGAAGGCCGGTACGATCACCGCTGGCTGCTTCCTGTCGCGCTTCGCCAAAGCCTACAACTGGGCGCACATGGACATCGCCGGTACCGCCTGGGTCAGTGGCGGCAAGGACAAAGGCGCCACTGGCCGCCCGGTACCTCTGCTGACCCAGTACCTGCTGGACCGCGCTGGCGCCTGACGCCGTGAATCCGGTGGTGCCTTGCGCGCCACCGGCCGGCGATTCCCACCATGAGCAAAGTCGACTTCTACATTCTGCCCACCGACTCGCTGTCGGCGCGGCTCGATTTCGCCTGCAAGCTCTGCGAGAAGGCCTGGCGCCTCGGCCACCGGGTCTATCTGCACTGCCAGGATGCAGAACAGCGCAGTGAACTGGACCAACGCTTGTGGCGCTTCAAGGGCGAGGCCTTCGTGCCCCACGACCTGGCCGAGGAGCATGCCGATACTGGCGTGGTTCTGGGCCTGGCCGACGACGCAGGTAAGCACTGCGGTCTGCTGATCAACCTCGGCGCCAGCGTGCCGGGCTTTGTCGGGCAGTTCGAGCGGGTGGCCGAAATCGTCGTTGAAGAGCCCGCTATCCGCCAATCAGCCCGAGAGCGATTCCGTTTCTACCGTGAACAGGGCTATGCTCTGCAAGACCACCGCTTACAGCGACTTTGACGACGATGGACAAGCCCTCCCCTTTGCCCGATTCCGCCCACCTGCTCGATGACCTCGAGTCGATCCGTCAGCTGCTTGGCGACGCCGACCTGCAACCGCCGCTGCTCACCGAGACGGTAGAGCAGATTCCGTTGCTGCTGGACGAAACCGCCAGCGCCCCCGCGGCGCCCGCCGAACCGGTCGCTGCCGAACCCGAGGACGACCCGCAGGCCCGCCGCCAGGACACCCTGCTGCACCTGGAAAGCGAGCTGCGTGCCGCAGCGCAGATGATCATGCAAGACGTGATCAACGACTTCACCCCGCATATCGAGAACGAAATCAAGCGCCGGCTGGATGCGCGGATCGAGCGGCTGATCAAGCGTTCCGAGTAGAACCGGGCAGCGGTGTCGCCTACTTCGCGGGCAAGCCCGCTCCCACAGGTTCGAAGCCTGCGCTTTGCCCGCGAGGCAGGCGACACTGTTCCGACAGTTGTCAGCAGCTTGTCGCCTGCGGCCCCCAGCTTGGTTATACTTCCCGGCTTTCCCGAATAAATGCACAGGGTCCCGCCGCGCATGGATAAGACCTACCAGCCGCACGCAATCGAAACTTCCTGGTACAACACCTGGGAGTCCGAGAACTATTTCGCTCCACAAGGTGCAGGCGAGTCCTACACCATCATGATCCCGCCGCCGAACGTGACCGGCAGCCTGCACATGGGCCACGGGTTCAACAACGCGATCATGGACGCCCTGATCCGTTTCCGCCGCATGCAAGGCCGCGATACCCTGTGGCAGCCAGGCACCGATCACGCGGGTATCGCCACGCAGATGCTGGTCGAGCGCCAACTTGAAGCCAAAGGCCAGAACCGTCATGACCTGGGCCGCGAAAAGTTCCTGGAAAAGGTCTGGGAATGGAAGGATCAGTCCGGTGGCAACATCAGCCGCCAGATTCGCCGCCTGGGCTCGTCGGTAGACTGGAGCCGCGAGCGCTTTACCATGGACGATGGCCTGTCCGAAGCAGTGAAAGAAGCGTTCGTGCGCCTGCATGAAGACGGCCTTATCTACCGCGGCAAGCGCCTGGTCAACTGGGACACCAAGCTGCACACAGCCATCTCCGACCTCGAAGTGGAAAACCACGACGAGAAAGGCCACCTGTGGAACCTGCGCTACCCGCTGGCCGACGGCGCCAAGACCGCCGAAGGCCAGGACTACCTGGTGGTTGCCACCACGCGTCCGGAAACCCTGCTGGGTGACGCCGCCGTGGCAGTCAACCCGAACGACGAACGCTACCAGGCACTGATCGGCAAATTCGTCGAGCTGCCATTGGTCGGCCGCCGCATCCCGATCATCGCCGATGACTATTGCGACCCCGAGTTCGGTACCGGTTGCGTGAAGATCACCCCGGCCCACGACTTCAACGACTACGAAGTCGGCAAGCGTCACAACCTGCCGCTGCTGAACATCTTCGACAAGAATGCCTTCGTGCTGGCCAACGCCCAGGCCTTCAACCTCGACGGCAGCGTCAACGAGCAGGTCGACACCCAGCTGCCGGCCCAGTACGCCAACCTTGACCGCTTTGTCGCGCGCAAGCAGATCGTCGCCGACCTGGACGCCCAGGGCCTGCTGGTCAGCATCGACGACCACGCCCTGAAAGTGCCGAAAGGCGACCGCTCCGGCACGGTCATCGAGCCGTGGCTGACCGACCAGTGGTACGTTTCCACCAAGCCGCTGGCAGAACCTGCCATCGCCGCCGTGGAAGATGGCCGCATCCAGTTCGTGCCCAAGCAATACGAGAACATGTACTTCTCCTGGATGCGTGATATCCAGGACTGGTGCATCAGCCGCCAGCTGTGGTGGGGCCACCGTATTCCGGCGTGGTACGACGAGGCTGGCCAGGTCTACGTCGGCCGCAGCGAGGAAGAAGTACGCACCAAGCACAAGCTGGGCGCCGACGTGGTCCTGCGCCAGGATGACGACGTACTCGACACCTGGTTCAGCTCGGGCCTGTGGACGTTCTCCACCCTGGGCTGGCCGGAACAGACCGAATTCCTCAAGAAGTTCCACTCCACCGACGTGCTGGTGACTGGCTTCGACATCATCTTCTTCTGGGTTGCGCGCATGATCATGCTGACCATGCACCTGATCAAGAACGAAGACGGCACCCCGCAGGTACCGTTCAAGACCGTGTACGTGCACGGCCTGGTACGTGACGGCCAGGGCCAGAAGATGTCCAAGTCCAAGGGTAACGTGCTGGACCCACTGGACATCGTCGACGGTATCACCCTCGACGCCCTGCTGGAAAAACGCACCAGCGGCATGATGCAGCCCAAGCTTGCCGAGAAGATCGCCAAGCAGACCAAAGCCGAGTTCCCCGAAGGTATTGCCAGCTACGGCACCGACGCCCTGCGCTTCACCTTCTGCTCGCTGGCCTCGACTGGCCGCGACATCAAGTTCGACATGGGCCGCGTCGAAGGCTATCGCAACTTCTGCAACAAGATCTGGAACGCCGCCCGCTACGTGCTGGACAAGGGTGAAGACTGTGGCCAGAACGGCGAAGCCTACGAGCTGTCGCTGGCCGACCGCTGGATCATCTCGCAACTTCAGCGCACCGAAGCCGAAGTAACCCGCCAGCTGGAGCAGTTCCGCTTCGACCTGGCCAGCCAGGCGCTGTACGAGTTCATCTGGAACCAGTACTGCGACTGGTACCTGGAGCTGTCCAAACCGGTACTGTGGGACGAAAACGCCCCGGTAGAGCGCGCCCGCGGCACTCGCCGCACCCTGGTGCGCGTACTGGAAGTGGCACTGCGTCTTGCGCATCCGTTCATGCCGTTCATCACCGAAGAAATCTGGCAGCGCATCGCGCCGCTGGCCGGCATCGACGGCAAGACCATCATGCTGCAGCCATGGCCAGTGGCCAACGAAGCACGCATTGACGCCGCTGCCGAAGGCGACATCGAGTGGCTGAAAGAACTGATGGTCGGCCTGCGCAATATCCGTGCCGAAATGAACATCGGCCCAGGTAAGCCGCTGCCGCTGTTCCTGAAGAACGCCAACGCCGACGACCAGCGCCGCCTGCAGGAAAACGAAGCGCTGCTGAAGAAGCTCGCCAAGGTCGAGTCGTTCACCGTACTGGGTGATGCCGACGAAGCGCCGCTGTCGGCCACCGCCCTGGTAGGTGACCTGCAAGTGCTGGTGCCAATGGCCGGGCTGATCGACAAGGATGCCGAGCTGGCGCGCCTGAACAAGGAAATCCAGCGTCTGCAAGGTGAAGTGCAACGTGTTGGCGGCAAGCTGTCCAACGCAGCCTTCGTCGACAAGGCCCCGCCTGCGGTGATCGAGAAAGAACGCGCCAAGCTGGCCGAGTCTGAACAGGCCCTGGCCAACTTCACCGAGCAGCATGCGCGGATTGCTGCGCTGTAATCACTAGAGAGACCGTCGGGGCCGCTGCACGGCCCTTTCGCGACACAAGGCCGCTCCCACAGGACGGCGCCAACCCTCAAGGCGCCACCCTCCTGTGGGAGCGGCCTTGTGTCGCGAAAGGGCTGCATAGCAGCCCCAGGTTCTTCAAGCCACCGCTCGTATAGGGCTGGACACTGCCATGACCCCGAACAAACCCACCCTGCACCCGCGCAACCGCCACCAGGGTCGCTACGACTTCCCCAGCCTGATCAAGGCCCACCCTGATCTGGCCCGTTTCACCATCACCAACCCCCACGGCAAGCCCAGCATCGACTTTGCCAACCCCGAAGCCGTACGCGTGTTCAACCGTGCACTGCTCAAGGCCCAGTACGGCATCCAGCACTGGGACATCCCGGCCGATTACCTGTGCCCGCCCATTCCTGGCCGTGCCGACTACATCCACGTAGCCGCCGACCTGTTGGCCGATGACAATGCCGGCGACGTCCCAAGGGGCGCCCAAGTGCGCGCGCTGGACATCGGCGTGGGGGCCAACTGCATCTATCCACTGCTGGGCCACAGCGACTACCGCTGGCGCTTCCTCGGCTCAGACATCGACCCGGTGGCTCTGGCCTCGGCCAAGGCTATCGTCCAGGCCAATGGCCTGGGCAAAGCCATTTCCCTGCGCCAGCAGGCCAACCGAGCGCACATCCTCAGCGGCCTGCTGCAGGAGGGCGAACGCTTCGACCTGACCCTGTGCAACCCGCCCTTCCATGCCTCACGCGACGAAGCCACCCGCGGCAGCCAGCGCAAATGGAAGAACCTCGGCAAGCAGGACCCCAAACGCAAGCTGCCGGTGCTGAACTTCGGTGGCCAGAACAATGAACTGTGGTGCGAAGGCGGAGAAATCCGCTTTGTCACCCAGCTGGTTGGCGAAAGCGTGCAGTACGCCGAACAGGTGCTGTGGTTCACCAGCCTGGTGTCCAAGGCCAGCAACCTGCCAGGAATCGAAGCCGCACTGAAGAAATCCGGCGCCAAGGCCGTGCGCATCATTGAGATGGGCCAGGGACAGAAACAGAGCCGCATGGTCGCCTGGAGCTTCCATGACGACGCCGCACGCCAGACCTGGCACGCCCAGCGTAAATCACAGGCATGAAAAAACCGCGCCCGGGCAAGCCGGGCGCGGTTTCGTCAAAACAACAATTACTTGTTGATGGCGTCGGTCAGCACTTTGGCTGGAACGAACTTGACGACTTTCTTGGCAGCGATTTCGATGGCAGCGCCAGTCGAAGGGTTGCGGCCGGTACGGGCAGGACGCTCGGAGACTTTCAGCTTGCCGATGCCTGGCAGAGTGATTTCAGCGCCGTTTTCCAGTTGGTCGGCAACGATCTGGCCCAGTTGCTCCAGAGCATTCTTGGCGGTGGCTTTTGGCGCGGCGATCGATTCGGCGATGTCGGCAATCAGTTGGTCTTTGGTCAATGCCATGGTGGTGTTCCTTCCCTATCAAATTCGATGGTTATGCAGCGAACTACGACGTTATCGGGCCAGCCCCTTGAAATGGAGGGCCGCGCCAATCGCGTATGTAGATACGAAAATCGGCGTTTGGTTCGACACGGCGAAAGCGTGCTGCCAGCAATGCGCCACACGAGGGGCGCAAGACCGCGCAAAACTACCACAGGAATGGATAAATATCCGCTTCGCACTTTGATTAAATGCAGGTTTTTCGGGGGTTTCAGCTGAAAAACCACAAAATTGAACAAAAAACGAACAACAGACATATCTGCCAACATACGGCCACTGCATCACCTCAGGTCTAGGTTAAACTTGGCAACTTTTGCAGCTCGCCGAGAATTCCATGCCAATCCGTCATTGCATCGTTCACCTGATCGACAAAAAGCCCGATGGCAGCCCCGCCGTGCTGCATGCTCGTGACTCCGAACTGGCTGCCTCCGATGCCATCGAAAACCTGCTGGCCGACCTCAATGACAGCTACAACGCCAAGCAAGGCAAGGCCTGGGGCTTTTTCCACGGCGAATCGGGGGCCTACCCGCTGAGCGGCTGGCTGAAGCAGTACCTGGATGAAGAAAAGGACTTCACCGCCTTCAGCCGCGTGGCTGTCGAGCACCTGCAGAAGCTGATGGAAGAGTCCAACCTGTCCACCGGCGGCCACATCCTGTTTGCCCACTATCAGCAAGGCATGACCGAGTACCTGGCGATCGCCCTGCTGCACCATAGCGAAGGCGTGGCGGTGAATGCCGAGCTCGACGTGACCCCTTCGCGTCACCTCGACCTTGGCCAGCTGCACCTGGCAGCACGCATCAACCTGTCGGAGTGGAAGAACAACCAGAACTCCAGGCAGTATATTTCGTTCATCAAGGGCAAGAACGGCAAGAAGGTGTCGGACTACTTCCGCGACTTCATCGGCTGCCAGGAGGGCGTCGACGGCCCGGGCGAAACCCGCACCCTGCTCAAGGCCTTCAGCGATTTCGTCGAAAGTGAAGACCTGCCGGAAGAATCTGCCCGCGAAAAGACCCAGACCCTGGTCGAGTACGCCACTACCCAGACCAAGCTGGGCGAGCCGGTGACGCTGGAAGAGCTGTCCAGCCTGATCGACGAGGATCGCCCCAAAGCGTTCTACGATCACATCCGCAACAAGGACTACGGCCTGTCGCCGGAAATTCCTGCTGACAAACGCACACTCAACCAGTTCCGCCGTTTCACCGGGCGTGCCGAGGGGCTGTCGATCAGCTTCGAGGCGCATCTGCTGGGGGACAAGGTGGAGTATGACGAAGCGGCGGGGACCTTGATCATCAAGGGGCTGCCAACAACGTTGGTGGATCAGCTGAAGCGCCGCAAGGACTGATATCCCCCAAGCCGCCAAAGGAGGCCACCAGTGCCTCCTTCGCCGACTTGCGCAGCCGTTTCACCAACCGCTCCTGGCGCAGCGCCGCGCTCTTGTCCGGCCACTGCTCCACATAGACCAGTGCCTGGGCCGGGCTGGTCTTGAAATAGCGGGCGCCCTGCCCTTTCTGATGCGCGGCGAACCGACGCTGCGGGTCATCGCTGATGCCGCAATACAACGAGCCATTGGCTGCCCTTACCAGATAAACGAACCAGGGCTTACCAACAGCAGGTTCGACGACTTCACTCACCCTGGGCCTGCTGGAATGCGCGCAACCCCTTGAATGCCTGCAGGCGGACCTTGTTCTGCATCAGCGGCGACCACCCCAGCAGCATTCCAGGAATACCCAACGCTTGCCGCGACCAGCGCCACAGGTCAAAGGTGTCGTCATGCTGGCAAATCAGCCCATCACGAATGACAAAGCGTGCCTGGATATCGTTGACCACAATACGCCCGGTCTGGCTGAACAGGTAGGTAGCCACCCAGTGCGCGCTGCCACTGTGCTCATCTGCGCGTATGCTGTCGAATGTCAGGGTGAAGTCCTTGGCGCGAGTAGTGAGCATCCGCCACATATCGCCTGCGTCCTTGCCGCGCAGGGTGCCGAACACCGGGTCGCTGAAAACGATATCGTTGCTGTAGCAGGCCAGCATGGCGTCGGCATCCAGGCGCTGGAAGGCCTGGTAGAAACGGGTGATCAGGGCGCGGTTGGCATCGCTCATGGGGGGCTGGTCCGTCCTAGGTTCGAAAGCTGCACGATAATCTGCCCCGGTGGCTTATGCCAGTACCGTCCTCTTGGCGGGTAAGAGGACGGTACTGCAAAACAGGCCTCAGACTTTCTCGCTGGTCACCTGCACATGCAGCGCCCGCCCGGCCCCCAGACCGAACACGATGGCGCCGACGCCCAGCACCGCAAAAATCCAGCCCAGGGCCGCCCAGCCGCCAGTCAGGTCATGCACCAGGCCCACCGCAAATGGCCCCATCGAAGCCAGGGTATAACCCACCCCTTGGGCCATGCTCGACAAGTTCGCCGCCACGTGGGCATCCTTCGAACGCAGCACGATCAAGGTCAGCGCCAGGGCAAAGGTACCGCCCTGCCCCAGGCCCAGCACAATGGCCCACCCCCACAGTCCGGAAAGTGGCGCATACAGGCAACCGAACAGCCCCGCCAGCGTACCGGACATGACCACCACGATCGCCAGCCGCTGGTCCTTGCCGCGGGTGGCCAGCCAGGGGGCGCTGAGCGAGCTGATCAACTGCACGATTACCGACCCTGACAGCACCAGCCCTGCCTCGGTCGGGCTGAGGCCGCGGCCGATCAGGATCGATGGCAACCAACCGAACACGATGTAAGCCAGTGATGACTGCAGGCCCATGTACAGGGTCACCTGCCAGGCCAATGGATCACGCCACAGGCCTCGCACGCGATAGGCCACCTTGTGCAGACCATGCCCCTGGCGGGCCTGTGGCAGCCACACCAGCATGGCCAGCAAGGCCGGCAGCACCCAGAAGCCCAACCCTAGTGCCCAGCTGCCGTCGAAATGCTGGGCCAAAGGTACGGTGGCACCCGCGGCCATGGCAGCGCCCAGGCATAATGCCATGGTATAGACGCCGGTCAGCGTGCCAGCGTGCTGCGGAAAGTCGCGCTTGACGATACCCGGCAACAACACGCCGATAATGCCGATGCTGGCCCCCGCCATCAGGCTGCCGAGGAACACCCCAATAGCCCCAAAGGTGCTTCGTACCACGAGGCCAAGTGCCAGGGTGACGAGGATGCCAAGAATCACCCGCTCGCTGCCAAAGAGCCGCGCCAGCACCGGCGCCAAGGGAGCAAACAGGCCCAGGCAGAGCACCGGCAAGGTGGTCAGCAATCCAGCCTGCGAAGCATTCAGCCCCAGGCCTTCAGATACTTGGCCCAGCACCGGCGCCATGCTTGACAGTGCCGGGCGCAGGTTCAGGGCCACCAGCACCAGGCCCAGCAGCAACAGCCAGGGCCGCCGCAGCACCACAGCCTGCTGCTGGACCTGCTCGTCGTCAGCTTCAGCGTCGATCAGCAGCTCATCGAGATCCCGCTCGTCCGACGGGGTATTACGGGTGATGGATTCAGCCATGGCCTTCTCGGTGTCAGGATTCAATGAGGGTACGGCTCAGGCGCTTGGCCCGTTCAGCGTCATGCTGCTCGATGGCGTCGAGGATCTGCCCATGCAAGTCGAACGTAGCCTGGCAGCGCGGAACGGTCGCCATATTGTGTTGCAGAGCGGCAGCCACGACCCCGGAAAAGTAACGGTACAACTCGCTTAATGCCGGGTTGTGGGCGGCATCGACCAGCCGCTGGTGGAACACCAGATCGCAGGCCACATAGGCATCGACATCGCCGTGAAAATGCCCGGCACTGCCTTCCAGAGCATCCCGTAGCGCTTGCAGGTCGGTATCGGTACGGCGCAAAGCTGCCAGGCCGACGGCCTCCGCCTCGAGGATATGGCGGGTTTCACGGGCCTGATCGGGCGTACACCGGGACATCGCATGCACCGCCTGCAGCGGGTCCTGGGCAGTGCGCAGGTAGCTGCCGTCGCCCTGGCGAATTTCCACCAGGCCACTGAACGCCAGCACGCGCATGGCCTCACGCACGGTGTTGCGGCTGATGCCCAGTTGCAAGGCAAGCTCTGGCTCGGTAGGCAGGCGCTGACCGACCTGCCAATCGCCCAGCACGATGCATTCGCGCATGCGCTCTACGGCCAACTCCACCAGGGAGCGCTTGGTCAGCTCTGTATTCATGCCACTCAACCAATCATCCGACGAATTGGTGCAGCTTACTGGATTGCAGGCAAAAACGTAAACCACCTGGTATTTCTGCCAGTTGTGGGCATGCCACTTTGTTGCAACGCTCGTTGCGTGCTTTCAAGGATGCGCCAACATGCGACTGGCGAGTTTGCTGTTACTGCTGTTCCTGACCCTGCAGCCAGGCTGTGACACGGCCCGGCACCCGAGCCGCCCTAAAACCCTGCTCATCGGCCTTGACGGCGTACAGTTGCAGCAATACCTGCAACTGGGCGATGCGACCAACCTGAAACAGCGTCTGCACTACGGCAAGGCTTACGCCGGGGGGGTCAATGGTAAATCCAGCGAGCAACCCACCTTGAGCGGTCCAGGCTGGATCACTTTGCTGACCGGGGTATGGAGCAACAAGCATGGCGTTAAATCGGACGACGACTCGCAACGGGTAAACCCGGCGTTTCCGAGCCTGTTCAAGCGGCTACGCCTGGCCTACCCCAATGCCTACCTCTCCAGCATCGTCAACGGGTCGCCCATCAACACGGCATTTCTGCTGGAGGACGCCCATGACGCCGATGTACGCGAAAGTGGTTTGCCAGATGAACAGGTGATTGAGCGTACGTTGCAGATCCTCGACGACACACCTGCTGATTTCACGTTCATTCAACTGGACGAACCTGACCAGATCGGCCATCACAGGGGTTATGGTGAGCGCTATGCGCAGGCGTTGCGCAAGGCCGACAGCGAGATCGGACGGCTGTTGGACAAGGTAGACCAGCGTCGTCGCATGTTCCCGCAGGAAGACTGGCTGGTAATCGTCAGTACCAACCATGGCCGCGATTATTGGGGGAAAGGCCATGGTGGTGCTTCGGAGCAGGAAAAGCGTATTTTCATCGCCAGCAACAAGCCGTTGAATGAGGAGCTGACCGAGCTGAGCATTCCCGTGGAGATGCCTGGACCCGGCAACCTGTACGGGCTACCCGCGCAGACCTCGGTAGCGCCTGCGGTGCTGCGCCACATGGGCCTCAAGCTGCAGCCGGAATGGCTATTGGACGGCACGCCTTTACTGGGTGATACCGGCGTACGCAAGGCGCGGGCCGACGAGAACAAAGGACGGCTTCGCTGGAACAGCAACGCCAATGGCTATCTGACCATTATCAAGAACGGCCATGTGGTTGCCCAGGTTGCGGCCAGAGACGAGCAATGGACCGATCCGGAGGGCATGGACAAGCAGAACGATTATGTACTGGTGCTTGATGGTACACCGGCGGCGGTGCGCAACAGGCCGGCAGCCAAGTCGTTTGTGATCGAAGGCCACCGCTATTAAGCCCTTGAAGCAACTGTTCTGTCGCTTCTCAAGGGCTGGCGCGATCCCCGTAGGAGCGGGTTCACCCGCGAAAGGGCCGGACCTGCTGGCCAATTACCACCCGCCATTCACCGTTGCCGCCGCTACCGTATTCGCGGGTAAACCCGCTCCTACGCCGGATCGGGGGTGGACACAGCTCGGTGGTTTGGCGCAGGCCGCGTGTAGGAGCGGGTTCACCCGCGAAAGGGCCGGGCCTGCTGGCCAATTACCACCCGCCATTCACCGTTGCCGCCGCTACCGTATTCGCGGGTAAACCCGCTCCTACGCCGGATCGGGGGTGGACACAGGTCGGTGGTTGGGCACAGGCCGCGTGTAGGAGCGGGTTCACCCGCGAAAGGGCCGGACCTGCTGGCCAATTTCACCAGCCGTTCACCGTTGCCGCCGCTACCGTATTCGCGGGTAAACCCGCTCCTACGATGGACGCGCACAGGCTGTTGTAGGAGCGGGTTCACCCGCGAATGGGCCGGGCCTGCTGGCCAATTTCAACCGACCGTTCGCCGCTGCCGCCGCTACCGTATTCGCGGGTAAACCCGCTCCTACACGTCAGCTCAACGCATCCAGCAGTGCCTGGTTCATTTCCGGCGTACCGATGGTGATCCGCAGGAACTGGGCAATACGCGGCTGCTTGAAGTGCCGCACGATCACGCCCTGCTCGCGCAAGCGTGCCGCCAGCTCGCCAGCATCCTGCTGGGGGTGGCGGGCGAAGATGAAGTTGGCAGCCGACGGCAGCACCTCAAAGCCCTTGGCCTGCAACTGCCCGACCAGTTCCTCGCGGCTGTCTATCACCTTGCGGCAGGTTTCCTCGAAATACTCACGGTCTTCGAACGCCACCGCCGCGCCGACGATAGCTGCACGGTCCAGCGGATAGGAGTTGAAGCTGTTCTTGATCCGCTCCAGCGCTTCGATCAGGTCCGGGTGCCCTACCGCCAGGCCAACTCGCAGACCCGCCAGCGAGCGCGACTTCGACAGCGTCTGGGTAACCAGCAGGTTATCGTAGCGGTCCACCAGGCTGATCGCCGTTTCACCACCGAAATCGATGTAGGCCTCATCCACAACCACCACCGAATCACGGTTGGCCTGCAGCAACTGCTCCACCACCTGCAACGGCATCAGGCAACCGGTCGGCGCGTTGGGGTTGGGGAAGATGATGCCAGCGTTGGGCTTTTTGTAGTCCTCGATGCGGATCTGGAACTGCTCATCCAGCGCCACCTGTTCGAAGGCAATGCCGTACAGCCCGCAGTAGACCGGGTAGAAGCTGTAGCTGATGTCCGGGAACAGCAGGGGCGCATCGTGCTGGAACAGGCCATGGAAGATGTGCGCCAGCACCTCGTCCGAGCCGTTGCCGACAAACACTTGCGCCGGCGTCACGCCGTAGTACTCGGCCACCGCTTGCTTGAGACGGTCACCGTTCGGGTCCGGATACAGGCGCAGGTTATCGTTAAGCTCGCCGCGCATGGCCTCCAGCGCCTTGGGTGACGGGCCATAGGGGTTTTCGTTGGTGTTCAGCTTGACCAGGCGCGCCAGCTTGGGTTGCTCGCCCGGCACGTAAGGCACCAGGCCCTTGACGAAGGGGCTCCAGAATCGACTCATGCTCAGTTCCCCTTGTCTTGGGTCAGGATACGGTATTCGGCACTACGGGCGTGGGCAGTAAGCGACTCGCCACGGGCCAGGACCGAGGCAGTGTGGCCCAGCTCGGACGCGCCCTGCTCGGAGCAGAAGATGATCGACGACCGCTTCTGGAAGTCATACACCCCCAGCGGCGACGAAAAACGCGCGGTACCTGAAGTGGGCAGCACGTGGTTAGGGCCAGCGCAGTAATCGCCCAGCGCTTCGCTGGTGTGGCGGCCCATGAATATCGCGCCAGCGTGGCGAATGTGTGGCAGCCAGGCTTGCGGGTCGGCCACCGACAGCTCCAGGTGCTCCGGTGCGATGCGGTTGGCCACTTCCATGGCCTGCTGCATGTCTCGCACCTGGATCAGCGCACCACGGCCATTGATCGACTTCTCGATGATATCGGCACGCTCCATGGTCGGCATCAGCTTGTCGATGCTGGCGGCCACGCGATCGAGGAAGGCGGCATTCGGGCTGACCAGGATGGCCTGGGCGTCTTCGTCGTGCTCGGCCTGGGAGAACAGGTCCATTGCGATCCAGTCCGGGTCGGTCTGGCCGTCGCATACCACGAGAATTTCCGAGGGGCCGGCGATCATGTCGATGCCTACCTGGCCGAACACGTGGCGCTTGGCGGTGGCAACGTAGATGTTGCCCGGACCGACGATCTTGTCCACCTGCGGCACGCTTTCAGTGCCGTAGGCCAGCGCAGCCACGGCCTGGGCACCACCGACGGTGAACACCCGGTCGACACCGGCGATGCAGGCAGCCGCCAGCACCAGTTCGTTGACCTCACCCCGCGGGGTCGGTACTACCATCACCACTTCAGCCACGCCGGCAACCTTGGCCGGGATGGCGTTCATCAGCACCGACGACGGATACGACGCCTTGCCGCCCGGCACATACAGGCCAGCACGGTCCAGCGGGGTGACCTTCTGGCCGAGCACGGTGCCGTCGGCCTCGGTGTACTGCCAGGAATCCTGCTTCTGCCGCTCGTGATAGATGCGCACACGGTTGGCGGCCTTTTCCAGGGCTTCGCGCTGGACCGGGGTGATACGGGTCAGCGCCAGCTCCAGGCGCGCGCGATTGAGGATCAGGTCGTCAATCGACTTGGCGTCAACACCATCGAAGCGCTGGGTGAATTCCACCAGCGCCGCATCACCGCGTTCACGCACGGCCTTGATGATGTCGAGCACGCGCTGATTGACCGCGTCATCGG
This sequence comes from Pseudomonas sp. VEM90, assembly GCF_054611535.1. Taxonomy (NCBI): domain Bacteria; kingdom Pseudomonadati; phylum Pseudomonadota; class Gammaproteobacteria; order Pseudomonadales; family Pseudomonadaceae; genus Pseudomonas; species Pseudomonas sp. VEM90. The sequence goes on along the minus strand of NZ_JBTRAR010000023.1, from coordinate 35,633 downwards.
ACACACTTTCCCAGCTCAGCAGATGATCCAGATGTCGGGCGAAATCCGGATCAGCAGCGTTGAGACGGGCAATTGCAGTGGACACGGTCATGGCGAGGGCCTCGTAATATTAGCGAATGCTCAGGCGCCCTAGGGGATTGCGCGAAAAGTGCCTGCGCGACGATCATGCTACGTTAAAAACAGGCTCGGAATGCTCATTTGCAACCAGCAAAGTCGGGCGCGACCCCGGCCGTTCCTCGCCTGTTTTCGTTCTTGCATGATCGCCGCTCGGCGACTTTTCGCACAATCCCAAGCTACCAGTCCATCCGCGCGGGCACCCGAGAAAAATGGCTATGACGCGGATAGACGGGCGCGACAGCGAAGGCCGCGCGCAGCAGGTAGAGCGTTAGCCGCGGTGTCGCGATTCGACCGCTCCGCGCAGCGTCTCGATCAGGCTCTGGATGCGGGCGTGCTGCATTTTCATGGAGGCTTTGTTGACCACCAGGCGCGAGCTGATCGTGGCGATCAGTTCCTGGGGTTCCAGGCCGTTGGCACGCAGGGTGTTGCCGGTGTCGACCACGTCGATGATCTTGTCGGCAAGATTGATCAGCGGTGCCAGCTCCATCGAGCCATACAGCTTGATGATGTCGACCTGGCGACCTTGTTCGGCGTAGTAACGCTTGGCTACGTTGACGAACTTGGTGGCCACGCGCAGGCGCCCTTTGGGCTCGGCTGCGCCGACTACGCCTGCGGTCATCAGCTTGCATTGGGCAATCTGCAGGTCCAGGGGCTCATACAGGCCCTGGCCGCCGTACTCCATCAGCACGTCCTTGCCGGCCACACCCAGGTCGGCGGCCCCATGCTCGACATAGGTCGGCACGTCGGTGGCACGCACGATCAGCAGGCGCACGTCGTCCTGCGTGGTAGGGATGATCAGCTTGCGGCTCTTGTCCGGGTTTTCGGTCGGCACGATGCCGGCCTCGGCCAGCAACGGCAAGGTATCGTCGAGAATACGGCCTTTGGAAAGCGCGATGGTCAACATTGGAACGTCGGTCCTTAAGCGGCTGCTGCCGGCCAGGTCATCGACCTGGCCGCATTCAATTCAAAAGGTGCGTCCTTGCACCCGCGGGCATTAGCCCGGTACGCGGCGGATTTTCGCGCCGAGCATCTGCAGTTTTTCCTCGATGCACTCGTAACCACGGTCGATGTGGTAGATGCGATCGATCAGGGTATCGCCTTCGGCAACCAGCGCCGACAGCACCAGGCTGGCGGAAGCACGCAGGTCGGTGGCCATGACCGGGGCACCCTTCAGCGCCTTGACGCCAGTGACGATGGCAGTGTTGCCTTCGACCTGGATCTGCGCGCCCATGCGGTGCATTTCGTAAACGTGCATGAAGCGGTTTTCGAAGATGGTCTCGATCACCGCGCCAGTGCCTTCGGCAATGGCATTCAGCGAGATGAACTGCGCCTGCATGTCGGTCGGGAACGCCGGGTACGGGGCGGTACGCAGGTTGACGGCTTTCGGCCGCTTGCCATGCATGTCCAGTTCGATCCAGTCTTCGCCGGTGGTGATATCGGCACCCGCTTCCTTGAGTTTTTCCAGCACGGCTTCAAGGATGGTAGGGTCGGTGTCCTTGACCTTGACACGGCCACCGGTCACGGCAGCGGCGACCAGGTAGGTACCGGTCTCGATGCGGTCCGGCATCACGCGGTAGTTGGCCGAATCCAGTCGTTCGACACCATCGATGGTGATGGTATCGGTACCTGCGCCCTGAATGTTCCCGCCCATGGCGTTGATGAAGTTGGCCAGGTCGACCACTTCAGGCTCACGCGCGGCGTTCTGCAACACGCTGCGGCCCTTGGCCAAGGCAGCTGCCATCATGATGTTCTCGGTACCGGTCACGCTGACGGTGTCGAAGAAGAAGTGCGCGCCACGCAGGCCGCCTTCAGGCGCCTTGGCCTTGATGTAGCCGCCTTCCACTTCGATCTTCGCCCCCATGGCCTCAAGGCCACGGATGTGCAGATCGACCGGGCGCGAGCCAATGGCGCAACCGCCAGGCAGGGCCACTTCGGCTTCGCCGAAGCGCGCAACCATCGGGCCCAGCACCAGGATCGAAGCGCGCATGGTCTTGACCAGTTCGTATGGCGCGACCAGGGTTTTGATGGTGCGCGGATCGATCTCCACCGACAGCTTTTCGTCGATCACAGGCTCAATGCCCATACGCCCGAACAGCTCGATCATGGTGGTGATGTCGTGCAGGTGCGGCAGGTTGCCCACGGTGACCGGGCCATCGGCCAGCAGGGTCGCTGCCAGAATCGGCAGGGCTGCGTTTTTCGCGCCCGAAATGCGGATCTCGCCGTCAAGGCGAGCGCCGCCAGTAATAATCAGTTTGTCCATTGGAGTCTCGCCGCCAAGTTGGCTCAGGTGCGCTCAGCCCAGGCTGCGCTGCTGAAAAATTTCATGGTTACCGCATGGATGCTGCCATTGGCGATCCACGGATTCAGGTGAGCATAGATCGCCTGCTGGCGTTTGACCGGACTCAGGCCAGCCAACTCGTCGCTGATCACGTTCAACTGGAAGTTGCAGCCTTCGCCTTCAACTTCGACCCGGGAACCCGGCAATTTCTCTTCAAGGAAGCTCTTAACTTCTACGGCCTGCATGCTCAACCTCAATCGGCGCCCGATGCGCACGGGTCGGCCATCATACAAAAAAGCCCCTCGCCTGCGAAGCCCAACGAAGGCTTCGCTGACCGAGGGGCCATCATCCGTGCCTGGCCACTAGCTTGCCAGCACTTCATCGAGATCATAGACCTCGGCAATTTCCCGCATGTCGTCGGGCATGCTACGCACCTCGCACGCCTTGCCGGTGGCCTGAGCATCACGAATGTACGCAAGCAACAGCGACAGGCCGACACTCGACGACTTCTCGACAGCCGAGCAATCAAGCACCAGCCGCGGCTCGCGCGAGCCATCGATCAGCACCTTGCCTTGCTTGCGCAAGGCCGGGCCGCTGCGGTAATCCAGCACGCCAGCCAGACGCAGCACGCCCGGCTCGGCCATGCTTACAGCAGCCTCGCTCATTTGACGCTCTTCTCTGGCGAGTTGTCGGCAGTCTGCTTGGCCTTGGCCACTTCGCCGGCCCAGCCGTCGATGGTCTTGTCCAGGTCGTTGCCGTTGCGCTGCATGGCATCGGCGAACTGGTCACGGAACAGCTTGCCGATGTTGATGCCGTTGACGATCACGTTACGCACCTTCCACTCGCCGCCAATGTTCTGCAGGGTGTACTGCACGGGGTACACGGCACCGTTGTTGCCGGTGACCTTCATGCCGACACTGGCGCGCTTGCCGTCATCGGCCTTAGCCGGGTCGACGGTGATGCCCTGGTTGTTGTATTCGAGCAGGGCATTGCCATAGAACTGCATCAGGCTGCGCTTGAAGTTCTCCTGGAAGCGCTGCATCTGCTCCGGGGTCGCCTTGCGGGAGTATTTCACGGTCATGATGCTGCGCGAGATACCGTCAGCATCCACCACCGGGCCGAGAATGCGGTTGAGCGAGTCATAGAAGGCGTTGGGGTTGGACTTGTACTGCTCCTTGTTGGCCTTGAGGTCACCGAGCAGTTCATTGGTGGTGCCCTGAACCACATCGTGCGGTGTCTGCGCAGCCAGGGCCAGCAGGGGGAAGGCCGCCAGTAGCACTAGCAGGCCACGTCGCAGGATCGAAATCATGGATACTCCTTAATTAGCCGGTTGCGCTTCTTTCGGTTCCTTGCCAACAGAGTTGAGCAGGAACTTGCCAATCAGATCTTCCAGCACCAGTGCCGACTGAGTGTCATGGATGGTTGAGCCATCCTTGAGGACATCGTCTTCACCGCCCACGCTGATGCCGATGTACTTCTCACCAAGCAAACCGGCGGTCAGGATCGAGGCAGTGGAGTCGGTCGGCAGGTTATCGACCGACTTGTCCAGTTGCAACGTCACCCGACCGGTGTAGGAATCACGGTCCAGATCGATGGCGGTGACCTTGCCGATGGTCACACCGGCCATGGTCACCTTAGCTCTGACCGTCAAACCGGCGATATTGTCGAAGTAAGCATAAACTTTATAGGTATCAGTGGTCGGGCTGGCCGACAGCCCGCTGACACGCAGGGCCAGCAGCAGCAGCGCCAGGATCCCGGCCAGGAGGAACAGGCCGACACCGATTTCCAGGGTGCGGTTTTGCATCAGAAATCTCCAAACATCAAGGCGGTCAGAATAAAGTCCAGACCCAGCACTGCCAACGAGGCATAGACCACGGTCTTGGTGGTTGCACGGCTGATCCCTTCTGAGGTGGGCTCACAGTCGTACCCCTGGAATACGGCGATCCAGGTCGAGACGAAAGCAAACACCAGGCTCTTGACCAGCCCGTTGAGCACGTCGTCAGTGAAAGAAACGCTGTTCTGCATGTTGGCCCAGAACGAGCCCTCGTAGACGCCCAGCCAGTCCACCGCCACCCACGAACCACCCCAGATACCGACCACGCTGAAGATCAGCGCCAGCAACGGCAGCGAGATGAAACCGGCCCACAAGCGTGGTGCAACGATGTACTTGAGCGGGTCGACACCGATCATTTCCAGGCTCGACAGCTGCTCGGTAGACTTCATGTTGCCGATTTCAGCGGTCAGCGCGGAACCGGCACGGCCGGCAAACAGCAATGCCGTTACCACCGGGCCAAGTTCACGCAGCAGGGTCAGGGCGACCATCTGCCCTACCGCCTGCTCCGAGCCGTACTTGGTCAGGATGCTGTAGCCCTGCAGCGCCAGCACCATGCCGATGAACACCCCGGACACGACGACGATCGCCAGCGACAGCACACCGACCGAGTACAACTGCTTGGTCAGCAGCTGGAAACCGCCGCCAATGCCACCGCGACCGACCAGCGCATGGAACAGGAACAGGCACGAACGCCCGAGCACGGCCAGCACGTCGATTGCCGAGCGGCCCAGCAGGCGGACACGTTCGAGTAAGGATTTTCTGCGCATCAACGCGCCCCCAGCAGGTCGGCGCGGTAGTCAGGCGCGGGAAAGTGGAAGGGAACCGGGCCGTCCGGATCGCCTTTCATGAATTGGCGGATCCGTGGATTGTCCGAGCCCATCAGCTCATCAGGCGTCCCCTGGCCCAGCACCTGACCGTCACCTACCACGTAGATGTAATCGGCGATGCTGGCGGTTTCTGCCAGGTCATGGGAAACCACGATGCTGGTGATGCCCAAAGCATCGTTGAGCAAGCGAATCAGGCGCACCAGTACCCCCATGGCGATCGGGTCCTGGCCGACGAACGGTTCGTCGTACATGAGGATCTGCGGGTCCATGGCAATCGCCCGGGCCAGTGCCACACGGCGCTTCATGCCACCGGACAGCTCGTCGGGCATCAGGTCGATGGCACCGCGCAGGCCCACGGCCTGCAGCTTCATCAACACGATGTCACGGATCATCTCGTCCGACAGCTGAGTATGCACGCGCAGCGGGAACGCAACGTTCTCGAACACATCGAGGTCGGTGAACAACGCGCCGCTCTGAAACAGCACGCCCATCTGCTTGCGGGCGTCGAACAGGTCGCTGCGCGACAGCGTCGGCAGGTTCTGCCCGGCAACCCATACCTCACCGCTCGCGGGGCGCAACTGCGCGCCCATCAGGCGGAGCAACGTGGTCTTGCCGCAACCCGATGGCCCCATGATGCCGGTGACCTTGCCGCGCGGGATGCTGATGTCGACGTTGCTGAAAATGCTGCGCGAACCGCGTTTGAAGGTCACACCCTTCAACTCGACCGCGTAGGCGCTATCCACACTCATCTAGACTCCTTGCTTATGCAGCCTCGTCCTAATGGACGCCGGCCTCCATCTGGAAGGCACAAGCACCCCTGACAGGCCGAATAGCGGCGAACTATAGCACCGCTGACAGCGCCGCCCCAAGGCCGGGCAACCAGCCGTTCAGCCCCGCGACAGACTTTGGTGGTATTTGCTGCAGTAATCGAGGAGGTGAGGGTTTTCATCATTGCGCGTATAATCGTCGCCTTTTCATCAGGCATTGCTTTTTCGACATGAGCCAATCCAGCGAGCTGATCCAATCCGCCCAACGCACTCTGCGCCTGGAACTCAAGGCCGTGGAGGCCCTTTTGGCGCGCATCGACGACAATTTCGTCAAAGCCTGCGAACTGATTCTGTCCAGCAAGGGCCGGGTCGTCGTGGTCGGCATGGGCAAGTCCGGGCACATCGGCAACAAGATCGCCGCGACCCTGGCCAGCACCGGCACCCCGGCGTTTTTCGTACACCCGGCCGAAGCCAGCCATGGCGACATGGGCATGATCACCCGCGACGATGTCATCCTTGCCCTGTCGAATTCCGGCAGCACTGCCGAAATCGTCACCCTGCTGCCACTGATCAAGCGCCTGGGTATCAAGCTGATCAGCCTGACTGGCAACCCAGACTCGCCGCTGGCCCAGGCCGCCGAAGTCAATCTTGACGCCCGCGTCGAGCAAGAGGCCTGCCCGCTGAACCTGGCCCCCACTTCCTCGACAACCGCATCGCTGGTGCTGGGCGACTGCCTGGCCATCGCCCTGCTTGAAGCCCGCGGCTTCACTGCCGAGGACTTTGCCTTCTCACATCCCGGGGGAGCGCTGGGCCGCCGCCTGCTGCTGAAGGTCGAGAACGTGATGCACGCCGGCGACGATCTGCCTCAAGTACCACGCGGCACCCTGCTCAAGGACGCGCTGCTGGAAATGTCCCATAAAGGTTTGGGCATGACCGTGATCGTCGAAGCCGACGGCAAGCTGGCCGGGATCTTCACCGACGGTGACCTGCGCCGCAGCCTGGACCGCAACATCGATGTGCACACCACTCTGATCGACCAGGTCATGACCGTTCATGGCAAGACTGCGCGTGCCGACATGCTCGCCGCCGAAGCCCTGAAGATAATGGAAGACCACAAGATCAACGCTCTGGTGGTGGTGGACCGTGAAGACCGCCCTACCGGTGCCCTGAACATGCATGACCTGCTGCGCGCCGGCGTAATGTAAAGGAGCGATGGAATGAACCAGGACCTCATGCAACGCGGCAAAGGCATCAAGCTGGCAGTGTTCGACGTGGACGGCGTGCTCACCGACGGGCGCCTGTATTTCCTCGAGGATGGCAGCGAATTCAAGACGTTCAATACCCTCGACGGCCAGGGCATCAAGATGCTCATGGCCTCGGGCGTGACCACCGCGATCATCAGCGGGCGCAAGACCCCAGTGGTCGAACGCCGGGCCAGGAACCTCGGTATCCCGCACCTCTTCCAAGGCCGGGAGGACAAATTGGTGGTACTTGACGGCCTGCTCGCCGAACTGGGCCTAAGCTATGATCAAGTGGCTTACCTGGGCGACGACCTGCCCGACCTGCCGGTGATTCGCCGGGTGGCTCTGGGCATGGCCGTAGCCAACGCCGCACCATTCGTACGCCAGCATGCCCACGGCGTGACCCAGGCACGTGGCGGCGAAGGCGCGGCCCGTGAATTCTGCGAACTGATCATGCACGCCCAGGGCACCCTGGACGCTGCCAACGCCAACTACCTGTAAGGCTGCCCATGCTCAGCAAGAAAGCCCGAAACATTGTGCTGCTCGGGGCGATAGCCGCCCTGTTGGTAGCCATTGGCTACTGGAATGTCAGCCCCGAAAGCTTCCTCGACAAGCCCGTGGCCCAAGTCGATGAAAGCGCCATCGACTACTACGCGATCAACGCCCACAGCGTGCAGTTCCTGCCCGACGGCAAGCTGCAATACGAAATGACCGCCGACAGGATCGAACACCTCAAGACCAGCGAAATCACACAAGTGACCACACCGGACCTGCACCTGTACCGCGGCACTGCGTACCCGTGGCATGTGCAGAGCACACGCGCCGAGGTCAATCCGGACGGTACCGAGGTCGAACTGATTGACAAGGTACGGATTGCCCGCACCGATGAAAAGCAGCGTGAAACCATCATTACCAGCTCACGCATGACCGTGTTCCCGCAGAAGCAATATGCGCAGACCGAGCAAGCCGTTAGAATCGACGGCGCCGGAGGCACAACTACGGGCAAAGGCATGAAAGCGTATTTGAAAGAAGGCAAGATGGACTTGCTCTCTAACGTAAGAGGACAGTATGAGGCTCGTTAAAACCCTCCCCCTTTTGCTCAGCCTGAGCGCAGCACTGGGAAGCGCGAGCGCCCTCGCCCTGCCGAATGACCGTGACCAGCCTATTCGCATCCAGGCCGACAACGCCCACCTGGATGACAAGCAAGGCGTGGCCACTTACACCGGCGACGTGATCATCACCCAGGGTTCGATGATGATCAAAGGCAACACCGTGACCATTACCCGCTCCGCCTCCGGCGATATCGACGTAGTGACCTCGGTGGGCAACCTGGCCTACTTCGAGCAGCAGCAGAGCGCAGCCAAGCCAGACAAGATGAAAGGCTGGGGCGTGACCATCCAGTACCAGGCGCAGAAGGACCTGGTAATTCTCACCGACCGCGCCAAGGTCGAGAACGAAGGCAACACCACCGAAGGCGAGAAGATCGTCTACAACACCCAGACCCAGGTGGCGACCGCCGGTCGCGGTAGCAACGTGACAACACCCCGTCAGCGTATCGACATGGTGATCCAGCCCAAGAAGAAGGCCGAGTAAATGGCAACCCTCAAAGCCCAGCACCTGGCAAAGAGCTACAAGGGGCGGCAGGTAGTACGTGATGTCAGCCTGTCGATCGACAGCGGCCAGATCGTCGGCCTTCTCGGCCCCAACGGCGCCGGCAAGACCACTTGCTTCTACATGATTGTCGGTCTGGTCCAGGCCGAACAGGGCCGCGTACTGATCGACAGCCTCGATGTGAGCTACCAGCCCATGCACGGCCGCGCGCGCGCCGGCATCGGCTACCTGCCCCAGGAAGCCTCGATCTTCCGCAAGCTGTCGGTAGCCGACAACATCATGGCCATCCTCGAGACCCGCAAGGACCTCGACCGGGACGGCCGCCGCAAAGAGCTGGAAAGCCTGCTGCAGGAGTTCCACATCAGCCACATCCGCGACAACCTCGGCATGAGCCTGTCCGGTGGCGAACGCCGCCGTGTCGAGATTGCCCGCGCCCTGGCGACCGCACCCAAATTCATCCTGCTGGACGAACCGTTCGCCGGTGTCGACCCGATTTCAGTCGGCGACATCAAGCAGATCATCCACCACCTCAAGGCCAAAGGTATCGGTGTACTGATTACCGACCACAACGTGCGTGAAACCCTGGATATCTGCGAGACCGCTTACATCGTCAACGATGGCCGACTGATCGCCGAAGGCGACGCTGAAACCATCCTGGCAAACGACCTGGTCAAAGAAGTTTACCTGGGCCACGAGTTCCGCCTCTGACCCGAAAAGCGCCTGAAGTACTGGCAAGCAAGCCGTGAGACTGCGGGTAAAGTTGTTACGGTACTCTAGGCAAACGCTACAATTTAAGGCATAAAACTTGCTTGATCTGGCGCTCCGGCGCCCTCGTGTAGTGGATGGCGCATGCGCGCCGGCGAACAAGGTATTAAGCCCCTGCCATGAAACCATCGCTCGTCCTAAAAATGGGCCAGCAACTGACGATGACACCTCAGTTGCAACAGGCCATCCGCCTGCTCCAGCTCTCTACCCTGGACCTCCAACAGGAAATCCAGGAAGCGCTGGAGTCCAACCCGATGCTCGAACGTCAGGAAGACGGCGAAGACTTCGACAACAGCGACCCGATGGCCGACAACGCCGAGAACAAACCGGCCGCCGAAGTTCAGGACAACAGCTTCCAGGAAAGCGCCGTCAGCGCCGACAATCTGGAAGACGGTGAGTGGAGCGAGCGCATCCCCAACGAGCTCCCGGTCGATACCGCCTGGGAAGATATCTACCAGACCAGCGCCAGCAGCCTGCCGAGCAACGATGACGACGAGTGGGACTTCACCACCCGTACATCGGCCGGCGAGAGCCTGCAAAGCCACCTGCTGTGGCAGTTGAACCTGGCGCCGATGTCCGATACCGACCGCTTGATTGCCGTGACCCTGATCGACAGCATCAACGGTCAGGGCTACCTGGAGGACACACTCGAGGAAATCTGCGCCGGTTTCGACCCGGAGCTGGATATCGAGCTGGACGAGGTCGAAGCAGTACTGCACCGCATCCAGCAGTTCGAGCCGGCTGGCGTCGGCGCCCGCAACCTCGGTGAATGCCTGTTGCTGCAACTGCGCCAACTACCCGCTACAACTCCGTGGATGACCGAAGCCAAGCGCCTGGTCACCGACTTCATCGACCTGCTCGGCAGCCGTGACTACAGCCAGCTGATGCGGCGGATGAAAATCAAGGAAGACGAACTGCGCCAGGTCATCGAGCTGGTGCAAAGCCTTAACCCGCGCCCGGGTTCGCAGATCGAGTCCAGCGAGCCCGAGTACGTGGTGCCCGACGTCATCGTGCGCAAGGACAGCGACCGTTGGCTGGTAGAACTGAATCAGGAAGCCATCCCACGCCTGCGCGTCAACCCTCAATACGCCGGCTTCGTTCGCCGTGCCGACACCAGCGCCGACAACACCTTCATGCGCAACCAGCTGCAGGAAGCGCGCTGGTTCATCAAGAGCCTGCAAAGCCGCAACGAGACCCTGATGAAGGTCGCCACGCAGATCGTCGAGCACCAGCGCGGCTTCCTCGACCACGGCGACGAAGCGATGAAGCCGCTGGTGCTGCATGATATTGCCGAAGCAGTAGGCATGCACGAATCGACCATCTCACGGGTTACCACGCAGAAATACATGCACACCCCGCGTGGCATCTACGAACTGAAATACTTTTTCTCCAGCCATGTCAGCACCTCCGAAGGCGGAGAATGCTCGTCCACGGCGATCCGCGCGATCATCAAGAAACTGGTTGCAGCGGAAAATCAGAAAAAGCCATTGAGTGACAGCAAGATCGCTGGTTTACTGGAGGCACAAGGCATCCAGGTAGCCCGTCGCACCGTCGCCAAGTACCGCGAGTCACTCGGCATCGCACCGTCGAGCGAGCGCAAGCGACTGATGTAGCCCCTGAGATGTGCCACAGCATTTTCGTGGCAGGTGCAAGACCTGCCTCTTTATGCACGGGCAACAAAGGAGAAGCTGTATGCAAGTCAATATCAGTGGACAGCATGTAGAAGTCACCCAGCCACTGCGCGATTACGTGCTTGAAAAGCTCGCCCGCGTGGAGAGTCACTTCGACAAGATCACCAACGTGCAGGTAATCATGAAAGTCGAGAAGCTTCAGCAGAAGGTCGAGGCGACCCTGCAGATTCCCGGCGGCGAAGTGGTAGCCAACGCCGAACACGAAGACATGTATGCAGCGATCGACGCCCTGGCCGACAAGCTCGACCGCCAACTGAAAAAACACAAGGAAAAACAGCAAAGCCTGCTGCAAGGTGCAGCTGCCCGCTGATCCCCCTCATCCATGATCCGACTTGAAACCATCCTGACCCCCGGCCGTTCCCTCGTGAACGTGCCGGGCGGCAGCAAGAAGCGCGCCCTGGAAAAGGTCGCCACTGTCATCGCCGACCAAGTGCCAGAACTGGAGATGCAGGACGTCTTCGAAAAACTGGTAGCCCGGGAAAAGCTCGGTTCTACCGGTTTCGGCAATGGCATCGCCATCCCGCACTGCCGGCTTGAAGGATGCTCCGCTCCCGTCAGCGCCCTGCTGCACCTGGAAGCCCCTATCGATTACGACGCTATCGATGGCGCGCCGGTTGACCTGCTGTTTGTGCTACTGGTGCCCGAAGCGGCCACCGATGCCCACCTTGAACTACTGCGTCAGATCGCCAGCATGCTCGATCGCAAGGAAGTCCGTGATCGGCTGCGTGCGGCCACCAGCAATGAGGCCCTGTTCCAGGTTGTCCTGGACGTACAGAACGAGCACTGAACATGCGCCTGATCATCGTCAGCGGCCGGTCCGGCTCCGGCAAGAGCACCGCCCTCGATGTCCTGGAAGACAGCGGTTTCTATTGCATCGACAATTTACCCGCCGGGCTGCTGCCGCAGTTGGCGGAAAATGCACTGATCAACACCGATTTGCTGCAGCCCAAGGTGGCGGTGTCTATCGATGCGCGCAACCTGCCCAGCCACCTGACGCGCTTCCCCGAACTGCTTGAAGAAGCCCGCGCCCGGCACATCCAGTGTGACGTGTTGTACCTGGATGCCGATGAAGAGGTCCTTCTCAAACGTTTCTCGGAAACCCGCAGGCGGCACCCCCTGACCAACGCCAACCGCTCGCTCGCGGAAGCGATCCGCGTGGAAAGCGAATTGTTGGGCCCTATTGCCGACCTGGCCGACCTGAAGATCGACACCACCAACCTGAACCTGTACCAGTTACGTGACTCGATCAAGCTGCGCCTGCTGAACCAGCCCGAGCCCGGCACAGCGTTTCTGGTCGAGTCGTTCGGTTTCAAGCGGGGGATGCCGGTCGACGCAGACCTGGTTTTTGACGTGCGCTGCCTGCCCAACCCCTACTGGAAGCCAGAGCTGCGTGAGCACTCGGGTCTCGATCAACCCGTGATCGACTACCTGGCCGCACAACCGGATGTCGAAGACATGTACAACGACATCTCCAGCTACCTGCTCAAGTGGTTGCCCCGCTTCGCTGCCAGCAACCGCGCCTACGTAACCATCGCCATCGGCTGCACTGGCGGCCATCACCGTTCGGTGTACATCACCGAGCGCCTTGGTCGACAGTTGCAGAAAACCCTGAAAAACGTCCAGGTCCGCCATCGCGACCTCTAGCCCAAGGATCCGCCCCACGATGCCCGCCCGCGAAATCATCATCATCAACAAGCTGGGTCTGCATGCCCGGGCGGCAGCCAAGTTCGTCGGTGTGGCCGGCCGCTTCCCCTGCCAGGTGCGGGTCGGTCGCGCCCCGGACAAGCTGGTGGATGGCAAGAGCATCATGGCGGTGATGATGCTGGCAGCAGGCAAAGGCACCCAGGTGCACCTGCATACCGAAGGCGAGCAGGACAGCGACGCCATGGATGCACTGGTCGAGCTGATCAACAACTTCTTTGACGAAGGCGAATAGCCCCCCACACACCTGCGCTTGCATCAGGACATCGCGGTATCCATCACCATCATCAGACAGAAACCTGTACACAGCCCCAGGCTGGCCAGACGATGATGGCCGTTGCTGCGCGATTCTGGAATGATTTCCTGGGTGACCACCAGCAACATCGCCCCCGCTGCACAGGCCAGCCCCAGCGGCAGCAGCAGTTCGGCAACATTCACCAGCCAGGCACAGATCAACGCCGCCAGCGGCTCGACCAAGCCTGAGGCTGCGCCGATCAGGAAGGCCTTGAAGCGCGGCATGCCCGCCCCTGCCAGCACCAGCGCGATCACCAGCCCCTCAGGCACATCCTGCAAGGCAATGCCCATGGCCAGGCTGTCGGCGTCGGCCATGCCACCCCCGGCCGACACACCAATGGCCATACCTTCGGGGATGTTGTGGGCAATTATGGCAATCACGAACAGCCAGATGCGCGCTGCGATCACCGGCTGGTTTGCCGTGCCCACCAACGCCTCCGGCGAAGCCCAGGATACCTTGAGGTCGACCAGGAACAGGCACAACGCCCCGAACATCAGGCCAAAACTGACCAGGCCACCTGCCCCCCAAGGGCTGAAGCCAATAGACTGAGCCGCCGCCAGGCCCGGCATGATCAGGGAAAACGCGGTGGCCGCCAGCATCACGCCAGCACCGAAGCCCAATAGCGTATCCGCCAGCGCCACCGGCATATTGCGAATGACCAGTACCGGTACTGCGCCCAGTGCCGTACCCAGTGCGCACAAAGCACCGCCCTCCAGGGCGCGCAGCATGCGCGGGTCGAGGTCTAGCCAGGCGAGGCCCCGCGCCACCAATAACGCGGCGCCAGCCAGCAAAAGCAAAGTCCCAAGCGCCAGGCGGAACAGGCGCACACTGCTGACAGACATCACCTCAGAGCGCATACCGGTCCGACTCACTTCAGGGCTTCGAGGTAACGACGTTCAACTTCCACCCAGTCAATGACGTTGTAGAAGGCACCGATGTATTCCGGACGACGGTTCTGGTACTTGAGGTAGTAAGCGTGCTCCCACACGTCCAGGCCGAGGATCGGCGTATTGCCGTGCATCAGCGGGCTGTCCTGGTTGCCGCTACTCTCCACCATCAAGGTTTTTTGCGGCGTCACGCTGAGCCAGGCCCATCCGCTGCCGAAGCGGGTCAACGCGGCTTTGGTGAAAGCCTCCTTGAAAGCCTCGAAGCCGCCAAGTTGTGCAGTGACGGCTTGCGCCAGTTGGCCCACAGGCTCGCCACCGCCCTGAGGCGACATGACAGTCCAGAACAGGCTGTGGTTGGCGTGACCACCGCCGTGGTTGGTCACGGCGCCACGCAGGTTTTCCGGCAGTTGCTTGACGGCAGCGACCAGTTTTTCCACCGGCCATTCGGCCCACTCGGTACCTTCGAGGGCGGCATTGAGGCCGTTCACGTAAGTCTGGTGATGCTTGGTGTGGTGGATTTCCATTGTCTGGGCATCAATGTGTGGTTCCAGCGCATCGTAGGCGTATGGCAATGCAGGCAAGGTATGGGGCATGTCAGTGAATTCCGTAGGCATGGGTTCTGGGTGTTACATCCGGCTGGGCAGCGAGCTCGCTGGCCCCGGCGCTGTGGCGGTTGAGCAAGCGCTCGGTACGCGGGTACTGGCCATACTCGGCAATGAAACTCAGCAGCTCGGTGTAAGTGCGCGCACTGTGGCGCAAGGCGGCATCACGCAGCGCCTGAGGCAGGCGCACTTCCTGGCAGGCCTGCAGCAGTCGCTGGTGAGCAGCGCACAGGTAGTCGGCGCTTTCATGCGGCTGGTCAAGGCGCAGGTGCAGGTCAGCCAGGTTGTGGTGGGCGATGACGAATGCAGCCACCGCTTCGTCCACGTCATGCCAGCGCTCGAACAGCACCTGGGCCAACGCCAAGGCTTGCAGGTAGTGTTCCCGGGCGTCCACCAGCTCGCCTTGTTCGAATAGGCGGTTGGCGGTTTCCGTGGTGCGTTTCCAGTGCTGCATGGTTGTCTCCTGGGCGGGGACGCAGGGTCAGATACCGCCGGCGGTGAGTTTTTCCGGGTCCAGCAGCGCTTCAAGCTGGTCGCGGGACAGGTTGGTGTGCTCCAGCGCCACATCGATGATTGGACGACCCTGCTTGTAGGCGGTCTTGGCGATTTCGGCGGCCTTGAGGTAGCCGATGATCGGATTCAACGCCGTGACCAGAATCGGGTTGCGCGCAAGGGCTTCCTTGAGTTTGTCTTCGTTGACCTTGAAGGTGGCGATGGCTTTGTCGGCCAGCAAGCGGCTGACGTTGGCCATCAGTTCGATGCTTTCCAGCAGGTTACGGGCGATCACCGGCAGCATCACGTTCAACTCGAAGTTACCGGACTGGCCGGCGACGGCGATGGTCGCGTCGTTGCCAATCACTTGGGCGGCGACCATGGCAGTGGCCTCCGGGATCACCGGGTTGACCTTGCCTGGCATGATCGAAGAGCCCGGCTGCAGAGCTTGCAGCTCGATTTCGCCCAGACCGGCCAGCGGGCCGGAGTTCATCCAGCGCAGATCGTTGGCGATTTTCATCAACGCCACAGCGGTGGTCTTGAGCTGGCCAGACAACGCCACGGCAGTGTCCTGCGAGCCGATCAGGGCGAACAGGTTCTGGCCGGGCGTGAACTCGATCTTGGTCAGGCCACTGAGCTGGCGAGCGAAACCGACAGCGAACTGCGGATGGGCGTTGATGCCAGTACCCACGGCGGTTCCGCCCTGGGCCAGCGCCTGCAAGCGCGGCAGCACCCCTTCGATGTGCGCCTTGGCAGCATTGATCTGCGCTGCCCAGCCATCCAGCACCTGGCTCATGCGCACGGGCATCGCGTCCATCAGGTGAGTACGACCGGTCTTCACGAATTGATGTACTTGTGCCGACTTGACCTCGATCACCTGTACCAGGTGCGCCAGGGCTGGCAGCAACTGCTCGTGCAGGGCCAACGCGGCGCTGACGTGGATGGTGGTCGGAATGATGTCATTGCTGCTCTGGCCACAGTTGACGTGGTCATTGGCATTGACCGACTCACCCAGTACATGGGTAGCCAAGGTGGCGATCACCTCATTGGCGTTCATGTTCGAACTGGTACCAGAGCCTGTCTGGAACACATCCACCGGGAAGTGCTGGATGAAGTCCTCGGCCAGCAGTTGCTCGACAGCCTTGACGATAGCCTGGCCCTGCCCGGCAGACAGTTGCTCCAGTTCGACGTTGGCCTTGGCCGCAGCGGCCTTGGCCAGCAACAAGGCACGAATGAACTGGGCCGGCATACGCTGGCCGCTGATCGGGAAGTTGTCGACCGCGCGCTGGGTCTGGGCGCCGTAGAGGGCCTGGGCCGGCACCTGCAGCTCACCCATGCTGTCACGCTCGATACGGGTATCACTCATCATCAAATCCTTGCATCAGTTCATCGGGAGAAATCGAAGGCAGCAGACGGCAATTGGCCAACTGCAGGGCGTAGGGTTGCCAGCGTTGGTTCTGTTCCTGGCGGTCGAGGTTGCGCAGGTCCAGCAGAGGGCGCCACGCCTGATCCAGGCACAGGCAACGCCAATGCCAGGGGAGCATGCGATCGCAGGCGGTATCCAGCAGCAGGCGAAACGCTGTCAGCGCCACCGTCCATGGCGAGGTTTCGGTGCAACACACCAGATAGCGGCCTTCGGCCAGGTAATGCTCGATCAGGCGCGGCTCGTCGGGGTCGAGCGCACAGCGAATGCGCCGGCTGAGCCAGCGCCAGTTTTCCAGGTAGGGCAGTTCGCGGAGGACGGATTTCATGAACATCATCGCCGGGTTACTGGATAATGATATTCATTATTAAGTGATAAACAGAATCACTTCAAGAAAAAGGTGATGAAATAAAAACCCGGCGCGAGGGCCGGGTCTTTGGATTTGCAGAGAAGGTGTAGTGCTGTGCCGGCCTCTTCGCGGGTAAACCCGCTCCTACAACGGCCTGTGTCCCCGCCCCGATGTGCGTCCACTACCGTGTAGGAGCGGATTGATCCGCGAAAGGGCCGGCGCAGGCTAAAGATCAGCTACCAGCAACGGTCATCCGCTCGATCAGCACCGAGCCCGTATGAATGTTGCTACGGGTTTCAAGATCGCTGCCAATCGCGACAATCTGCTGGAACATGTCCTTCATGTTTCCGGCGATGGTGACTTCCTGCACGGCATGCTGAATCTCGCCATTCTCGACCCAGAACCCCGCCGCACCACGGGAATAGTCCCCCGTCACCATGTTCAAGCCATGCCCCATCAGTTCGGTCACCAGCAGCCCGCGCCCCATGCGGCGAATCAGCGCGGCCTGATCTTCGACACCGTGGCTGACGAACAGGTTGTGCACGCCACCGGAATTGGCAGTACTCGGCAAACCCAGCTTGCGCCCGGAGTAGGTGCCCAGCAAGTACGACACCAGCTCGCCTTTTTCGACAAAAGGTTTGGCATAGGTGGCCAGGCCATCACCGTCGAACGCAGCACTGCCCAACGCACGCGGAATATGCGGGCGCTCGTCGAGGGTCAGCCAGGAAGGGAACAGGCGCTGGCCAATGGTACCCTCCAGGAACGACGACTTGCGGTAGAGGTTGCCGCCGGAAATGGCCGACAGGAAGCTACCGAACAGGCCACCGGCCAATTCGGCCGAGAACAGCACCGGTACCTCGCAAGTCGGCACCGGCCGGGCGCCAAGGCGGTTGGCGGCACGCTGGGCAGCGCGCACGCCGATGCTGCGCGGGTCGGCCAGTAGGTTGCCTTGGCGGTTCACGTCGTACCAGTAGTCACGCTGCATCTGCCCGTCGCCTTCGGCAATCATCACGCAGCTCAGACTGTGCCGGGTCGAGGCGTAACCACCGATGAATCCATGGCTGTTGCCATACACGCGGCAGCCTTGGTGGGTATTGAGGGTGGTGCCATCGGCGTTGAGGATGCGCGGGTCGGCGTCGAAGGCCGCGGCCTCGCAGGCCAAGGCCATTTCAATGGCCTTCTCGGGCTCGATATCCCAGTCGTGGTACAGGTCCAGATCAGGGATTTCACGCGCCATCAGTGCCGCGTCGGCCAAGCCCGAGCATTCATCCTCGGAGGTGTGCCTGGCAATTGCCAGCGCTGCGGCGACGGTCTCGCGGATCGCCTCCGGGCCACTGGCCGAGGTGCTGGCCGAACCTTTACGCTGGCCAGCATAGAGGGTGATACCAAAGCCCTGGTCGCGGTTGAACTCGACCGTTTCGACCTCACGCTGGCGTACGGTGGTGGACAGCCCCTGCTCCAGCGACACCGCCACTTCGCAGGCACTGGCCCCCTGACGACGCGCCTCGGCGATGATCGCCTCGACCTGTTCCTGCAATGCTGGCAGGTCTCTCGGACCTACGCTCTGGACTGCACTCATGGTTCTCTCCACTCAAATTCTGCGTACGGCTTGGGGTCATTCTACGACCGGGCCGGACAAGCGGCCCCCGACTGGTTATCATGGCGGCGTTTTCTAGCGGACTGCCACCATGGTTGATTCAAACGACGACGCCTTCGACGGCGAAAAAAGCAAAACCCAGATCAAGCGCGAACTGCATGCGCTGGTCGAACTCGGCGAGCGGCTTACCACGCTCAAGGCCGATACCTTGGCGCGCCTGCCATTGACCGACGAGCTGCGCAAGGCACTGGCCGAGGCCAGCAAGCACACCGCTCATGGCGCCCGTAAACGCCACATGTCGTTCGTCGGCAAGCTCATGCGCGTGCAAGACCTCGATGCCATCCACGCCTTGCTCGAGCAGATGGACAGCTCGACTCGCCAGTACAACGAACGCTTCCACAGTTTGGAGCGCTGGCGTGACCGGTTGATCGACGGTAACGACGAAGACCTCGAGCGCTTCGTCAACGAGTACCCCGACACCGACCGCCAGCAACTGCGCTCGCTGGTGCGCCATGCCCAGCACGAGAAGGCGCGGAACAAGCCGCCTGCCGCCGCGCGCAAGGTGTTCAAGTACATTCGCGACCTCGACGAGTTGCAACGCGGACTACGCTGACAGGCTGGGCCCCTGTGAGAGCGGGCATGCCCGCTCCCACAACGACTCCCGAAGCCATCAAGCGCCCGTACCGCCTACGGTAATCGCATCCAGCTTCAAGGTGGGTTGCCCCACCCCGACCGGCACCGACTGCCCGTCCTTGCCGCACGTCCCTACCCCGCTGTCCAGTGCCAGGTCGTTACCGACCATCGAAACCCGGCTCATCGCCTCGGGACCATTACCGATCAAGGTTGCGCCCTTCACCGGCGCGGTAATCTTGCCGTCCTCGATCAGGTAGGCCTCACTGGTGGAGAACACGAACTTGCCGCTGGTGATATCCACCTGCCCACCACCGAGATTGGCGCAGTAGATCCCCTTCTTCACCGACGCGATGATCTCCTGCGGGTCGCTTTCGCCGGCACGCATGTAGGTGTTGGTCATGCGTGGCATCGGCAGGTGCGCGTAAGATTCACGGCGGCCGTTGCCGGTCACTGCCATGCCCATCAGGCGCGCGTTCAGCTTGTCCTGCATGTAGCCCTTGAGCACACCATTCTCGATCAGCGTGGTGCATTCGGTCGGGGTGCCTTCGTCGTCCACGCTCAGAGAACCACGGCGGCCTTCAAGGGTGCCATCGTCAACGATGGTGCACAGGCTCGACGCCACTTTCTCGCCAATGCGGCCGCTGAATGCCGAGCTGCCCTTGCGGTTGAAGTCGCCTTCCAGGCCATGGCCAACAGCCTCGTGCAACAGCACGCCCGACCAGCCCGGGCCCAACACCACCGGCAAGGTACCGGCCGGCGCCGGGATCGCTTCCAGGTTCACCAGGGCCTGGCGCAGAGCCTCGCGGGCATAGCCCATCACCCGCTCTTCGGTGAAGAAGCGGTAATCGGTACGCCCGCCACCGCCCTGCCCACCGCGTTCGCGACGGCCATTCTGCTCGACGATGACGCTGACATTGAAGCGCACCAGCGGACGTACGTCGGCGGCCAGGCTGCCATCGGCCGCAGCAATCAGAATACGCTCCCAAACCCCAGCCATGCTCACGCTGACCTGCTGAATGCGCGGGTCCAGGGCACGGGTGGCGGCATCGACACGTTTAAGCAACTCGACCTTTTCGGCACGACTGAGCACGTCCAGCGGGTTGTCCGCGGCATACAGGGCGGCCACCTCCTGGCTGCGGAAGGCTTGCACCGTGCCGTTCTGCCCGGCACGGGAAATCGAACGGGCAGCACGGGCTGCCGAGGTCAGCGCTTCAAGGTTGATCGCGTTGCTGTAGGCGAAGCCGGTTTTTTCGCCGGACTGGGCACGCACGCCCACGCCCTGGTCGAGGTTGAAGCTGCCCTCTTTGACGATGCCGTCTTCCAGCGCCCAGGTTTCCGAGATCTGGCCCTGGAAATACAGGTCGGCGGCGTCGATGCCGGGGCCAGCCAACTCACCCAGCACGCTCTGCAGGCTGTCCAGGGTCAAGCCGCCTGGGGCCAGGAGCTGCTCGCTGACGGTGGATAACATCTGGCTCATAGTCACTCCGAGGTGTGCGCAGGCCGCAACGCGCCCTGCGAAAAAAAGCGCCGGTGCGATACCACCGGCATGCACGCCCGAATGGACGCTTGTTCTTCAATGTCGCGCTCGGCAAGCAGTACCGCTTCACCTTGCGCCTGTTCTGCGAGAATGCGCCCCCAAGGGTCGACGATCGCCGCATGACCATGGGTTTCCCGTGGACCGGGGTGGGCGCCGCCCTGTGCCGCAGCCAGCAGGTAACACTGGGTTTCGATGGCCCGGGCACGCACCAGCACCTCCCAGTGTGCTGCGCCGGTCACTGCAGTAAAAGCTGCCGGTGCGGTGATCAGCTCCGCGCCGGCAGCGCGCAGCGCGCTGTACAGTTCGGGAAAGCGCAGGTCGTAACACACGCTCAGCCCCAGCCGCCCGACCGGCGTATCAGCCACCACTACCTGAGCACCCTGTGCGTAGTCATCCGACTCGCGGTAACGGCCCCGGTTGTCGGCCACGTCCACGTCAAACAGGTGCAGCTTGTCATACCGTGCCGCCACCTCGCCGTGTTCATCGATCAGCAACGAGCACGCATGGGCCTTGGCATCGGGCTGGCCGGCCGGTGGCAAGGGCAAAGTACCGGCAACAATCCATAACTTGAGGTCGCGGGCGGTGCGTTTCAACCATGGCAGAATGGGCCCTTGCCCCAAAGCCTCGGCACGGCCGATGGCAGCAGCGTCCTTGCGCCCCATGGCGGCAAAGTTCTCCGGCAGCACCGCCAACCGCGCGCCGCCCAACGCGGCCTGCTCCAACAGGGCACCGGCACGCTGCAGGTTGGCCTGCACGTCGTCCTGGCTGACCATCTGGATTACCGCTGCCTTCATGGGTACTCCTAGCGGGATTTCTCGAAAGGTTTCACAAATGTGATTCTAGGCTCTTTCCACGGCCCTTCGACACGGTAGTGCACGCTGGCAAAGCGTGACACGCGGTCACCGATCAGCCGATCGACCAGGAACAGCGCACCGCCCACAGCCGGCGCGCCGACGATCAACGCTGCCAGCGGCAGGTTGTTGGTCACCGGCAGGCTCACCTGCAAGTCAGCATCGACCCGGTCGCTGACCATGTCCAGCGTGCCGTCGAGCTCGAAGTTGCTCGACGGGCCGGTCACGGTAATCGGATTGCGGGTCACGTACACGCCACTACTGGCCACCAGCAAGCCCTTGACCCGGTCATAGGCCAGGCCCTTGTCAAACAGGTCGGAAAAGTCCAGACGCAGGCGCCGGCCAATCGAGTTGAAGTTGAGCAGGCCGAACACCCGCAGTGCTTGTGCGCTGCCTTCGACCTCGACGAACTGGCCGCTGCGCAGCGCGGCATCCATGCTGCCCGAGAAGCGTTTCAGGCCCACCGCGGCGGGCGAGCCCGGCCAGCGGCCATCCACATCCAGGCGGAAGTCGCGGCTGGTCACAGTCGGGGCAAAGCCCCAGGCCTTGAGCACATCCGCCAGATTCTTGCCGTCAAGGCGCCCTTTGTACCAACTGCTGGTTTTGCCCGTTTCACCTTCCCAGCCACCGCCGCCATCGATGCGCAACCCCTTCAGATCGAGGTCGATATCACTGGCTTTAACGCCACGTGCGGTCGGCCGCAGCTTGATCGAGGCGCTGCCGTAAAGATCGTCACCGCGATAGAGCTTGTCGATGCTCAGGTCCAGTGCCGGGACTTTGCGCGGATCGAACGAGGCCAGCGGGTCGGGGCCGTCTTCAGCCTGCTGCTCAGCGGCGCTGGCGGCAGGCAGGCGCAAGGTCTGCATGCGCACGGCCATGGGCACGCCCTTGGCATCCGGAACGCGTGCGTTACCGATGACTTCCTTGCTGTCGAGGCGCAAATCCCAGGCCGGGCCGGCCCGGGCCAGGCGAACCACGGCCTGGTTCAGATCCATGCCGAAGACTTTCAACTGGCCGATGCTCAGGTCGACGCTTTGCAAGTTCTGCCGCGCGCTGCCACCCGGGTCGTCGCCAGCCAGCCGGGCAGCCTGTTCCTGCCAGGGGGCCAGGTCCAGCGTCTCCAGTCGCCCGCGCACCCTCAGCCCTTGGCTGGCAGGTACCCGGGCGTCGCCTGTGCCCAGCACTAGCTCGCCACGGCCCTGAGTCAACTTCTCGGCCGGTGCGGCATAGGCGAAGCGGGCAAGGTCGGCGTAGGCGGCATCGAATTGCCGCTCCGGTCCCTGAAGGCTCATGTCGAAACGGCTGTCACGGGTATCTGCCGCCGCTTTGCCAAACGGAGCCGGCAGGTCGATGGCCAGGCCCTTGAGGCTGGAAGTGACACTCAGGTGGTTGTCCCGGCTCCCCAGACTGAGTTGCAACTGATACGGCAGGTCACCGGATGCCGGCAAAGCCTGGTTGAATTGCAGCCAGTCAGTCAGCGTCTTGAGCGATACCTGGCCATTGGCATTGATGCGGGTCTGCATCTGCCCAGCCTGACCTTCAGCGGTTATTCGAGCCGTTACCGGCTTGCCGAAGGCCTGTAGGCTGATGCCTTTGCCACTCAGACCCTTGTCGAAATCGAAGCTGAAGTCTCCCTTCAGGCGGCTCAACTCCAGGCTTGGCGGAGCAACTTTCAGGCGCGCATCGCTGGTGGTGAAGTCCACCTGCACTTTTGGGCGCTGCCCATGGGCCAGCGGGATATCGAGCTTGACCTTGCCCTTCAGCGGCCCCTCACCTTCCCAGCCGGCGAAAATTTCACCAGTGCCGATGGGCGCCTCCTTGAGAATCTTCAGGCCATCACCCAGGCTACCGTCGAAGTCGCCGTCCAGGTAAAGATGACTGTGCTGGTCACCGTCGACATGCGGGATATCCACTGTTACATCACTGACCTTGGTGTCGAGCAGCACGCCTCGCCGGGCCAAGATGCGCACGCCACTGTCCTCGATGAACACATCGCCATCCACATGCTGCACCTGTGGCCAACCGGGCTGGAAGTCCAGGGCGGCGTCATGCACCTTGAAGAACAGGCTGATGCTGCGCGCCTCCGGCGCTGCGCCATGGTTCAGCGAGCCCTGATACTGGAAGTAGCCCTGGTCCACAGCACCTTTGATGATCGCGCTGCGCAGCCATTCGTCGAGGGCCGGGCTGAGCACTTCGGGCAGATACTTGGCGGTATAGCGGCCATCGCCTTCGGTCAGGCCGACGCGCAGGTCCATGTAGTCCTCGCGGCCTTCCTCGAAGAACAGGCGAATCAGGAAGTCGCCGGCGATCTTGCCCTCTTCGCCCAGCACCTTGAGATAGGGCGCAATCAGGGTGAAACCGTCTTTGTCCAAGGTCCAGGTCAGGCGCGCATTCGCCTTCTGGTAGTGCCAGGGCTTGGCGAAGATCGGGTACAGATGCAGCATGAACGCATCGGTATCCAGGCGCAGCTCGCCGTGGCCCAGGTCACCGCTGATGCTGCCACTGACGTTACCGGCCGCCGGAGCGTTGTAATAAGCATCGAAGCCTACCTTCTCCAGGTTGGCCGCGAACTGCAGGCGCTGGTCACCCTCGGCCTTGGGCCTGACCTCGAGGCGCACATTGCGCAACGCACCGGTCACCTTCAAGCCATCGACCACATCCTTCACCTTGTCCGGCAATGGTGCCAGGGCGTCGATCAGCGGAGTCAGCGGAGTGAGGTCGAGACGGTCGGCCTGTAACTGCCAGCTTTCATCGGCTGCGTTCTGGCCAGGGCGCTGCTGCAACTGCAGGTGAGACTCCCAGCGGGCCTTGCCGAGGTCCATGGCCAACGAGTCGACGACCACATCGAAGCCTTGCTCCCGGCGCTGGAACCAGGCGCCCAAAGCGAGGTTATTCAGGTCGGCAGCCTTGCGCCCGGCATAGGCCCCCTGCAGCCTGGGTGCATTGAGCCTTACGACGGCCCGTTGCAACTGCCCCTTGCCCCAGCCGATCCAGAACTCACCGCCCGCCCGCAGGGTATCCGCATGCCACTGCCCCAACACCCTGGGTGGCAACCAATGTGCCCAGTCACTTTGCGGCAGGCTCACATAGGCTTGTACCTCGCCATCACGCCAAGCCTCGGCCGACATACGGCTGTTCAGGCTCAGCGCCAGGGGCTGGCCATCAGGCAGGGTCGCGCGCAAGTCCAATGCCTGACGTGTGGCACCGGCCTGCAGGCCAGCACTCACATAAGTCAGGGTCAGCGGGTCGCGCTGCCAGGGGTGCAGGGTGACCAGACTGTCGAATACATCGATGCGCCCCAACTGCCGCAGGCGCTGCAGCATGTCGGCAGGGTCCAGCGGCGCGTCGTCCTTCTTCGGCAGGCCCTCCAGGCTCCAGGCGCCCTGCTCGTTCTCGCGAAGGATCAGTTGCAGCCCGCCCAGCTGAATGCGCGCCAGGCGCACTTCACGGGCGGTGAGGCTGGCCCAGATGTCGGGCACTACCATGACGTCGTCAAGCCGCAGCGCCTTGGTGCCTTCGCCCAGTTGCAGGTCGCGCACCCGCAGCACGGGGGCCAACCCGCTCCAGTGCCCTTCCAGGGCACCGACATGCACGGGCAGGCCCAGCGCCTGCTCGGCCTTGCTTTCTAAGTCGGCACGGTACTCGGCGACCAGCGGCACCAGTTCACGGCCAAGGCTGACATACAGCGCCACCAATACGGCCAGCAGGGCACAAATGCCCAACCCCCAGCGGGTCAGAGCGACAAGAACGCGGTTCAGACGTCCCATGGCCATGGCCCTCCAAGTCGTTTATCCATGATGGCCCGTAGTGCCGGTTTTACCAGCCCGACGATACCGTGGCGTGTTTCAGAAGGCCTCAGAGCAGCACCACGTCGTACTGTTCCTGCGAATACATCGACTCGACCTGGAAGCGAATGGTTCGACCGATGAAGGCTTCCAGTTCCGCCACGTTGCCTGACTCCTCATCCAGCAGGCGGTCGACCACCTTCTGGTTGGCCAGCACACGGTAGCCTTCGGCCTGATAGGCGCGGGCCTCACGCAGGATCTCGCGGAATATTTCGTAGCAGATGGTCTCGGGCGTTTTCAGCTTGCCGCGGCCCTGACAGGCCAGGCACGGCTCGCACAGCACCTGCTCCAGGCTTTCCCGCGTGCGCTTGCGGGTCATCTGCACCAGGCCCAGTTCGGTGATGCCGATGATGTTGGTCTTGGCGTGATCGCGCTCCAGCTGTTTTTCCAGGGTACGCAGTACCTGGCGCTGGTGATCTTCGTCTTCCATGTCGATGAAGTCGATGATGATGATGCCGCCAATGTTGCGTAGGCGCAGTTGCCTGGCGATGGCGGTAGCGGCCTCGAGGTTGGTCTTGAAGATGGTTTCTTCGAGGTTGCGATGGCCGACGAAAGCCCCGGTGTTGACGTCGATGGTGGTCATCGCTTCGGCCGGGTCGACCACCAGGTAACCGCCGGACTTCAACGGCACCTTGCGCTCCAGGGCCCGCTGGATCTCGTCTTCGACGCCGTACAGGTCAAAGATAGGGCGCTCGCCCGGGTAATGTTCGAGGCGGTCGGCTATTTCCGGCATCAGCTCGCCGACGAACTGCGTGGTCTTCTGGAAGGTTTCCCGCGAGTCGATGCGGATCTTCTCGATCTTCGGGTTGACCAGGTCACGCAGGGTACGCAGGGCCAGGCCAAGGTCTTCATAAATGACCGTGGGCGCGCCACAGGTCTTGATCTGGGTGCCAATCTGCTCCCACAGGCGGCGCAGGTAGCGAATGTCCTGCAAGATCTCCTCGGCACGCGCGCCTTCGGCGGCGGTGCGCAGGATGAAGCCGCCGGCATCCTTGATGTTCTCGCTATCCATGCAGTCGCTGACCACCTGTTTGAGGCGATCACGCTCGGCTTCGTCCTCGATTTTCAGCGAGATACCGACATGACTGCTGCGTGGCATGTACACCAGGTAGCGCGACGGAATCGATAGCTGGGTGGTCAGGCGCGCCCCCTTGGTGCCGATCGGGTCCTTGGTCACCTGCACCACCAGAGCCTGGCCTTCATGTACCAGTGCGGTGATGTTCTCTACCGCCGAGCCTTCACGCTGGGAGATCTCCGAGGCATGGATAAATGCAGCGCGCTCAAGGCCGATGTCGACGAAGGCCGCCTGCATGCCTGGCAGCACACGCACCACCTTGCCCTTGTAGATATTGCCGACGATGCCACGGCGCTGGGTGCGCTCGACGTGCACTTCCTGCAGCACCCCGTTTTCCACCACCGCCACACGTGACTCCATCGGGGTGATGTTGATCAGGATCTCTTCACTCATGGCAGGCTCTCGTCAAAGGTTCTTTCTTATGATGGATGGCGTATGCACTGCTGGCTACTGCGGGTTTGTTACCTCTGGCGTATGCGCAAGCGATTGCCAGCAGGCGATGCCGAACTGGCCAAGCAAATCGGCCGTTTCACAGAGCGGCAAGCCGACCACCGCCGAGTAGCTGCCGGAAAGGCCGGTGACGAAAACCGCACCCAGCCCCTGCACGGCATAGCTGCCAGCCTTGTCTGCTGGCTCGCCGCTGGCCCAATAGCGTTGCGCTTCATCGGTGCCGATGGCGCGAAAGCGCACCTTGCTGGTAACGCAAAAACTGTGCACCCGCTGGCCATCGTCCAGAGCGACAGCGGTCAGCACCTGATGCTCACGGCCTGACAGGTCAGCCAGCATGGCCAAGGCATCTTCGCGGTTTTCCGGCTTGCCGAGAATACGACCATCGAGTACCACTGCGGTGTCAGCGCCGAGCACTACAGCCGGGCCATCGATGCTGGCCAGGCCGGCGGCAGCCTTTGCCCGGGCCAGGCGTTCGACGTAGGCAGGGGCGCTTTCGCTGGGTAGCGGAGTTTCATCGACGGGGGCACTGATGACGATGAACGGCACGCCGATCTGCGTCAGCAGTTCACGACGACGGGGCGAGCCGGAAGCCAGGTATAACGGGGTCATTCAGACATCTCCCTGTCAGCGGCGCGTTGCCGTCAGTTGATATGCAAGCGTCGACGCAGGTCGCGCAAGGCAAAGCTGATCCACGGCCAGAGCAAGGCACTGATCACCGCCGACCAGACCAGCGCCAGGGTGGGTAGGCGGTTGCCGGTCAGTGCGCTGAGCCACAACTGGATCAACTGGGCGATACCAAAGATCACCAGAATGACCAGGCTTTGCTGCCACATGGGGAACATGCGCAGACGCTGCTGCAGGGACAGCACCAGAAAGGTGATGAAGGTAAGAACCAGCGCATTCTGCCCCAACAGGGTGCCATACAGCACGTCCTCGGCCAGGCCCAACACGAACGCCGTGGTCATACCGACTTTGTTCGGCACGGCAAGGGTCCAGAACGACACCAGCAAGGCCAGCCACATGGGCCGGAACACCTCCATGAACTGCGGCATGGGGGAAACGCTGAGCAGCAGGCCGATGGCGAAAGTAAGCCAGATGATCCAGCCGTTATTGCGGCGTGATGCAGCCATCATTGCCTCCGGAGTTGAGCGGGTGCGGCCGGCGTGGCAGGTGCAGCAGACGGGACTGCTGGCTGCGCGACCGGAGTGGCCGGTGCTGCCGGTGTGACCGACGCGGCAGGCGTGCCAGCGGCGGGTGCGACCTGATCACTGGTAGCGGTCGGATGGCCAGCAGGTGCAGCGCCCTTGCGATCAGCCTCTTCCTGGGCAATGGCGGCATCGGTGGCGCGCTGCTCCGGGCTACGTCGGTCACTGAACACCAGCAGCATATAGCGGCTGCGGTTGAGTGCGGCGGTAGGGATGGCACGAACGATGGCAAAGGGCTGGCCGGAATCGTGGATCACTTCGTTGACCGTGGCCACCGGGTAGCCGGCAGGAAAGCGCTGCCCCATGCCGGAACTGACCAGCAGGTCGCCTTCCTTGATGTCGGCAGTGTCGGCCACATGGCGCAACTCCAGGCGTTCCGGGTTGCCAGTGCCGCTGGCGATGGCACGCAGACCGTTGCGGTTGACCTGCACCGGAATGCTGTGGGTGGTATCGGTCAGCAACAGTACCCGCGCGGTGTAGGGCATCAACTCTACGACCTGGCCCATCAGGCCGCGGGCATCGAGCACCGGCTGGCCCAGGAACACACCATCACGCTCACCCTTGTTGATCAGAATGCGGTGGGTAAACGGGTTGGGGTCGACACCGATCAGCTCGGCCACTTCAACCTTTTCGTTGACCAGCGCCGAAGAGTTGAGCAACTCGCGCAGCCGCACGTTCTGCTCGGTCAGGGCTGCCAGCTTCTGCAGGCGCCCCTGCAGCAGCAGGGCTTCGGTCTTGAGCTTCTCGTTTTCGGCAATCAGCTCGGTGCGGCTACCGAACTGGCCGGCCACACCTTGCCAGGCACGCTGCGGCAAATCGGTGATCCAGTACGATTCCATCAGCACCAGGCCCATCTGGCTGCGCACGGGTTTGAGCACGTCGAAGCGCGCGTCGACAACCATCAACGCGACCGACATCACCACAAGAACGAGGAGGCGAACGCCCAGCGAAGGGCCCTTGGAGAAAAGCGGTTTAATGGGCCGTTCCTCGTGGACGACTCAGGAGGTCATTGGACATGGAACAACGCACCAGCCTGGTTGCGGGTTGACGGATACGGTGCCCCAAACGGGCACCAGCGCAGCACATACAGGTAGCACTGTGTGTACTACCTGTAAACCGGGCGCTCGTGAACAGCGAGCGGGATCACTCGCTGGAGAGCAGGTCCATCGCGTGCTTGTCCATCATTTCCAGGGCGCGACCGCCGCCACGGGCGACGCAGGTCAGCGGGTCCTCGGCAACGATTACCGGCAGGCCGGTTTCCTGGGCCAGCAGTTTGTCGAGGTCACGCAGCAGCGCACCACCACCGGTCAGCACCAGGCCGCGCTCGGCGATGTCCGAAGCAAGCTCGGGCGGCGATTGCTCGAGGGCGCTCTTGACCGCCTGGACGATGGTCGCCAGCGATTCCTGCAGCGCTTCGAGCACTTCGTTGGAGTTCAGGGTGAAGGCACGCGGCACACCTTCGGCCAGGTTGCGGCCACGCACGTCGACTTCACGTACTTCACCACCTGGGTAGGCAGTACCGATTTCCTGCTTGATACGCTCGGCGGTGGATTCGCCGATCAAGCTGCCGTAGTTGCGGCGCACGTAGGTCACGATGGCTTCATCGAAGCGGTCACCGCCCACACGGACGGACTCGGCATAGACCACGCCGTTCAGCGAGATCAGGGCGATTTCAGTGGTACCACCACCGATATCGACGACCATCGAACCGCGGGCCTCTTCAACCGGCAGGCCTGCACCGATGGCAGCGGCCATCGGCTCTTCGATCAGGAACACTTCACGGGCACCCGCACCGAGGGCCGACTCGCGGATGGCGCGGCGCTCTACCTGGGTCGACTTGCACGGCACGCAGATCAGCACGCGCGGGCTTGGCTGCAGGAAGCTGTTCTCGTGAACCTTGTTGATAAAATATTGCAACATTTTTTCGCAGACGCTGAAGTCGGCGATGACGCCGTCCTTCATCGGACGAATGGCTGCAATGTTGCCAGGCGTACGGCCCAGCATGCGTTTGGCTTCGGTACCGACGGCGACGACGCTTTTCTGGTTGCCATGGGTACGGATGGCAACAACCGAGGGTTCATTCAGGACGATACCGCGCTCACGCACGTAAATAAGGGTGTTGGCAGTACCCAGGTCGATCGAAAGATCGCTGGAAAACATGCCACGCAGTTTCTTGAACATGGGAAAGTGACCCTGGGGAAAGCGTGGGTAAAAAAGTGCGGCAAACTCTAACAATGGCAGGGATTTTGGGCAAGGAGCCAATATGTTAAATTGGCTGTTTTTCCGAGCACGCCAGCAGAATTTCGCGGCCGTTAGACCGCCAGAAAGCTGACATGTTCCTCACTGCGGACCCAAATTCCGTTCTTTGTTTCCCTTGGAGATCCTCATGGCGCTTGAACGCTGCGACGTGGAAAAGATCGCCCATCTGGCCCGCCTGGGCCTGAATGATGGCGAACTGCCACGCATTACTGACGCCCTGAACAGCATTCTCGGCCTGGTCGACCAGATGCAAGCGGTCGATACCACTGGCATCGAGCCCCTGGCCCACCCGCTGGAGGCCAGCCAGCGCCTGCGTCCCGACCAAGTCACCGAAAGCAACCAGCGCGACGCCTACCAGGCCATTGCGCCGTCGACCGAAAGCGGTCTGTACCTGGTTCCCAAAGTCATCGAGTAAGGGATAGAGCCTGCCATGCATCAATTGACCCTGGCCGAGATCGCCCGCGGACTCGCCGACAAATCGTTTTCTTCCGAAGAGCTGACCGGCGCGCTACTGGCGCGCATCAAACAGCTCGACCCTCAGATCAACAGCTTCATCAGCATCACCGACGACCTGGCCCTGGGCCAGGCGCGTGCCGCCGATGCCCGTCGCGCTGCTGGCGAAACCGGCGCGCTGCTGGGTGCACCGATCGCCCACAAAGACCTGTTCTGTACCAACGGCGTACGCACCAGCTGCGGCTCGAAGATGCTCGACAACTTCAAGGCGCCCTATGACGCCACCGTGGTCGCCAAGCTGGCCGAAGCCGGCATGGTCACCTTGGGCAAGACCAACATGGACGAGTTCGCCATGGGTTCGGCCAACGAATCCAGCCATTACGGCGCGGTGAAGAACCCGTGGAACCTCGAGCACGTTCCAGGCGGTTCTTCCGGTGGTTCGGCCGCTGCAGTGGCCGCACGCCTGCTGCCCGCCACCACAGGCACCGACACCGGCGGCTCGATCCGCCAGCCCGCGGCACTGACCAACCTCACCGGCCTCAAGCCGACGTACGGTCGTGTGTCACGCTGGGGCATGATCGCCTACGCCTCCAGCCTCGACCAGGGCGGCCCGCTGGCCCGCACCGCCGAAGACTGCGCGCTGCTGCTGCAAGGCATGGCCGGTTTCGACGCCAAGGACTCCACCAGCATCGAAGAGCCGGTGCCGGACTACAGCGCCAACCTGAATGCTTCACTTCAGGGCCTGCGCATCGGCCTGCCGAAAGAGTACTTCGGCGCCGGTCTCGACCCACGCATCGCCGACCTGGTCCAGGCCAGCGTCAAAGAGCTGGAAAAGCTCGGCGCAGTGGTCAAGGAAATCAGCCTGCCGAACATGCAGCATGCCATTCCGGCCTACTACGTGATCGCCCCGGCCGAAGCCTCTTCCAACCTGTCGCGTTTCGACGGCGTACGCTTCGGCTACCGCTGCGAAGAGCCGAAAGACCTCACCGACCTGTACAAGCGCTCACGCGGCGAAGGCTTCGGCGCTGAAGTACAGCGCCGCATCATGGTCGGGACCTACGCCCTGTCGGCCGGCTACTACGACGCCTATTACGTGAAGGCGCAGCAAATCCGCCGCCTGATCAAGAACGACTTCATGGCCGCCTTCAACGATGTCGACCTGATTCTCGGCCCGACCACGCCAAACCCGGCCTGGAAGCTCGGCGCCAAGAGCAGCGACCCGGTTGCCGCCTATCTCGAAGACGTCTACACCATCACCGCCAACCTGGCGGGCCTGCCAGGCCTGTCGATGCCTGCGGGCTTCGTCGACGGCCTGCCGGTCGGCGTGCAACTGCTGGCGCCATACTTCCAGGAAGGCCGCCTGCTCAACGTCGCGCACCGCTACCAACAGGTGACCGACTGGCACACCCGCGCCCCCAACGGCTTCTGAGGAATTCACACATGCAATGGGAAGTTGTGATCGGGCTGGAAATTCACACTCAGCTCGCCACCCAGTCGAAGATCTTCTCCGGCAGCGCTACCACCTTTGGCTCCGAGCCGAATACTCAGGCCAGCCTGGTTGACCTGGGCATGCCCGGCGTACTGCCGGTGCTGAACGAGGAAGCCGTGCGCATGGCGTGCATGTTCGGCCTGGCCATCGATGCCGAGATCGGCAGGCGCAACGTGTTCGCACGCAAGAACTACTTCTACCCGGACCTGCCCAAGGGCTACCAGATCAGCCAGATGGACCTGCCGATCGTCGGCAAGGGCCACCTGGACATCGCACTGGAAGACGGCACCATCAAGCGCATCGGCGTAACCCGCGCGCACCTGGAAGAGGACGCCGGCAAGAGCCTTCACGAAGACTTCAGCGGTTCCACCGGCATCGACCTGAACCGTGCCGGCACCCCGCTGCTGGAAATCGTCTCCGAGCCTGACATGCGCAGCGCCAAGGAAGCCGTCGCCTACGTCAAGGCGATCCACGCGCTGGTGCGCTACCTGGGCATCTGCGACGGCAACATGGCCGAAGGTTCGCTGCGCTGCGACTGCAACGTATCGATCCGCCCGAAAGGCCAGACCGAGTTCGGCACTCGCTGCGAAATCAAGAACGTCAACTCGTTCCGTTTCATCGAGCGCGCGATCAACAGCGAAATCCAGCGCCAGATCGACCTGATCGAAGACGGTGGCAAAGTGGTGCAGGAAACCCGCCTGTACGACCCGAACAAGGACGAAACCCGCTCCATGCGCAGCAAAGAGGAAGCCAACGACTACCGTTACTTCCCCGATCCGGACCTGCTGCCGGTGGTCATCGAGGACAGCTTCCTCGAAACCATCCGCGCCGGCCTGCCGGAGCTGCCACCCCAGAAGGTCGAGCGTTTCCAGAGCCAGTACGGCCTGTCGGCCTACGATGCCAATGTCTTGGCTTCCAGCCGCGAACAGGCGGACTACTTCGAAGAAGTGGTGAAAATCGGGGGTGATGCCAAGCTGGCGGCCAACTGGGTCATGGTCGAACTGGGTAGCCTGCTGAACAAGCTGGGTGTCGAAATCGATCAGGCGCCGGTCAGTGCCGCGCAACTGGGCGGCATGCTGCTGCGCATTCGTGACAACACCATCAGCGGCAAGATTGCCAAGACCGTGTTCGAGGCCATGGCCGCCGGTGAAGGCGATGCCGACAGCATCATCGAGAGCAAAGGCCTGAAGCAGGTTACCGATACAGGTGCGATCGACAAGATGCTCGACGAAATGCTGGCAGCCAATGCCGAGCAGGTCGAACAGTATCGTGCAGCCGATGAGGCCAAGCGCGGCAAGATGTTCGGCTTCTTCGTCGGCCAGGCCATGAAAGCCTCCAAAGGCAAGGCCAACCCGGGGCAGGTGAACCAATTGCTCAAGGCCAAGCTCGAAGGGTGATGATTTTCCCCCTGTAATGCTGCGAGGGCTTCGCCCTCGTTCGCGGCTAAAACCGCTCCTACACAAGCCAGCGCTTTACCTGTAGGGGCGGGTTTACCCGCGAATGGCCGCACCGGAGAGCACCTGACTTGCTAAAACGATCCCTCGGCACCCTCGCCCTGTTTTCTTTCCTGGCCGGTTGCGCCAGCCATGACATCGACCCGCGCGGTTACGACCGGACGGGTACCGCGTCCTATTACGGGTCGCGCCACCACGGCAAACGCACTGCCAGTGGCGAACCATTCAACCAGCACAGCCTTACCGCCGCCCACCGCAGCCTGCCTTTCGGCACGCGAGTACTGGTGACCAACATGGCCAACCAGCGCAGTGTGGTGGTTCGCATCAACGACCGTGGCCCGCACACCCGGGGCCGCCTGATTGACCTGTCTCGCGCAGCAGCAGAAAAAATCGGCATGCTCCGTAGCGGAACAGCGCGCGTCCGGGTACAAGGGCTTAGCGACTGACGCGACAGGAGTCCGACCATTTTCGACCTGGCCACCCTTCCCACTTTTAGCCTGCTACAAATGGGCGTTGCCCTGCTGTTGCTGGTCGGCGGCGCCGAGCTACTGGTGCGCTCCGCTTTGCGCCTGGCGCAGCGCCTGCACGTTCGCCCGCTGATCATAGGCCTGAGCCTGGTGGCCTTCGGCAGCACCGCGCCACAATTGACCGTAAGCCTGCAGGCTGCCTACCAAGGCGCGCCGGATGTGGCAGTAGGCAGCGTGATCGGCAGCAACATCTTCAACGTACTGGTCATTCTCGGCCTGGCCGCGCTGATCATTCCGCTGCGGGTGTCACGCCAACTGGTGCGTCTGGACATTCCATTGATGATCGTCGCCAGCGGACTGGTGTATGCACTGTCCGCCAATGCCCGCCTGGGCAGGGTTGAAGGGGCACTGCTATTGCTGGGGCTGGCCGGTTACCTGGCAATACTCTGGCATCAGTCGCGCCACTATGCACGCACCTACCCTGCCCCGGACGCCACCAGGTCCGGGGCCGGGCGCTTCTGGTCAGGTACGCTGTTGCAGGTATTGGTCGGCCTCGGCCTGCTGAGCCTGGCGGGCCACTTGCTGCTGGAAGCTGCCATCGAGGTGGCCACCGACCTGGGCCTGTCCGAGCGCATCATCGGCCTGACGGTCGTCGCTATCTGCACTTCCCTACCGGAACTGGCCGCTGCGCTGATCGCCGCCTTGCGTGGCGAACGGGAGATCGCGGTGGGCACTGTAATCGGCAGTAACCTGTTCAACTTGCTGGCCGTACTGGGCCTGACCGCGCTGGTCACCCCGGAGCCACTGTCGATTTCGCCTAACGCGCTGTCTTTCGATCTGCCTGTAATGCTCGGCGTTGCCATACTGAGCCTGCCAGTGTTCTATTCCGGCTACCGCATCACTCGCGCCGAAGGCCTGGTGCTTCTTTGCCTGTACCTGGCCTACGGCCTGCATGTGGCGGCTTTTACCATGGGTATGCCGCTGGCTGGCCGCCTGGAGCGCTTGATGCTGTTCTATGTACTGCCGGTGCTCGCCACAGTGTTGCTGTACACCACCGTGCGCGCCTGGCGGAGGCAGCATTGAGGGGCATGGAAGGGGCACGCGTCAGGGCCGCCAGACGCATTCCTTTAGGCTTTCATCGCCTGTGAGATCGAGCGCCGCCCGCGCGGCGCTTCGCGGGTAAACCCGCTCCTACGTTTGTTTCGGGCCAATTATTCCTGTGGGATTTGCGCGCGAACGCTTTGGCGCATGCCTCGATATCGCGTCGTACAAACAAGGCGGTCGCGCGCGCCTGGCACAGAACGGTTTGTTTCGGGCCAATTATTCCTGCGGGATTTGCGCGCGAACGCTTTGGCGCATGCCTCGATATCGCGTCGTACAAACAAGGCGGTCGCGCGCGCCTGGCACAGAACGGTTTGTTTCGGGCCAATTATTCCTG
>NZ_JBTRAR010000022.1:0-117587 GCF_054611535.1 Pseudomonas sp. VEM90 | reverse complement strand
GCCATTTCATGAGTGAGGGACAGGGCTTTTGACAGGCGCATAAAAAATCCGATGCTCGTTTCCAAGCATCGGATTTTGCGGCCTATGGGCTAAAGGTCAATGCGTCAGTCTTAACTGACTGGCATTAAGCCGAGGCTCTCCTTTTTTTCAACAACCCTCAGCCATTAGCCAATGGTCATCAGGCTGGCGTTACCGCCTGCCGCTGCAGTGTTCACACTCACCGCGCGCTCGATGACCAGGCGTTCCAGCGCAATCTGGTGATCACCGCTGGACAGCCCGTGCACCCCAACGATCGCCCCGGCACGCTTGGCTACCTGCTGGCATACGCCGCGCAGCTGGTCCGAGTCGCCATGGTGGATCACGGCGTCGAACGCCACTTCATCCTTGTTCCAGTCCGCGACCAGCTTCACCTTGGCCTGCAGCTCACGCGGCAGGCGGGCGCGCAGGGCCTTGCCCGGTTCACCGTCAACCCACACCGCCGAGCTGCCAACGGCCAGGACTGCGGCGAACTGCGCCAGCAGGTCGGTTTCGTTGTCGGCCAGGCACAGTACGTGCTCACGCGGCAGGATGGTGTAGCTGTTGCGCTCGCCGGTCGGGCCTGGCAGCAGGCGGGCGATGCCGCTCTGCGACTGGCTGGCGAACTGGCTGCACAGCGCGGCCAGGTCGGCCAGCTGGTTGTTCTCGGCCCAAGCCTTCAGGCCGTGCAGCGGCTTTACCAGCTGTTCGTGCAGGGTGCGGTCCGGCGTGCCTTCGCCGTCCTGCTGCTGGAAGTGGCGGCCAATGGCGTCGGCCGGGCGGGTCGACAGCAGGCGGTACAGGTACAGCGGGCCGCCGGCTTTCGGGCCGGTGCCGGACAGGCCTTCACCACCGAACGGCTGCACGCCCACCACTGCACCCACAATGTTGCGGTTGACGTACATGTTGCCGGCATTGGCGGTTTCCACCACTTTGGCAATGGTCTCGTCGATGCGGGTGTGCACGCCCAAGGTCAGGCCGTAGCCGGAGTTGTTGATCTGCTCGATCAGTTGGTCCAGATTGCGGCGGTTGTAGCGCACAACGTGCAGTACGGGGCCGAAAATTTCGCGCTTCAGCTCGTCGAAGCTGTCCAGCTCGATCAGGGTTGGCATGACGAAGGTGCCGCGCTTGATCTCGGCAGCATCGGCAATGGCGACTTGGTAGACCGAGCGGCCTTTCTCGCGCATGCCCTGGATGTGCTTCTCGATGCCGGCCTTGGCTTCGGCGTCGATCACCGGGCCGATGTCCACGGCCAGGCGGTCCGGGCAGCCCAGGCGGCTTTCAGCCATGGCGCCCTTGAGCATTTCGATCACGCGGTCGGCGGAGTCTTCCTGCAGGCACAGCACGCGCAGGGCCGAGCAACGCTGGCCGGCACTGTCGAAGGCCGAGGACACCACGTCGATCACGACCTGTTCGGTCAGTGCCGAGGAGTCGACGATCATCGCGTTCTGGCCGCCGGTTTCGGCGATCAGCGGGATCGGGCGGCCCTGGTTGTCCAGACGGCCAGCGACGTTGCGCTGCAGCAGGCGGGCTACTTCGGTGGAACCGGTGAACATCACGCCTTTGACGCGCTCGTCTCCGACCAGGCCGGCACCGACGGTTTCACCGCGGCCTGGCAGCAGTTGCAGCACGCCTTCGGGGATGCCCGCTTCCAGCAGCAGGCGCACGGCCTGGGCGGCGATCAGCGGGGTTTGCTCGGCAGGCTTGGCCAATACCGGGTTGCCGGCAGCCAGGGCTGCGGCCACCTGGCCGGTGAAGATCGCCAGCGGGAAGTTCCAGGGGCTGATGCACACCACCGGACCCAGTGGGCGGTGGGCGTCGTTGCTGAAGTCGTTACGTGCCTGCACCGCGTAGTAGCGCAGGAAGTCCACGGCTTCACGCACTTCGGCGATGGCGTTGGCGAAAGTCTTGCCGGCCTCGCGGATGAGCAGCCCCATCAGCGGCTGGATTTCGGCCTCCATCAGGTCGGCGGTGCGTTCCAGAATGGCAGCACGCTCTGCTGGCGGGGTGGCCTGCCAGATCGGCGCGGCGTTCAGTGCGCACTGGATGGCGTTGTCCACGTCGGCAACGGTGGCTTCTTGCACGTGGCCCACCACATCGCGGTGGTCCGCCGGGTTCAGTACCGGTGCGGCAGCGCTCTCGCTGGCGGTGCAGGCCAGCAGCGGGGTAGCCTTCCAGTCGTTGTGAGCGGTGGCCAGCATGGCGCAGGACAGCGATGCCAGGCGGTGTTCGTTGGCCATGTCGATGCCGGCCGAGTTGGCCCGTTCAGTGCCATACAGATCGCGCGGCAGCGGGATACGCGGGTGTGGCAGGCCGATACTGCCTTCCTGAGTACCCATGCGCTCGATGCTGACCACCGGGTCGG
This sequence comes from Pseudomonas sp. VEM90, assembly GCF_054611535.1. Lineage (NCBI taxonomy): Bacteria > Pseudomonadati > Pseudomonadota > Gammaproteobacteria > Pseudomonadales > Pseudomonadaceae > Pseudomonas > Pseudomonas sp. VEM90. Next base: position 115,207 of record NZ_JBTRAR010000022.1, on the reverse strand, counting down.
CGACCAGTTCCTGGATGGAGATCGAGTGGTCGGCGATGCGGTTGACGAACGAGGTGTTGGCGCCGTTTTCCAGCAAACGGCGCACCAGGTAGGCCAGCAGCGTTTCATGGGTGCCGACCGGTGCGTACACGCGGCACGGGCGGTTCAGCTTGCCATCGGCAATCTTGCCGACCACTTGCTCGTACAGCGGCTCGCCCATGCCGTGCAGGCACTGGAACTCGTATTGACCCGGGTAGTAGTTCTGCCCGGCAATGTGGTAAATGGCCGACAGGGTGTGAGCGTTGTGGGTGGCGAACTGCGGGTAGATGGCTTCTGGCACGGCCAGCAACTTGCGGGCGCAGGCCACGTAGGACACGTCGGTGTACACCTTGCGGGTATAGACCGGGTAGCCTTCCAGGCCTTCGACCTGGGCACGCTTGACCTCGCTGTCCCAGTAGGCGCCTTTTACCAGGCGGATCATCAGGCGGTGGCGGCTGCGCTTGGCCAGATCGATGACATAGTCGATCACGTACGGGCAGCGCTTCTGGTAGGCCTGGATAACGAAACCGACGCCGTTCCAGCCAGCCAGGGATGGCTCGAAGCACAGGCGCTCGAGCAGGTCCAGCGAAAGCTCCAGGCGGTCGGCTTCTTCGGCGTCGATGTTCAGGCCGATGTCGTACTGCTTGGCCAGCAGCGTCAGCGACAGCAGGCGCGGGTACAGCTCTTCCATCACGCGCTCGTACTGGGCGCGGCTGTAGCGCGGGTGCAGTGCCGACAGCTTGATCGAGATGCCTGGGCCTTCGTAGATGCCACGGCCATGCGAGGCCTTGCCAATCGAGTGAATGGCCTGCTCGTAGGACGCCAGGTACTTCTGCGCGTCCTGCTCGGTCAGCGCGGCTTCGCCGAGCATGTCGTAGGAGTAGCGGAAGCCTTTGGACTCGAAGCGGCTGGCGTTGGCCAGTGCTTCGGCAATGGTCTCGCCGGTGACGAACTGCTCACCCATCAGGCGCATGGCCATGTCGACGCCCTTGCGGATCATCGGCTCGCCGCTCTTGCCGATGATGCGAGTGAGCGAGGAGGTGAGGCCAGTTTCGTTGTGGGTGCTGACCAGCTTGCCGGTCAGCAGCAGCCCCCAGGTGGCGGCGTTGACGAACAGTGACGGGCTGTTGCCCAGGTGCGGCTGCCAGTTGCCGGTACTGATCTTGTCGCGGATCAGCGCATCGCGGGTGCCTTTGTCGGGGATGCGCAGCAAGGCTTCGGCCAGGCACATCAGCGCCACGCCTTCCTGAGACGACAGCGAGAATTCCTGCAGCAGGCCCTGGACGACACCGGCACGGCCGCCGGCGCTTTTCTGATTGCGCAGTTTCTCGGCAATGCTTGCGGCCAGTTTGTTGGTGGCTTCGGCCAGCGGTGCGCTCAGGCGCGCCTGCTCCAGCAGCATTGGCACCACTTCCTGCTCGGGGCGGCGGTAGGCAGCGGTGATCGCCGAGCGCAGTACCGACTGCGGCAAGATGCTCTCGGCAAATTCGAGGAAGCACTGGTGGCTGTGGTCGGCCAGGACTTCACCGGCATCGTCGGCCGGGTTGCTGGCCTGACCGTTGAGTTCGGTCAGGGTGGCACCACCCTCGAGCTTCTCCAGGTAATTGAAGATCGCTTGCTTGATCAACCAGTGAGGCGTGCGGTCGATGGACTGCGCAGCTGCTTTGAGTCGCTCACGGGTCGGGTCGTCGAGTTTGACCCCAAGGGTGGTAGTCGCCATTTCTTATCCTCGTTATTGCCACGGTTGTGGCCTAAGCTGGCATCAAGAGTAGCTGTAGGACAATTCGGGTGCAACTAGGTGCAACCTGAATTTTTTGTGTAGAAGGTGCAACTCGTCCGATAGCCATTCCCGTCCCCTGAAAAGGGGCTTTTTTGGTGTGATTTATTCTGAAAAACCGGTTTTTTACTCCCGAAAGGAGCAAAAAATGGGTTTTGTCGGAAAATGCACTGGCAGGTGCAACTTGCAAAAGAAAAATGGTTGCACCTTCTTTGCGTTGTTGCATAGCATTCGCCGCCTGGGTGCAACCGCCATCGCTGCGGTTGTGCATGATAAAAACAAACGCCAGGGCACACGCATGGGCAATCCACTAACGATCACCTTCGTGATCTACATCGCAGCAATGGTGCTGATCGGCTTCGCCGCCTATCGCGCCACCAAAAACCTTTCCGATTACATTCTGGGCGGTCGCAGCCTGGGTAGCGTGGTTACCGCGCTGTCTGCCGGTGCCTCCGACATGAGTGGCTGGCTGCTGATGGGCCTGCCTGGTGCCATCTACTTCGCGGGCCTGTCCGAGGTCTGGATCGCCATCGGCCTGACGGTTGGTGCCTACCTGAACTGGCTGTTCGTGGCCGGCCGGCTGCGCGTGCAGACCGAGCACAACGGTGACGCGCTGACCCTGCCGGACTATTTCTCCAGCCGTTTCGAAGACAATAGTGGCCTGCTGCGTATCATCTCCGCCATCGTGATCCTGGTGTTCTTCACCATCTATTGCGCCTCCGGCATCGTTGCCGGTGCCCGTCTGTTCGAGAGCACCTTCGGCATGTCGTACGAAACCGCGCTGTGGGCGGGTGCAGCGGCGACCATCGCCTACACATTCATCGGTGGTTTCCTGGCTGTGAGCTGGACCGATACCGTGCAGGCCACGCTGATGATCTTCGCGCTCATCCTCACCCCGGTGTTCGTGCTGATCGCCACCGGTGGCTTCGACCAGACCTTCGCCGCTATCGAGGCGGTGAACCCGGCACACTTCGACCTGCTCAAGGGCGCTACCTTCATCGGCATCATCTCGCTGATGGGCTGGGGCCTGGGCTACTTCGGCCAGCCGCATATCCTGGCGCGCTTCATGGCCGCTGATTCGGTAAAGTCGATCGCCAAGGCGCGCCGCATTTCCATGACCTGGATGATCCTGTGCCTGGCGGGTACCTGCGCTGTAGGCTTCTTCGGTATCGCCTACTTCTCGGCCCATCCTGAGCTGGCAGGCCCGGTAAGCGAGAACCACGAGCGTGTGTTCATCGAACTGGCCAAGATCCTGTTCAACCCATGGATCGCAGGTGTCCTGCTGTCGGCTATCCTGGCCGCGGTCATGAGTACCCTGAGCTGCCAGTTGCTGGTGTGCTCCAGTGCCTTGACCGAAGACTTCTACAAAGCCTTCCTGCGCAAGAATGCTTCGCAGGTCGAACTGGTGTGGGTCGGCCGTCTGATGGTGTTGGCCGTGGCCCTGATCGCCATCGCCATGGCTGCCAATCCGGAAAACCGCGTACTGGGTCTGGTGGCCTATGCCTGGGCTGGCTTCGGTGCTGCCTTCGGTCCGGTGGTACTGATCTCGGTGCTGTGGAAAGGCATGACCCGTAACGGTGCGCTGGCCGGTATCGTGGTGGGTGCGCTGACGGTGATCCTGTGGAAGAACTTCGACACCCTCGGGCTGTACGAGATCATCCCAGGCTTCCTGTTCGCCAGCATCGCCATTGTTCTGGTGAGCAAGCTGGGCAGCCCTTCGCAGGCGATGGTCAAGCGCTTCGAAGCTGCTGATGCGGCGTATCACGCCGACAAGTAACACCCGTTGAATTGGCGGCGCCTGCTTTGCGGGTGCCGCCAATCAGCAGCCAGGCCTGACTCCGCCTGCAAGGCAAGGTAAACTTGCCGCCTTCGCAGGAGTTGCCATGAACTATCGTCACGCCTTCCACGCCGGCAACCACGCCGACGTCCTCAAACACATCGTGCTGACCCGCCTCATCGCCCTGATGTCGCGCAAAGAGCAGCCTTTCGCCTATATCGATACCCACGCAGGGCTCGGCCTGTACGACCTGCAGGGCGACCAGGCAAGCCGTACCGGCGAGTACCTGGAAGGCGTAGCCCGCCTGTGGAATCGCGATGACCTGCCGGCCATGGCCGACGACTACCTGCGCATCATCAAGCGCCTGAACGCCGATGGCGAGCTGCGCTACTACCCGGGTTCGCCCGAAATGGCCCGTCGCCTGATGCGCCAGCAGGACCGCGCTCTGCTCAACGAGAAACACCCCGAAGACGGGCCGCTCCTCAAAGAAAACATGAAAAAAGACCCGCGCGTGACCGTGCACCTGGGTGAAGGCTGGCATGTGCCGCGGGCCTTGCTGCCGGTGCAGGAAAAGCGCGCGATCATGCTGATCGACCCGCCGTTCGAGCAGGCCGATGAGCTCAAGCGCTGCACCACTGCCATGAAAGAGGCGATCGGCCGCATGCGCCAGACGGTTGTGGCTATCTGGTACCCGATCAAGGACCAACGCTCGCTGACCCGCTATTACCAGGACCTGACCAGCACTGGTGCGCCGAAACTGTTGCGGGTTGAGCTGTATGTGCATCATCAGGACAGCCCTCAGGGGCTGAACGGCTCTGGCCTGGCCATCGCCAACCCGCCGTGGGGGCTGGAGGATGAGCTTAAGGAGCTGCTGCCATGGCTGGCCAAAGAGCTGGCACAGACTGCCGGTAGTTACCGCATGGACTGGCTGATCGCCGAGTAAACCTGTAGGCGCGGGTTTTCCCGCGAACACCGGCTACGCCGGTGCCATCCACCGCGTTGCCTGCTTCGCGGGTGAACCCGCTCCTACAAGGGGGCGGTGTGCCCCCAATGTTTGCGTTATAATCCCGCCCTTTAGCCGCCATCCGCCCAAGAGGCCGCTGGCGCATTTTTACCGAATGAAGAGGCTAATCCCTTGGCATTGACGATTCTTGGCCTGTCCGGCGCCCTTAGCCATGACCCTTCCGCGGCCCTGTACATTGACGGCAAGCTGATTGCCGCCGCCGAAGAAGAGCGCTTCGTGCGTGACAAGCATGCGAAGAACCGCATGCCCTACGAGTCGGCGAAGTTCTGCCTGGAACAGGCAGGCATCAAGCCGTCCGACGTCGACGTGGTAGCCATCCCGTTCGCCCCGATCAGCCTGTTCGGCAAGGCGCGGTGGCACTATGCCAAGCGCTATTGGTACGCCCCGGATCGTGCACTCGATGCCATCCTGATGGGCAACCGTCGCTACAAGCGCTATCGCAAGAAGATCGTCTGGTGCCTGGAGCAACTGGGCTTTGACCCGAAAAAGGTCAAGATCGAGCCCGTCGAGCACCACCTGGCCCACGCTTCCAGTGCTTATCACTGCTCGGGCTTCAAGGAAAAAACCGCAATCCTGGGCATCGACGGCAAGGGCGAGTACGCCACTACCTTCTTTGGCTACGGCGAAAACGGCAAGATCCACAAGATCAAGGAATTCTTCGACCCGGACTCGCTGGGTGGCCTGTACGGTGCTATCACCGAGTTCCTTGGCTTCGAAATGCTCGATGGCGAGTTCAAGGTCATGGGCATGGCGCCGTATGGCGACGCCAGCAAGTATGATTTCTCGCGTCTGGCCAGCTTCGAAAACGGCGAGTTGGTCATCAACACCGAGTACGCCAACGTTATCGGCCTGCGCCGCTATAAAGAGAAGGGCAAGGGCTTCTACTTCTCGCCAAAGCTGATCGAATGGCTGGGCCCCAAGCGCGAAGGCGACATCGCCGACGAGCCGTACATCCATTACGCCGCCAGCATGCAGGCGCTGTTCGAGAAACTGGCGCTGCAGATGATCGACCATTACCTGGGCGACACCCTGCGTGAAACCGGCAAGTTGGCCTTCGCCGGCGGCTGTGCGCTGAACGTCAAGCTCAACCAGAAGATCATCGCCCGTCCGGACGTGAAAGAGCTGTTCGTCCAACCGGCCTCCGGCGACGCCGGGACTGCCGTTGGCGCCGCTGCCTATGTTTCCCACGCCCGTGGCGTTCCGGTCGAGAAGATGGAGCACGTCTACCTCGGCCCGTCGTACTCCAACGAAGACGTGATCGCCGCCTGCGCCCGTCACCCGAACCAGCCAAAGTGGCGCAAACTCGAAAACATGCCGCAGCAGATCGCACAGATCATGGTCGATGGCAACCCGGTAGCCTGGTTCCAGGGCCGCATGGAGTTCGGGCCGCGTGCCCTGGGTGGCCGCTCGATCATCGGCTGCCCGAGCGTGGAAGGCGTGGCTGACCGCATCAACCACCAGATCAAGTTCCGCGAACGCTGGAGACCTTTCTGCCCGTCGATGCTCGACACTGTTGCCCCGCAGATGATCAAGGTCGACCATCCCGCGCCGTTCATGACCTTCACCTTCGAAGTCGCTGAAGAGTGGAAGGCCCGCGTGCCGGAAGTAGTGCATGAGGACGGCACTTCGCGCGCCCAGGTGCTCAAGCGCGAGTACAACCCGCGCTACTACGACATGATGAAGGCGCTGGAAGACCTGACTGGCAACGGCGTGTCGCTGAACACCTCGCTGAACCGTCGTGGTGAACCGATGATCTGCTCGCCGACCGATGCGTTGAACATGTTCTTCGGCTCGGACTTGCAGTACCTGATCATGGAAGACATTTTGGTTGTGAAGGACGGCGCGGCCCCGTATGACCAGCCGCTCTGAACCGCGCATCCTGCAGTTCTGCCATGGCTATGACGGGCCGTTCCTGGACTGTGCCCGTCAGTACGCCAGCCTGTTTCAGGGGCGTGGGTACCAGGTCACCACGGTGTTCCTCACCGGCGCCGCCGACGCGCAGGTGGCGGCTGGCTGTGCGTCGGACGAGGTGCTGTTCCTTGAGTTCAGTTCCAAGGACGTGCGTGGTCTGAAACTCGGCGCCATCCGCGCATTGCGGCGCATTGCGGCCGAACGCAATTTCGCTTTTTGCATCGCCCATCGCTTCAAGCCGATCTACGTTGCCCTGCTGGGAACCGGCCTGCCAGTGATTGGTGTGCACCATGCCTTTGGTGACTACCAGCGCAAAGGCCGCCGCCTGTTCGCGAACCTGTTCAGCAAGCGTCTGAGCCTGCTGGGTGTTTCGGACGCGGTACGTGACGATATGCGCCGTTGCTTGCCGCAGTGGCCGGCCGAGCGCATTCAGACCCTGTACAACCGCATCGACATCGACGCCCTTCAAGCAGCGCTGGTGTCGCGCGCTGACGCACGGCAGGCCTTGGGCCTGGACTCGCAGGCGTGGATCGTCGGCAATGTTGGGCGCCTGCACCCGGACAAGGATCAGGCCACCCTGTTGCGCGGTTTTGCCCAGGCACTGCCGGGGCTGCCTGCTGGTGCCCGCCTGGCGATTCTCGGCAAAGGTCGTCTGGAGGCCAGGCTCAAGGCATTGGCCGCCGAGCTTGGCATTGCCGGGCAAGTCGACTTTCTTGGCCAGGTACCGGATGCGCGCCGTTACTTTCAGGCGTTCGACGTGTTCGCTTTGAGTTCAGATCACGAGCCGTTCGGCATGGTTCTGCTTGAAGCGATGGTTGCCGGTGTGCCGGTGCTGGCCACGGCCTGTGGCGGTGCCCGCGAAGTGGTTGAGGGCGTTGGCGTTCTGTTCCCGCTGGGCGACGCCGCGCAGTTGGCCCAAGGCCTGAAGCACATGGCCGTACTGGATGCTGAACAGCGCCAGGCCTGTGCCAGGCACATGCTGCAGCGCCTGCGTGAGCGTTTCTCTGACCAGGCGGTGCGCGAGGCCTTCTGGCAACTCCCGCGGGTGCGCGCGTTGGTGGGGCAGGCCTGATGCTCAATCGTATCCAGGCCTTCCGCGAGCGCGGTTGGCAAGCTATCGATGCCAAGGCTTATGCCCAGGCATGGGCGCGCTTTGGCGGCAGTGTCGCCACCCATCCGCTGGTGGTCGAGCAACTGGCGGACTTGGCACAAATCCCGGTGCGTTACCTGGGCTGGCACCAGGCTGGCGAGCTGAAAGCCGCGATTCCGGTCTGGGGGCGTCACCTGGCGCTGTCCAAGGATGTGCTGAAGCGTGCTGGCAAGAAAGCCCTGTTCGACCTCGGCAATGCCGAGATCATCTTGCCGGCGGCGCCTGATGCCGCTGCGCCGTTGCGCCATACCGTGCGTTACCTGTCCGAACTGAACCAGGGCCGCTTCAACGGCCTCAAGGCGCAGAAGGAGCAGCTGGCCATGGCCCGGGCGCCTGAAGACCTGTCGAAGAAGTTCCGCTACAACCAGCGCCGTGAACTGCGCCTGCTGGAAGAGGCGGGTGGCGTGGTGCGCCCGATCAGCGACTTCAGTGCTCAGGAAATCGCCCGCATGTACTGCGACCTGTTCCAGCGCCGCTGGGGCTTCCCTGCCACCGGTGCCGAGCGTATGGCCGATGTGCTGGAGCGCCTGCGCGAGCTGCTGATCGGCTCGGTGCTGCTGTTGGACGGTAAGCCAATTGCCATCCAGCTGGTGTACCGTGTCGAGGCGCCCGAGTGGATTAGCGTCGAGTACATCAATGGCGGTGTCGACCCTGAAACCAAGGCCTTCAGCCCAGGCAGCGTGCTGAGCTTCCTCAATACCCAGGCAGCCTGGGAAGACGCCCGGGCGCGCAACAAGCCGCTGCGGTTCTCGTTCGGCCGCGCTGACCGCGAGTATAAGGACCGCTGGTGCAACCCTGTGCCGGTGTATCAAGCGTGAGCCGCAAGCAGCAGTTGCTCAAGCGCCACCGGCGCAACAAACGCCTGGGGCTGCTGGCGGGCCTGGTTGCGTTGGTCGCCCTCGGTGTATTCAGTTGGTGGTGGCTGCCACTGCTGCTGTTGCCGCTGCTCTGGGCTGCCCATGAGGCCTGGTTTGCCGACCACCTGTTCTATGCACCGGGTGAGGACTATGCCTACGACTTCGGCGATCAGGTGCAGCAGGTTCCTGCCAGCCTGCACGATGGCTGGCTCAAGGCTGAGTGCATGCTGCAAGGCGACGAAACCCTGGTGCTTGAACTGCGGCTAAAAAGCAGCTGGTTGGGGCGCTTTCTCGACCCTCGGGTTGAGTTACTGGCTGGCGAGCAGGCCGATCGGCAAGCGTTCGAGCGTGGCGTCGATGGCGTGCGTTTCCTCAACCTGACGGGGCTTGCTGCGCCATTGCAGGCCGGCACGTTGCGCCTGCGCGGCCGGCATTGCAAGTTGCAGGGTCAGTTGCGCCTGTGGATAACCCCTTCGATCGAGCTGCAGCGTCGCCGGGTGATGGTGATCGCGCCACATGCCGACGATGCCGAGTTGGCCGCGTATGGTTTGTACAGCCAGGCCGACGAAAGCTGGGTGGTGACCCTGACCGCCGGTGAGATAGAGGCCGAGCACTATCAGCAGATGGGTCTGGCAAAGGCCGAGGCCGCGCGCCTGAAGGGGCGCCTGCGTGCCTGGGACAGCATCGTCGTGCCGCGTTGGGCCGGTGTGCCGGAGTCGCGTTGCATACAGCTGGGTTACTTCTGCCTGCAACTACCTGCCATGCAGGCCGCACCCGACCAGCCGGCGGCCTCACGTGAGGCAGACCTGGCCGATATCCGTGTGTTCCGCCAGCTCAACCCGTTCCCGTTACCGGGCGACCGTGATGGCGCACCCACCTGGCACAACCTGCTGGCCGACCTGCGAGCCTTGCTGGAACTGGCCAAGCCAGAGGTGCTGGTGATGCCGCACCCGCAGCTAGACCCCCACCCGGATCATATCTGCGCTCAGGTGGCGGTGCTGGAAGCCTTGCAAGGTATGGCCTGGCAGCCGCAAACCTTACTGTGCTACGCCAACCACCTGCACGATAACGACCGCTGGCCTATGGGCAACAGTGGCGATGGCGTGGCTTTGCCGCCGCAATTGAGCGCTGCCCAGGCCTGGGCACCCTGCAGCCTGGTGCTGGACTGCGCAACCCAGCGCGACAAGGCCATGGCCCTGGGCATGATGCACGACCTGCAGCCGCCGGCACCGTTCAAGCGCCGCCTGCGCCGCCTGCTGCAACGCTGGCTTGCCGGGCGACAGCCATCGCCTTACGGGGAGAACGAATTCTTCCGCAAGGCCGTGCGCCGACACGAACTGTTCTGGCGGCGTGAGCTGTAAGCACGCCCCATGGTTGACCGCGAAGGCGCAGAGCGCCCAAGGAAAGCAATGAAAGTCCTATTTCTGGTGCAGAAGGAACAGCGGGCGATTCTTGACCGCCTGTACGATGGCGTCGCGGCCAACTGCGAGTGCGACCTGCGCTGGCTGACCAGCCAGGATCAGCGCAACCTGCGCCGTTACTTCAAGCGTGAGGTGCAAGTCGAGCGCTATGACCGCATCGTGTTCTTCCTGCGTTTCAAGCAGGAGATCCGCCAGGTGGCCTTCATCCGCACTGTGCCGAACCTGGTGATTCTCGAGCACGACGCCTACCAGAACTACATCCCGTGCAAGTACACCGGCAAGTTCAGCGCTCATTACCGTCAGTTGCCATGGGCGCGGGTGATCAGCTCCGGCTACATGGTCAGCGAGCGCTTGCGCCAGGAAGGTTTCGACGCGGTGTTCGTTCCCAAGGGCTATGACGAGCAGTTGCTGGCTGACCAAGGGCGTGAGCGTGATATCGAATTGGCCTTTGTCGGCAGCGTCAACAGCGTGGCCTACAGCGGCCGCAAGGCACTGCTGGACGAGTTGGGGCAGGTCGAGAACCTGTTGGTAACCCGTACCAAGTCGGGCGAGGACTACTGCAACACGCTCAACCGTATTCGTTTCTTCGTCAGTGCCGATGTCGGCATGGGCGAATACATGATCAAGAACTTCGAAGCCATGGCCTGTGGCTGCGTGTTGCTGGCATACGACCAGGGTGAGGAAGAGAACCGTGCGCTGGGCCTGCAAGACATGCACAACGTGGTGTTCTATGACAACATCCCGACCCTTCAGGAAAAGCTCCGTCGCTTGCGCGCGAACCCCGAACTAGCCCGGCAGATTGCAGAAAATGGCCGCCATCTGGCGGTTTCCCGTTTTAGTTTCGGCGCAGTTGGACGTAGCATCGTCGACCACATGCGCCCGGCGCTCAGGCCCCACCCGCCATTGTCTGCATGGCAGCGGCTGCGTCTGAAGCTGGGCATCTAAACAAGAGTTTTCACGCCCAGGAGCGGGTTGTTGAAAACCGATAGTCGTAATGCGGAGGGAGTCCGGTGCGCTTTTCAAATGAGAGTGACGTCACGCTCGTCGTGACCAGTTGTGGGCGGTTCGATCTGCTCAAAGATACCCTTGAGAGTTTCGATCGCTACAACACCGCGCCCATTCGCGAGGTATTCATCACCGAAGACTCTGGCGACGATGCTGTGCATGCCGCCGTGCCGGCGCACTGGAAGCCGCACTGCAAGGTGTTCGTCAACCGGCCCAAACTTGGCCAGTTGCCGTCTATCGACCTGGCCTACAGCCACGTCAAGACGCCGTACATTTTTCACTGCGAAGACGACTGGCAATTCTACCGCCAAGGCTTTGTCGAAGACTCGCAGGCCATCCTGGATGTCAGCCCCAACCTGTTGCAGGTGTGGTTGCGCAGCCATGCCCACGACTTGGCTATCCACAGCCCGTACATCCACTTGGGCGATCGCCAGGTGATCGCCGGGGTGCCGTGCTATCCGCTGCTGTCCGACAAGGCCGAGTGGCAAGCGTTCTCGCTCAACCCTGGGCTGCGCCGATTGAGCGATTACCAGCGCTGTGCGCCATTTGCCGCCTATGCTGGAGAAAAGGCGCTTTCCCGTCGCTATGCTGAGTTAAATCTGACAGCGGTCACCTTGGAGGGTGACGCAGTATTGCACACTGGATTCGGCAATCACGTGACCTTGCCCATTGAAGTGGAGCGTAAGGCCAAGCGTCGTCAGCGTGACCGGATGAAGCTGGTATTGACGCTGGTTGCGGGGGCCTTGATCGGCATGGGAATCACCATTTTTGTTCAATGAAGTCGCTGTCCCACCTGACTTGAGCGGGAGAGGGCCCATGAACATCGTCAATATGATGTGGGCGGGTGGAACGCCGTACATGTCCATCCACAAGGTGCATCGGCAGGTCTTGTCGAATGCGGGTGCCGATGCCCGGATCAGTAACTGGCTACTGCTGGGGAGCGGGCTCTGCTGTGGGCTCGGTTCGACCCGCGAATGGCATATGCCCTCACGAGCGCTCAAAGGGCGGCACTTGTGGCGCTTGCTGCGCCCATGGCTGCGCATGCGCTTGCGCAAGGCACTGGCCGATGCCGCAGCCGAAATCGTGCTGCTTGATGGTATTGGCGTGGCCCGGTTGGTGCTGCCGTTGTTGCAGCGCATTCCGCACGTGCGTGCCAAGGTACTGTTCCATGGCAAGACGCGTCTGCATGCCAGCGATATCCGCATGTTGCAGATGTTTCCGTCCGAGCGCCTGAGTATTGCAGCGGTATCACAGACCTTGGCCGAGTCGCTGGCGTGTGACCTGGGCAGGCCGGTGCAGACGCTGCGCATGGCGCTTGACCCGCTTGCATTCGTCGAGCCTTTGTTGAACCGGGACCAGGCCAGGCAGGCGCTGCGGTTGCCTCAGGGGGCTGGAGTGATGCTGGGTGCGGTAGGGCGATTGGTAGAGAGTAAAGGCTTCGAAATGCTGATTGGAGCATTCGCCAAGGCCAGTGCACGGCAGCCGGGCTTGCAGTTGGCGATCATTGGCGAGGGACCGCAGCATGCCATGCTGCAGCAGCGTATCAACGCGCTGGGCCTGGCTGAGCGTGTTCATCTGCGCGGTCACCGCGAAGACCTGCAGCAGCTGTATCGGGCATTCGACTGGCTATTGGTGCCTTCGCGTTCCGAGGGTCTGGGGCTGGTGGTGCAAGAGGCGGTGATGGCCGATGTACCGGTGGTGTGCAGCGACCTGGAGGTGTTCCGCGAACAGCTGCGCGACACCGGTGGCTACCTGCCGGTTGCCGACGAAAGCGCCTGGGCTGAGGCGATCGAGCGCTGTACGGCGCTCAGTGCATCGGTGATAGCCGCGAAGCAGCGCCAGGCACTGGCACCGGAGCAGGCCTGGCAGGCGTTCTGCAACGGCTCGCAGAGCCTGTTGCGCAGTTGACGCTCAGCGTGTCAGCAAGGCTGACTCGAAGGCGGCTAGGGGGAACCGATCGCCCAGGTTCTCCCGCTCGATATAGCGCACCATGTGCTGCACATTGCGTCGAATCATGCGGGCCGACAGTGGCGGGCGCAGAAAGCGCATGTCGGCCACGTCGATCAAGCCCAGATGCTGGTCGGGGGTGACCACCACATTGCCCAGGTGCAGCGAACGGAAGTAAACGCCGCTGCGGTGCAACTGACGGATCAGTTCGATCAGGCGTGGCAGGTAAATGTCCCAGCTGAAGCCGTCATCGCGCGACATCTGCAGCAGCGTCCGTCCTGGTAGTGGGCGATACAGCACCGCAGTGCGGCCTGGCAGGTCGAGCTTGTGCTGGCTGATCACTTCGAGGGTGGGGATGCCCAGTTGCGCCAGGCGCGCGGCGTTATCGACGAAGCGCTGCGAGTAGGGACGTAGCAGTGCAGACGAAATCAGCCGCTTCCTACGAAAAACCTTGAGGAAATTTCCATCTGTGAGCAGGTAGACTTTGGCGCCATGGCTGTCTGCCTCAAGCACCTGTGCGCCGAGTGTCAGCTGATCGAAGTCGACCTGGGTGAGCCGGGAGCATTGCATGAATAGAGCCTTGTCGTCTGGCGAGCAAAATGACCGGCAATAATGCCGAAAATAATGCTGTAGCACCATGGATGGTGTTTTTGATTCATCGGGGGAAAGGATGTTGTATCAAAAAAGCTGGGCACAGGCCTGGTTAGGTTTTGGCCTGGTCTGGTTCCTGGCGGCGATTGCCCTGGCACCCAGCAACAAGGTTTATCAGCAAGGTCTGGTGTTGTTCTTGTGGCTGCCAACGCTGGTATTGGCCTGGTCGGCCCGAGGTGTGCTGGTGCAAGCCTGGAGGCGCCAACCGGCGCTGTGGGGGAGTGTACTGCTCCTCCTGGTCTGGAGCGGCCTTAGCCTGGCATGGTCGCCCGCCGAGGAGCCCGGGCGCGAGCTCAAACGCTTGCTCTACATCCTGGTGTTCCTGCTGGCGTTTCCGCTGTTGGCCCAGCTTGGCCAGGCCCGCATTCGTCAGCTATTGCTGCTTGGCAGCGCGCTGCTGGCCCTCGCTGCGTTGCTCTCCATCATCAATTTCTATGGGTTGCAGCGTACGCCGCTGCTGGTCAGGCTGGCGGGTATCGGCGAGATATCCCACCCCATCCTGGGGGCCTATGTCATTGGTGCGGCCGTGCTCTTGATGCTCTACGAGCCACCTCGGCAACGTGGCTTGCAGTTGTTGTGGCTGGCGGCACTGGCTTGCCTCGGGGCCTTCGCCATGCTCAGTCAGAGCCGTGGCGCTATTCTGGCACTGGTGATTACCGTAGTGATGGCGCCGCTGTGGTTCCGTGACCGCCACAGCCGGGTGTTTTCTGTTCTGGCGTTGCTTGCCACTGGCCTGGCCTTTTTGGCCGTGTACGATCTTATCGCCCAGCGTGGCTCGTCCTACCGGCCGGAAATTTTCCATGCCGTGGTCGAGATGATTGCCGCGCACCCTTGGACTGGACTTGGCCTGGGGGCTGATTACAAAGTGAGCGCCGTCGGCATGCACTTCGATCACACCCACAACATGTTCACCCATGTTGCCGTTGAAATGGGCGTGCCCGGCATGTTGCTGTGGGTAATGGTATGGCTGTTCACGCTGGGCGAAATCGTGCGCGCACGCAGCACCCTGCTGGGCAAGGTCCTGTTGGGCTTCTGGGTGTACTCGACCCTGGCCATGCAGTTCGATGCCGCCAGCCTCACCGGTACGCCACGTGCCGAATGGTTCATCAGCTGGCTGCCGGTGGGCCTTGCCATGTTGCTGCCATGGGGGCGTGCCGAAAATGACGCCTGTGGTAAAATTGCCGGTTCAACCTGAACAGCGAGCTCGATAATGGCCGAAACACCGCGACCAGCGGAGCACACCTCCAGCCTGAAGATCTACTTCCGGCTGTTGAGCTATGTGAAACCCTATGTCGGCATTTTCCTGCTGAGCATTGTCGGTTTCGTGATCTTTGCCTCGACCCAGCCAATGCTGGCCGGCATTCTCAAGTACTTCGTCGATGGGCTGAGCAACCCCGAAGCGGTATTGTTCCCCAACGTCCCCTACCTGCGTGACCTGCAATTGCTGCAGGCGGTGCCGCTGCTGATCATCTTGATCGCTGCGTGGCAGGGCCTGGGCTCGTTCCTCGGCAACTACTTCCTGGCGAAGGTCTCTCTGAGCCTGGTGCATGACCTGCGGGTGGCATTGTTCAACAAGTTGCTGGTGTTGCCCAACCGCTACTTCGACAACCACAACTCCGGGCACCTGATTTCGCGCATTACCTTCAATGTGACCATGGTCACCGGCGCCGCTACCGACGCCATCAAGGTAGTGATCCGCGAAGGCCTGACCGTGGTGTTCCTGTTTGCCTATCTGCTTTGGATGAACTGGCATCTGACCCTGGTGATGGTCGCCATCTTGCCGGTGATCGCGGTAATGGTCAGCATCGCCAGCAAGAAATTCCGCAAGCAGAGCAAGAAGATCCAGGTAGCCATGGGCGACGTCACCCACGTTGCCTCGGAAACCATCCAGGGTTACCGCGTGGTCCGTAGCTTCGGTGGCGAGGCGTATGAGGAGCGGCGATTCGGCCAGGCCAGCCAGAGCAACACCGACAAGCAACTGCGCATGACCAAGACCGGCTCGCTGTACACACCGATGCTTCAGCTGGTGATCTACAGCGCCATGGCTGCGCTGATGTTCCTGGTGTTGTTCCTGCGCGGGGACTCCACTGCCGGTGACCTGGTGGCTTATATCACCGCTGCCGGCCTGCTGCCCAAGCCTATTCGCCAGTTGTCGGAAGTCAGCTCGACCATCCAGAAGGGCCTGGCAGGTGCCGAGAGCATCTTCGAGCAACTGGACGAAGCACCCGAAGTGGACACCGGTACTGTCGAGAAGGAACGCGTGGAAGGGCGCCTGGAAGTGCGTAACCTGAGCTTCACTTACCCGGGTACCGAGCGTGAAGTGCTGAGCGACATCAGTTTTGTAGCCGAGCCCGGGCAGATGATCGCCCTGGTCGGCCGCTCAGGCAGTGGCAAGTCTACTCTGGCGGCACTGATCCCGCGTTTCTATCACCACGACAAGGGGCAGATCCTGCTCGATGGCGTGGAGATCGAGAACTATCGCCTGCGCAACCTGCGTCGCCATGTTTCGCAAGTCACCCAGCATGTCACCCTGTTCAACGACACCGTGGCCAACAACATCGCCTATGGCGATCTGGCTGGCGCGCCGCGCGCAGACATCGAAGCCGCCGCAGCCGATGCCTATGCCAAGGAATTCGTCGACCGGCTGCCAAAGGGCTTCGATACCGAAGTGGGTGAGAACGGTGTACTGCTTTCTGGTGGGCAGCGCCAGCGCCTGGCTATTGCCCGTGCGCTGCTTAAAAACGCGCCGTTGCTGATCCTCGACGAAGCCACTTCGGCGTTGGATACCGAGTCCGAGCGGCATATCCAGGCCGCTTTGGACCACGTGATGCAAGGCCGTACCACGCTGGTGATCGCCCATCGCCTGTCGACCATCGAGAAGGCCGACCAGATCCTGGTCATGGACCAGGGTCGCCTGGTCGAGCGCGGTACTCACGCCGAGCTGCTTGCGGCTAATGGCCATTATGCCCGCCTGCATGCCATGGGGCTGGATGAGCCGGCCAAGGCCGATATCACCTGAACCCTCCTTGATCGGGGCCGTCATGGCCCCGATTGTCACGGGAATTTTCCAGGGATGATCTGGCCATAAAGCCATTGACTACCCTGTGCTAATATCCTGCCCCTGTTCATTATTTCCATATGGGTTGCCCATGAAGTTGTCCATGCCGCGTTTCGATCAAGCCCCGGTACTGGTGGTCGGCGATGTCATGCTCGACCGCTACTGGCATGGCGGTACTTCGCGTATTTCGCCTGAAGCGCCAGTCCCGGTGGTCAAGGTCGATCAGATCGAGGATCGCCCCGGCGGTGCGGCCAACGTTGCCTTGAACATTGCTGCGCTGGGCGCGCCGGCTTCGCTGATCGGCGTTACCGGCCAGGATGAGGCTGCCGACAGCCTGGCCAACAGTCTGCAGGCTGCCGGTGTCCGTTCGGTATTCCAGCGCATCGCGCACCAGCCGACTATCGTCAAGCTGCGGGTCATGAGCCGTCACCAGCAGTTGCTGCGTATCGATTTCGAAGAGCCGTTCGCCACCGACCCGCTGTCGCTGGGCGCGGAGGTCGATGGCCTGCTCGAAGGTGTCAAGGTGCTGGTGCTGTCTGACTACGGCAAAGGTGCATTGAAGAATCACCAAGACCTGATCCAGGCGGCGCGCGCCAAGCGTATTCCGGTGCTGGCCGACCCCAAGGGCAAGGACTTTTCCATCTACCGTGGCGCCAGTCTGATTACCCCGAACCTCAGCGAGTTCGAGACCATCGTTGGCCGTTGCGTCGATGAGGCCGAACTGGTCGCCAAGGGCTTGCAATTGCTGCAGGACCTGGACCTGGGTGCCTTGCTGGTCACCCGCGGTGAGCATGGCATGACCCTGCTGCGTGTTGGTCAGCCGGCGTTGCACCTGCCAGCACGGGCACGTGAAGTGTTCGATGTTACCGGTGCCGGCGATACCGTCATCTCCACCCTTGCCGCGGCCATTGCCGCGGGTGAGGACCTACCCCATGCGGTGGCCCTGGCCAATCTGGCGGCGGGCATCGTGGTCGGCAAGCTGGGTACGGCTGCCATCAGCGCCCCTGAACTGCGCCGGGCCATCCAGCGTGAGGAAGGCTCAGAACGCGGCGTGCTGGGCCTGGAGCAATTGCTACTGGCCATTGATGACGCGCGGGCGCACAACGAGAAGATCGTCTTTACCAATGGCTGCTTCGACATCCTGCATGCCGGGCATGTCACCTACCTGGAGCAGGCGCGGGCCCAGGGTGATCGCCTGATCGTTGCGGTAAATGACGATGCCTCGGTAAGCCGCCTGAAGGGACCGGGCCGGCCGATCAACAGCGTTGACCGGCGTATGGCCGTACTGGCCGGTCTGGGCGCGGTGGACTGGGTGATCAGTTTCCCGGAAGGCACCCCGGAAAACCTGCTGAGCCAGGTCAAGCCGGACGTGTTGGTGAAGGGTGGCGACTATGGCATCGACCAAGTGGTGGGCGCTGATATCGTCAAGGGCTATGGCGGCACCGTGAAGGTGCTGGGGCTGGTCGAGAACAGTTCGACCACGGCGATTGTCGAGAAAATTCGCAAGAACTGATCTGACCTTGGGGCTGCTGTGGCGGCCCTCTGCTGGGGCGGGTTTACCCGCCCCAGCAAGCAGGTGAAAGCCTCCGGGATGTCACTTGTTCAGCGAGGTACGTGCCCGCTCCAGCAGTGCTCGCGCCTTGTCGCCAAACCGTTGCAAGTGCGACGCCCGTGCGGGCTTGCTTTCCACCAAACCTTGCTGCTTCACCCAATCCTTCCAGCGTATCCGTTCATCTGCCACCACCCAGCCTTCCTGCCGGGCAAAACTTTCTGCCAGGTACAACCCACGCGTACTCGCCGGCACCAGCTCATCCTTTTTGAGCGTATACAGCTCTGCCAGTGGCAGGCCGTCCTTCAATGGCATCAGGTACAGGTCGGGCCGTTTGCGGTTGAGCCGCGCCACCAACTGGTCGCCCTCCAGCCGCTCGTCAACGTGGAACAAGCTGAGTTTCTTGGCGTCACGGGGCACTTGCAGGCGCATGTCATAGATCAGCTGTAGCGAAGCGGTCGGCAGGTGCACATAGGCCCGTGGGCGCTCCAGTAGCATCAGCTTGCCGCAATGCACCGGGCGCGCGGCACCGGACTGGGGCGCCAGCACGAAGTGGGGTGTTTCGCGGTAGTGCAGGGCGGCGGCGTAGGGTACGGGCAGCCAGGTGTCGTTGAAGCGCCCGCTCAGCCAACCTTCCGGGGTTTCCAGCAGGCACTCCTCGGCCACTTCCTGTACAGCCGTGTGCAGCGGCAGGTTCAGCTCCTGCGCCGGTACATAACCGGAAATCAGTTTCAGCACCACATCGCCACGGTCTTGTCGGCGCTGACGCACCAGTACCCAGTAATCGCGGTTCTGCCAATGCAGCGTGAGGCGCACTGACACGCCCAGGTTGGCCAGTTCGACCACGAAGTGTTGCGCGTCGGGTAACTGGATGGCCTTGCGCCGTTGCTGGGTCTGGGCAAAGTTCAGCGGCATGCCGATGCTTTGGTAGATCAAGCCTTCGGGCGTGGCCTCGACATGCAATGGCAGTGTCTTGAAGTTGCTCGGGTTCTTGCGGATCAGCGTTCGCGCCACGAGGCTCCTCCTTGCGTCGGGTCAGTCTCCAGGCCCTGAGTCGGAGGCCTGAGGTAACTCAATGCTGGCCCAGGATGCGGGCGACGGTGGCCACGTTGTGGGCCAGGTGCAACGGGTTGATGGTGCCGACAATAGCACTGCTGACGCCCGGGTGGGCGAACAGCAGCTCGAAGCTGGCCTGCACCGGGTCGACGCCCGGGGCCAGGCAGATGTGCCCGCTCGCCAAGGCCTTCTTTACCAGGATGGCCTTGCCGTGTTCGGCAGCGTAGTCCAGCACCGGGCGTTCTGCCTGTTCGTTGAGGTTGTAGGTGACCATGGCGCAGTCGCCCTGCTCCAGCGCCTTCAGGCCGCCGGCGACGGTCTTGCCGGACAGCCCGAAACCAAGGATCTTGCCCTCCTGCTTGAGTTCGGCCAAGGTCTGGTAGACCTCCTGCTGTTCGAGGATGGCCAGGTCGTTGCCATCGGAATGCACCAGCACCAGTTCAATGCGGTCGGTCTCGAGTCGGCGCAGGCTGCGCTCAACCGAGCGGCGGGTGTGGGCGGCGCTGAAGTCAAAATGCGACAGGCCCTCCTCGAACTCTTCACCGACCTTGCTGACGATGACCCATTCATCACGTTGGCCGCGCAGCAGCGGGCCCAGGCGTTCTTCGCTGTGGCCATAGGCCGGGGCGGTGTCGATCAGGTTGATGCCAAGCTCGCGGGCCTGGGCCAGTAACAGGCGGGCGTCTTCATCGCCGGGGATCGTGAAGCCAGTGGGGTACTTCACGCCCTGATCGCGGCCCAGCTTGACCGTGCCGAGGCCCAGTGGCGAGACCTTGAGGCCGGTGCTGCCCAGCGGGCGATGGAATTCGTGCAGGGTTGGCAGGCTCATGGCAGCAGTTGCTCCCAGGCCGGTACGCCCAGCGGAGGGCGTGGCAGGTCGGTCAGGTCGGCCTGTGCTTGTGGGCGAATGCCGTCGCGCTCCAGGTGGCTGATTACCCGGTCGCTGAAGTCCGGTGCCAGTGCCAGTTTGGTCGGCCAGCCCACCAGCAGGCGCTGCTGGTCGGCAAGGAAGGCGTTGTCCGGGCGTGCCAGGCCAGATTGTGCAGGCTCAGCGCGGTCGACGCGCAGTGTGGCCCAGCGCACCAGGCTCTGATCGACCCAGGGCAGCAGGTTGGCGATTTCCTTCTGCGCTGCAGCTATCTGCGCTGCAGGCTCGCGCGCCACGCCATCGGCTTCGGCCAGGTCCCCACCGAGGTACCAGACCCACTGGCCATCGGCTGCCGGATGGGTGGTCACCGTTACCCGCGGCTTGGGCCCGCCGCCGAGGCAGTGGGCGTACAAAGGTTTGAGGTTCGGGCCCTTGGCCATGACCATATGCAGCGGGCGGGTTTGCATGGCTGGCTGATCCAGGCCCAGCGCCTGCAGCAAGCCTTCCGTGCCGGCTCCGGCGCTCAACACGATGCGCTGGGCACGGATTTCCCGGTCGTCCACACGCAGGCCGACCAACGCATCAGCTTCACGCAAGGGTTCGATGCGTTCACCTGCCAGCAAGGACTCGCCGGCCAGCTCGGCCAGGTTGGCCAGCAGGCTGGGGACATCGACCACCAGTTCCGCCAGGCGATACACCTTGCCCTTGAACGCGCGGTCCTGCAGTGCGGGTGGCAGCTGGTCACCCTTGACCTGGTCGACCCGGCCGCGCACGGCCTTGCTGGCGAAGAAGCTTGTGAGGTTGCCGGCCAAGGTGCCCGGCGACCACAGGTAGTGGGCATCGGAGAGCAGGCGGGTACGCCCGAGGTCGAGTTCGCCGTTGCCGGCCAAGGCTTCGCGCCAGCGGCGCGGCATGTCGGCGATGGCTTCCGAGGCGCCGGTCAGGGCGCCGTGCAGGGCGTATTTGGTGCCGCCGTGGATGATGCCCTGCGACTTGATGGTCTGCTCGCCGCCAAGGCTGGCGCGCTCCACCAGCACTGTCGAGTAGCCCAGGCGGCGCAGGCGGGCATTGAGCCAGAGGCCTGCGACCCCGGCGCCGACGATCAGCACGTCAGTGGAAATGGCAGATGGCATGGCGGTACCTCGAAGACTGGGACAGCTGGCAAGTATACAGGCTATACCTGTGAGGGCCCTATCGTCGGCGAGCCCCGCACACGGGCTCTCAATGCCCAGCGGTCTTCGAAAACAGCTGAATCACCACCACGCCACCCACGATCATGGCCATGCCAAGCATCGCCGGCATATCCAGCTTCTGCCCATAGATCACCAGCGCCGCCACACTGATCAGCACAATCCCCAGCCCCGACCAGATGGCATAGGCAATCCCCACCGGAATGCTGCGTACCACCAGCGTCAGCATCCAGAACGCAATGCCATAGCCAACCACCATCAGCAGCAGTGGCAACGGCGTGCTCAGGCCTTTAACCGCCTTCATCGAGGCGGTAGCGACGACTTCGGCGCAGATGGCAATGGCGAGGTAGGTATAGGCATTCATGGCGGGATCCTCCGTTACTGAGCGGGCATTCTAGACGTTGCATGGATGGGGTAAAGTCATTACCTATCAATTGGGGAGATAGGTTGATGGCCGAGCAATGGAACCTTGAACAATTGCGTACCTTTCTGCGCGTTGCAGAACTGCGCTCGTTCTCCGCGGTGGCACGTGAGCAGCACAAAGCCCAGTCGGCGATCAGCAGCGCCATCGCGCTGCTCGAAACAGACCTAGGGGTCACCCTGTTCGAGCGCAGCAGCGGCCGGCAACCGAAATTGACCGAAAACGGCAGCGCCTTGCTGGAAGACGCCCGCGAATTGTTACGCCAGTGCGAACGCCTGGATGGCCGCGCCCTGGCCCTGATGCGCGGGCAGGAGGCCTTGCTGCGGGTCGCTCAGGACGAAGCCATGCCGTATCAGCCGGTGATCGACAGCCTTGACGAACTGGCTAGCCGCTACCCGTTCCTGGAGGTGCAACTGGCCAGCGGAGCCCAGGGCGATGTGGCGCGCAAGCTGGTGGAGCGCCGCGCCGATCTGGGCCTGTTCTTCCTCCACGAAAGCATCCCGGCTTCCTTGGAACGCCGTGCCTTGGGCAGCGTGGAGATGGTCACGGTGTGCGCGGTCGGCCACCCGCTGGCGGGCGAAGGCCGGGTTACCCGGCAACAATTGGCCCGCCACCGGCAGTTGCTGATCACGCCACAACAAAGCGGTTACCCCGGCGGCGAAGCGATCAGCCCGCAGGTCTGGCGTGCCGACAGCTTCTACGCCATGGCCGAACTACTGATGCGCGGCCTGGGCTGGGCCTGGTTACCCCGGCATGTGGTGCAGTACCCGACCTACCAGGCGCACATGGTCGAACTGGACAGCGACTGGCGGCCGCCGGCCTTGGTGGCAGAGCTGGCCTGGCGCCGCGATGAACCTCTGGGCCCGGCTGCGCAGTGGCTGGCCGAGCGCTTTGCAGTGCACCTTCGCGCGATCGGGTAGACTTATCCGCCATGAACAGAACTCTCTATACCTTGCTGTTTCACCTGGGCCTGCCGCTGGTTGCGCTGCGCCTGTACCTGCGCGCGCGCAAGGCGCCGGCCTATGGCCAGCGTATCGGCGAGCGCTTCGCTTTCAAGCTGCCGGCCATGCGCCAGGGTGGTATCTGGGTACATGCGGTATCGGTGGGCGAGAGCATTGCGGCCGCACCCATGGTGCGTGCCTTGCTCAAGGCTTACCCGGAGCTGCCGATCACACTGACCTGCATGACCCCTACCGGCTCCGAGCGCATTCGCGCCCTGTTCGCCAACGAACCACGCGTGCAGCATTGCTACCTGCCCTACGACCTGCCTTGGGCGGCGGGGCGTTTTCTCGATCATGTGCAGCCTAAGCTGGGCATCATCATGGAAACCGAGCTTTGGCCCAACCACATTCACCAGTGTGCCAGGCGCGGCATTCCGGTGGCGCTGGCCAATGCGCGCTTGTCCGAGCGCTCGGCCCGTGGCTATGGGCGCTTTGCCAGGCTGACCCGGCCGATGCTGGCCGAGATGAGCCTGATTGCCGTGCAGACCGAAACCGAGGCCCAGCGCTTCCGTGACCTGGGTGCACGCCCTGAGCGCGTGCGAGTCACCGGTTCGATCAAGTTCGACCTGACGATCGACGAACAGCTGTTGCCGCGCGCCAGGGCATTGCGTGAACAGTGGGGGGGCGGCCAGCGCCCTGTGTGGATCGCCGCCAGCACCCACGAAGGTGAAGATGCCTTGATCCTGCAGGCGCATCGGCAGTTGTTGCAGGTGCATGGCGATGCCTTGCTGATCCTGGTGCCGCGCCATCCCGAGCGCTTCAATGCAGTGCATGCGCTGTGCAGCGAGCAGTTCACCACCGTGCGCCGCTCTGCCGGCACGCTGGTCGATGCGCAAACGCGGGTATTGCTGGGCGACACTATGGGCGAACTGCTGTTCCTGTATGCCCTGGCCGACATTGCCTTCGTCGGTGGCAGCCTGGTGCCGACCGGTGGGCACAATCCGTTGGAGCCTGCGGCGCTGGCCTTGCCGGTGCTCATGGGGCCGCATGTGTTCAACTTCCTCGAAATCAGCGCGATGCTGCGCGAGGCGGGTGCGTTGCAGCAGGTGGATGATGCTGACGGGCTGGCCGGCGCGGTGCGCCGTCTGGTGGAACTGCCGCAGGATGCCCAGCGCATGGGCGAGGCGGGCAGGGCGGTGATGCGGGCCAATCAGGGGGCTTTGCAGCGATTGCTCGAGGGTCTGGGGGCCTTGATCCGCTGATAATCGACATATCCACTCAAAGACCCGGTCTAGAGTGGGTATGTCTGATTCTGGTTATTTATTCCTACGGCGTAAGTTATGACTTCCTACACTGGATTTCTCGCCTTTAGGAAACTTCCTACGAATAGACTTTAAAAGTCAGAAGTGTCACACGCTTGCGTCGGAAGCTTGTAGGACGTTTGTCCTATTGCTTCGGGCTAGTATCGCCTCATGTCCGATTTTCATAAGAGGTGGCGTGATGGCTGATTTATCTGATGGCAATGCCAACACTATTGAAAGTGGGCTGGTGTGTCTTATCACGCTGGCGCGTTACCATGGTGTTGCCGTCTCTGCCGAGCAGTTGCAGCACGATCATGCAGCAGCGGGTGAGCGGTTCTCTACCAGCACACTACTTCGGGCATTTCAGCAACTTGGCCTCAAGGCCAGACACCGCAGCGTCGATCCGGCCCGGCTGCAGCATACGCCTTTGCCCGCTATTGCAGTGGATGCGCGTGGTGAGTACTTCATCATCGCGCGCGTGGAGGGCGAGCAGGTTCTGGTGCAGGACCCCCATTCCCGCGCGCCGCAAGCGCTGACCTTCGCGGAACTGGTGGTGCGCTGGTCGGGAGAACTCATTCTGGTTCGCTCCAATGCCCAGTTGCCCCTCGGGCTGTCACGCTTCGACTTTACCTGGTTCATTCCTGCCCTGGTGAAGTACAGGCGGCTATTTGGCGAAGTGCTCGTGGTTTCCCTGGTCATTCAGATACTGGCTTTGCTGACGCCTTTGTTCTTTCAGGTGGTAATGGACAAAGTCCTGGTGCATCGCGGTTTGACCACGCTGGATGTTATCGCCTTGGGTTTATTGGTCGTCGTTCTATTTGAAACATTGCTGAGTGGGTTGCGTACCTATGTGGCAGCTCATACAGCGTCAAGAATCGATGTCGAACTGGGTGCAAAACTGTTCAGGCATTTGATCGATCTTCCCACCGCCTATTTTCACGCCAGGCGAGTCGGTGACTCGGTTGCCCGAGTGCGAGAACTGGAGAATATCAGAAGTTTCCTGACCAACAACAGCATCACGCTAGTGCTGGATGTGCTGTTCTCGGTGGTCTTCATCGCTGTCATGTTCCTCTATAGCGGATGGTTGACGCTGGTCGTCGTTGGCTCGCTGCCTTTCTATTTTCTCGTATCCCTGGTCGTTACTCCGCTACTGCGGGCGTTGATTGATCAAAGCTTCCAACGCGGCGCCGAGAACCAGGCCTTTCTGGTCGAGGCGGTCAACGGCATCGACACACTGAAGTCGATGGCCGTGGAACCTCAGGTTACCCGGCGCTGGAATGATCAGCTGGCTGCTTATGTATCTGCCAGTTTCAAGACCCAGAACCTTTCCAGTCTGGCCAATGAAAGCGTCGGCCTGATCGGCAAACTGGTCACGGTAGCCACCTTGTGGCTGGGGGCCCGGCTGGTCATCGAAGGCGCACTCACGGTGGGCGAGCTGATCGCCTTCAACATGCTCGCAGGGCGCGTGTCGCAGCCCATCATCCGCCTGGCCCAACTCTGGACCAGCTTCCAGCAGACAGGGGTATCGATTCAACGCCTGGGCGACATTCTCAACACCCGTACCGAGGTCAACCAAGGCAAGGGCACGGTGCTGCCCACACTTGTCGGGCAGATCGAGCTCGATCGTGTGTGTTTTCGCTATCGGCCGGACGGGGGCGAAGTGGTGCGCGATGTCAGCCTGAAGATCGCCGCCGGAGAAGTGATAGGCGTTGTAGGTCGCTCGGGGTCAGGCAAGAGCACGCTGACACGCTTGATTCAGCGGCTGTACTCACCCGAGCGGGGGCGGGTATTGCTTGACGGTGCTGACCTGGCGGTAGCCGATGTGGCGTCACTGCGTCGGCAGATCGGTGTGGTGTTGCAGGACAACGTGCTTTTTCGGCGCACCGTGCGCGAGAACATTGCCCTCGGCAACCCAGCGGCACCGCTTGAAGAAGTAATCGCCGCAGCGACGCTGGCGGGTGCTCACGAGTTCATCCTCGAATTACCGGATGGCTACGAAACCCTGATTGGTGAGCACGGCGCCAGCCTGTCGGGTGGGCAGCGACAGCGCATAGCCATCGCCCGAGCGCTGTTCGGCAATCCACGCATCCTCATTTTCGACGAAGCCACCAGTGCGCTGGACTATGAGTCCGAACGGATCATCCAGCAAAACATGGTGCGGATTTGCGCGCAGCGCACGGTCATCATCATTGCCCATCGGCTTTCGGCAGTACGTCATGCCGACCGCATCGTGGTCATGGAGCGTGGGCAGATCATCGAGCAAGGGACTCATGATGAGCTGCTGGGTTATCCACAGGGCACCTATGCCTACCTGCATCAACTGCAGCTCGGGGCCGCCGTATGAGTGTGGCGTTCAAGGACCTTGCCGAGCTCTACCGGGATGCGTGGAGGACGGCATGGCGAAAGCGCCGGAGCATGGACGGCCCCGTACGTGAAGCCGACGAACTGGCCTTTTTACCTGCGGCACTGTCCTTGCAGGAAACGCCAGTGCATCCCTTGCCGCGCTACCTGCAGTGGAGCCTGCTGATGTTCATCGGGCTGGCGCTTGCCTGGGCTTGCATCGGTGAGATCGATGTCATCGCCAGTGCCGAAGGCAAGATCGTGCCCAGTGGCAGGAGCAAGTTGATACAGGCCAGCGAGGTCGCGGTGGTGCAGTCGATCCACGTCGTCGATGGCCAGCCGGTGCGCAAAGGCGATGTGCTGGTCGAACTGGAAGGGCAGTTGACCGAGGCTGATATCAAGCGCCTGGGCAGCGAACTGCTGGCTGCACAGATCGACCAGGCCCGCGCCAGCACACTGCTGAGTGCGCTGGACGGCGATGTGGCACCTGCCTCCCTGGCACCATTGATACCGCAGGCCACGGCCGCGCAGCAGGCAGGCGCGCAGCGCTGGCTGGAGGGGCAATACCTGGAGTTGCAGGCCACGCTGGAACAGGCCGATGCCGAAATCGGTCAACGCGCTGCCGAAATCCGTTCCGCCCAGGGGCGGGCTGACGCGCTCCGGCAACTGTTGGTGATCACCCGCCAATTGACGGCGGATTACAAGCTGTTGTTCAGCGAATCGGCCGTGGCCAAGCACACCTACCTGGAAAAGGAGCAGGCCCGCCTGGAGCAGGAACGCGAACTGGCACTCCAGCGCTCGCGCATCGACGAACTGAACGCTGCACGGCTTGCTGCTCAGCACCGCCGTAGCGGTGCCATTGCTCAACTGCGCAGAGCCATGCTCGATCTTCACGGTGAGGCGCAACGGCGCATTGCAACCCTTGAGCAGGAGTTGAACAAGGCCGAGCAGCGGCATCGCCTCAAGGTGCTGACATCCCCCGTTGACGGCACCGTCCAGCAGTTGGCGATCCATACACAGGGCGGGGTGGTTACACCCGCGCAGACACTGATGGTCATTGTGCCGACGGGCGAGCCGGTGGAAGTGGAAGTGAAAGTCGAGAACAAAGATATCGGCTTTGTTTTTCCGGGTCAGCACGTGGAAGTGAAGATCGAGACATTCACCTTTACCAGGTATGGCGTTGTACCGGGGGTGGTGGAGAGTATTTCCGATGATGCCATTGAGGATGATAGGCACGGTCTTTTGTATAGCGCTCGAATCAAGTTGGCCAAGGAAGCTTTGCGCGTAGGGGATAACGACTTGCCGTTGACGGCGGGCATGGCTGTGCGTGCAGAAGTGATTGTGGATAGGCGCAGGGTTATCAGTTTCTTCTTGAGTCCCCTGCAGCGGCATGCAAAGGAAAGTCTGAAGGAGCGATAAATGAAATATAAAAATGCGTGCATTGTATATAGAGCGGCTTGGAGCTTACTGCGGATCTGTAGTGCAATAATATTGGCTGGTATGGCGAGTTGCTGTGCTGTCGGTCTCGGTGGTTCAGATGCGTTTGGGGCTGGGAGCAGCATTTCCGTGTTGTGCGAAAGAAATTTTGGAAAAGTTCATGCATTGTCTGAAGCGAAGTTTGCTTAGTGGCTGATATGGGCAGGCTGGCTCTAGGGAGGGGTGATGATTAGTTACAGGTATATCTTTCTCTTTGTGAAGGTGCTGTTCGGAAAGCTAATTACGCTGTGTAGAAGATTTGGTTTGGTGCTGTGGGGGTTTAGCAAATTGTTGTTGTTGCTAAGTGTGGTGTGGTTATTGGTCGCCATTGTTATTACTCCGACTTGGGCGCCGAAGAAGCTGACGACCCCTAATCCAATGGTGTGTGGAAAGGTCTCGGGTGTTGTTTATGAGCTCCCTAGGAAGTATGTGATCTATTGGCCTGAGGATGAGGGCAAGAGTTCTTGGGAGCCGGTATTTATAAATATCAAAAAAGGCTGTGGTGCAAACTTGGCGTCACTCTATATGGCAATGAGTTGGCCGGAGATGCAGCCCGTCTCTTACGGTGAGGCGACGTCTTTTCGCTTTGATGGGATATCGGTCGCAATTGGGCCTTGGCTGCATGGGGAAGCAGGGTTGAGAAAACAGCTCCAGCATTATCTTCGTGAAACACCCGCGGCTCTAGTTAAGGCTAGCAAGCTGAACGAAGATCTCGGCCTAAATTTTCTCGAGGGTGTTGATAGTGAATTTCCTAATCGGCGCAAGGGCTTTTTCTGGCTGGAGGCCAAGGGACGCATGCAATACATCGGTTATTGCAACTGGGTGGAACCCAAGGCCAATTACTCGCGTTGCTATTTGAAGTTTTTGATACCCGGAGGGGATGCAATTGTTAATGTGGAGTTTTTATGGGAGAGGCTTGGGGAGTGGCATAACATTGCTTTGGCAGTGGGTGAGTTTTTCATGAATGCTGCGAGGTATCGGGTCGATAAATGATCAGGATGGAAATGTCCGATGTGGAAGAGGCGCGTCAGGCTTAGCGTGATAAGAGGGCTGGCTCTTGTGAGTGTTGATTTTTTTGCGGGGTGAGTTGAGGTGTGTGGTTAATAGAATTGAAGAATTGCAAGGCGAGGTGTAAGGCAAGGAGAAGGGAAATGATCAAAGTTAGATTCTGCCCTCTTTTGGTTGCATGTCCGAGAAAGCTTGAAGGAGCGCTAAGTCATTATGAGAAAAATACCATGTTTGTTTTTCCTATGGGCTTGGAGTTTTTTGAGGCTTTGCTCCGCTGTACTCTTGTTGACTCCCGTGCTGGTGATGATAGTTGTGGCTTGGAAAAGCGAACCTTGGAAGCCAGGGGAGGTAACGTTTGATCCTTTCGTGTGCGGCAGAATTTCAGGGGAAGTGTACAAGTTCTCTAGGTTGTACTTTCCATTTTGGCCAGAATATGAGGGAAAAAGCTCTTTTGATCCTGGCTTTATTTATAACAAAAAAGGCTGTGACGCAAACCTGGTATCTGTATTTTTGTCAATGACCTGGCCAGAGCTCGAGCCGGCGGATGACAGTTTAGTGTTCCGGCAGGGCTTGGAGCATGAGGGGCTGTTGGTCGCAGTGGGCCCGATAACTGCAAGAGAGGGGGATTTACGGCGTCAACTCGAGTTTCTTTTGCGGAAAAGCCCAGCAGAAACAATAACGCTTGCTGAGTACGATGAGTCAAGCAGCCTCTATCGTGTAGAGGCGCGTGACACGACTTTGGAAAATCACAAGAAGCTTATCTATTGGCAGGGTGAGCTCGATGACTTGGCTGCTGTGGGGTATTGCAGTTGGCGCCCGAAAGTGCCGAATTACTATTCGTGTGAAATGACCTTTGTGGTGTTTGGAGACGTACTAGTCGAGGTGATAATGCGCCCTGATAAGTTAATGCGATGGTTGGAAGTGAGGCGCTCAGTGGTCGATTTTTTAATTAATAGCAGAAGATGAGGTGGCAAATGTCGGGGTTGACAAAAGAAGATATAGCGGTTGCGCGTAAAATTTTTGAGTCCAAAGGTGTTGGCGATATGTATGACTATATGGCTATGAAGGGGGACCGATATGCCGTGCTTGCCAATGGCGTTGCTAAAGGCAACTCCATAGCAGGGTTGGCTGCTATAAATTTCATGAAACGAACTGAGGCAGATGCCGGGCGCCCCATGAGTGAGGCAGATGTTGAATAAGTAAGATTGGAAATGGGCAAAGCTTATTTGAAACTTCAAGAACGCAGGGTGATGGGTGGTAAGGTGGATGGTGATCCAAATCATAAGGAAGTTTGGGCGTTCCATAGTAAAGTATTTAAAAACTTGGGTAGGTCGAAAGATGCCTGGACTTTGAATTCTGTGTTTGAGTTAACCCATCCGGAGCATCGTGAGTCATATTGGAAAAAGGTACTGGATGCGGCGGGAAGCCCGGGTAGTGAGTTTTGGTTGTCCATTCAGACTGATAGTAGAATGGCTTATAGCACTGTAGTGGCACCGGATGATATGCGTGGCATGGCCAAGTACTGGAAATCTCGTATTGATTCGCCGACCGCCATTGCATCGTTTCTTTATTCAATAGGAGAAGTTGCGGGAAATGGCTTGGCCAGTGTGATCTCCGAGCTCGTAGATTCCGAGAACCCTGGGGCTATAGATCCATCCTTGAACATCGAAATCACCCCCACAACCGAATCCCGCCGCGACCTCCAAGGCCAGGACGATATCCGCAATGACGTCTCCAACGGCTACGTCGATCGTCGCCTGACCCACAGTATCGCATTCACCGACAGCACCCTCGACAACACCGACTTCACCTCCGCTCAGTTGGGCAGTTTGGCCACCGGTGGTGTTCGCCCCGGCGAGCTCCAGATCGATCCCAATGTGCGACCCAATCAGCATCTGGCTCAGTTCTATCGTGATGGCAATGAACAACCGGATTTCAGCCTGCGCAATGCCGTGGTACTCAACGGGTTGGCAGCAATGACCACGGTGAACACGTTTGTCGACCCGCTCTTGCTCGACCTCAGCGGCAAGGGCGTTGGTCTGACGGGTATCGAGGAAGGCGTACTGTTCGATATCGATAACAGTGGTTCACTGCGCCGCACCGGCTGGGCAGACCGGCTGACCGGCATGCTGGTGCATGACAACGGTACCGGCCAGGTGAGCAACGTCAGCCAGCTGTTCTCCGAATACTACGGCGGCAAGGCAGGCAGCGACGGCAACTCCGGTGAAACGCTGTTCAAGGATGGCTTCGCCGCCCTGGCAAGTGTTGACGCCAACGCCGATGGCGTCATCAACGTTGAAGACGCCGTCTGGGCGCAATTGAAGGTGTGGGTCGATGGCAACCATGACGGGCGTGCCGATGCCGGTGAGCTGAGGGCATTGCAGGAGCATGGCGTTAGCCAGATCAAGCTCGGCCAGGTCGAGCCGGTAGGAGAGGTGCGTCAGGGTAACGAGGTCATTTCCCGAGGCGCTTTCACTGTTAATGGTGAGGACCGGGAAGTACTGGCGGTGAGGTTTCTCGCCGATACCGTCGGTAATCGGATCGAGGCCCAGGAGGGTGGCACTCTACTGACTTCGTCAAGCGGGCCCACTTCCCGAAGGGCCTACATCAGCCAGAGTGCTCAAGGCAGCACGCTGGACGCCGCAGCGCTCGGCGTACAGACGCTGTACGGCAGCGCGGGCGATGATGTCTTGACCGCGGCTCCAGAGGGCAGTTGGCTGGTTGGTGGCGGTGGCAGCAACACCTATCACGGCGGGGCGGGCGACGATGTATTCGTGATCAGTGCCAGCGACGATTGGGCGAACGTGCAGGGCAATGGTGGGCGCGACACGGCACTGATCGTGGGGGAGCATGGCGTTGGGCTGAACATGGCCAAGGCCGGGCTGACCATTGCGCAAGGCGGGCGGGGTAAGGACATCATCGCCAGCGGCGGTCAACGCGGAGTTTTCATCAAGGGCGGCTCGGGCGACAGCTTGCTGATTGGCGGGGGCGGCAACGATGTGCTTGTGGGGGGTACAGGCCGTAACGACATCATTGGCGGTACCGGCAAGTCGGTGATCTATGCGGGCCCCAAGGGGGATCGCATCCGGGCCTCGGCGGGCGGAAGTATCATTTACGCCGGTGGTGGCGCTGATCGGATTACGGGCGGTGCTGCCGATGACGTGATCGAGGCCGGACGCGGCGATGCCACGATCGACGGAGGCGCAGGCACCAACCTGGTCAGTTTGCATGGTGCTCACGACGAGTACCTGATCACACGTACCGAATCGGGCCACCTGATCACCGACACCGTGGCGGGACGAGATGGCCGTCTGAGCTTGAGCAACATCCAGAAACTCAGCTTCGCCGACATTGCTGCCATCGATCTTCTCGGCGGGGGCGCCATGCCAATCGGCGACAGGCTCTCGCCTGAGCAACTGGCTACATTCGCCACCACTGACACGGCGCTGATAGTCCCTGCAACGGCGCTGCTGGGCAATGATCAGCCACTTGGCAGCAACGGGCCATTGCGCATCGCCTCAGTCAGCGCTGGCAAGGGTGCAACAGTGCGGCTGAACGAGCAGGGTGATGTGGAGGTCACGCCGTTGCCAGGCCATGACGGTGATGTCAGTTTCCGCTACGACTTGGTCGATGCTGCCGGCAACGCGTCCATGAGTGTGACCGAAGTGGGCAGTGCTGCATCAGCACCCTTGCGGGCAACGGTAACGTTGCGCCATGAACAATCCCCCGCTGACCCGCTGTCGGGGCGGCAGTGGTATCTGGACGAGATCAATGTCGCGCCGGTATGGCGTGACTTCACGGGCAAGGGGGTGAGGATAGGGCAGTTCGAGCCGGGTGGGGAGTTTGCCGTGGCGCCGGAAATCTTCGACATCGGGCACCCCGATCTCAAGCCGAATATCGATCCCATCTGGCTGCAAACCCAACGCACCAATGGCACGCTGCCCGCCCTGGCGTCCAATCATGCCACTCAAGTGGCTGGGGTCATGGTTGGCGCGCGCAATGATCAAGGAGGGATCGGCATCGCACATGATGCGAAGATCGGCGGGCACTACCTGGCCAACAAAGGCGATGACCTGACCAATCTGGGGCAAATGGTCAACTACGACATAGCCAACAACAGCTGGGGTTTCAAAACGGACTTCGGGCTCACAAATGTTCCAGAAGGAAAAGTCGACACTGCTCTGGCGCTGGCATTCAGCACTACTCTTGCCGCCACCAACGGCCGTGGCGGGCTAGGCACCATCGTCGTCGCCTCTGGTGGCAACCAGCGCCATAAAGGCGGTAATGCACAGGGCTCGCTGACCAACAACAACCGCCACGCCATTGAAGTGGCGGCCATCAATGCAAAGGCAGACCTCTCGGTACTGCAAGCTGCCACGGCACCCTTTTCCAATCCAGGCTCCAGCTTGCTGGTCGCTGCACCGGGGAGCCATGTTTTATCCAGTGGCGTCAGCCTTGAAGCGGAGCGCGGTGCGTCGGTCGGCAGCGCCTACAGCACGACTCAGGGCACCAGCTTCGCCGCGCCGATCGTCTCAGGCGTGGTGGCGTTGATGTTGCAGGCCAACCCGGGGTTGGGTTACCGGGATGTTCAGCAGATCCTCGCACTGTCTGCGCGCAAAGTGGATGACGCATCAACCCAATGGGCTTACAACGCAGGGCGCAATTGGAATGGCGGTGGCATGCACGCCAGCCACGACTATGGCTTTGGCATGATCGACGCCCGCGCCGCGGTGCGCCTTGCCGAGTCCTGGGGGAGCCGGGCGACCAAGGCCAATGAGCGGCTGCTGACAGCCAGCAGTGCACCAGTGGCTCAACAGGTTGCGGCGGGACAGGTTGCGACTTTGTCTTTGACCCTGCCGGCTGATTTGCTGGTGGAGCATGTGGAGGTCGATATCCACTCGATGGTCGGCCGCCTTGGCGACATGACGCTCACGCTGGTGTCGCCTGGCGGCACGCGCAGCGTACTGCTCGATCGCACAGGCAAGGCGCCGGGCTCTGGTGATGACGATCTGGGCGATTCGCGTTCAGGAGCGTTCAAATATGGGTTCATGTCGACCCATCATCGCGCAGAGCGCTCGGCTGGGGAGTGGAAACTCGAGGTGCGTAATGCTGTTGCTGGCTTACCGCTAATGCTTGATCGCTGGACGCTGCGCCTCGTCGGCAGCCCCGGCACCACCGATGATGTCTATTACTTCACCGACGACTACGCGAACCTGGTGGCAGAAAACCCAGGGCGCGCGAAGCTTGACGATGCCATCAGCGGCACCGCTGGCGGGCGCAATACGTTGAATGCGGCTGCAGTAAGTCGCAGTATCTCGGTGGATCTGGCCAGCGGCAGCGCCAGTATTGCCGGTGCGGCGCTCACCATAGTCCCTGGTTCGGTGCAAAACCTTATCAGTGGTGATGGCGACGATACCTTGATTGCCGGGCCCGCAGGGGCATTACTGGATGGTGGCCGTGGGTACAATCTCCTCAAGGGGGGTGAGGGTACCGACCGCTTTGTCATCCACAGGCGTGCAGGCGGTAACGATGTACTCAAGCAGTTCGAGACTTCGCGTGAGGTGATCGACCTGGTCGGCTTTGGTGGTTCAGGGTTTACTGACTTGCAGGTGCAACAGGACGGCAATTCGACTGTGCTCGACCTTGGCAGTGGGCAGAAGCTGACGCTTGCGGACACTACGATTGCCGAACTGCGGTCAGCGAACTTCCGTTTCCTTGACGCTTTCACCGCTGCACCAGGTTATTTCGAGGGCAGCCCTGAAGAGCAGACGACCCCGCCTGTCAGCGCGAATGTTCTGCTTACCGGTGGTGCAGGTGGCGTGTCGCTTGCCAGTGACGCCTCCGGGCAGTTGGTGGCTTCGTTGGCAGGCACGATATATTCCCCGCCGACGGTTGCGCCCAGCGTGTTTCTGGTGACAAAACAAGAAGGTGTGAGCGATTACAAGAACACCCTTCGGGGGTTCCGACACGGTATCGACAAGATTGACCTGACCCAGGTAGGCATCAGTCGCTTCGAGGATCTGCACGTCAGCAAAGTCCAGCGCTTCAAACTCAATGACTTTGCGCAGATCCACGGTGTAGCCGTTGATACCCAGGCAGTGCCGGGGCAGGAAGGTATTGTGAAGATGCTGTACCTGGATGCGCTCGAAGTTGCGCAGGTGACAGCGGAGGACTTTATCTTTGCGCAGCCGGCAATGGTCACATCTGAAGCGGTTGCCGTGCCAGAGGTTTCAGCCCTTTCCGCAGGGGCGTCGCTGTTTGCTGTCGAGCACTCGCTACCGAACCTGGGGAATCTTGTTGATGCAATGGCTGCGTTCGCCCCTGAACCTTCGGGGCCTATGCTTATCGGTGATATGTCGGCGCAACGCATTGACTCGACGATTGCCGTAGCCGCCTAGGCGTTGTCGTTCAGGGCTGGAGTGATATTGGAGGCCTATCGCCAGCAAGCCAGCTCTCACAGGTGCATCATGCCTTCAGGCTTGGCACCATGTGGGAGCGGGCAAGCCCGCGAAGAGTCCAGCCCCTATCTCAAGGCCTGCGCTCGAAGTTCTTGGCCGCTGCTGCCGCCAGGTCCGGTGGCAGGAAGTCCTTGTCCGGGTTGTAGTCAGGTTTCAGGTAGCGCTTCAGGTCCTGCAGGTCTTGCGGGCTCAGGGTGCCGGCTGCCTGCTTCAGGCTCAGGTTGTCGAGAATGTAGTCGTAACGGCTATTGTTGTAGTCGCGCACCGAGGTGTACAGCTGGCGCTGGGCATCAAGCACGTCGACGATGTTGCGGGTACCGACCTGGTAGCCGATTTCGGTGGCTTCCAGCGCGCTCTGGTTGGAAATGATCGACTGCTTGCGCGCCTGTACCTGTTCCACATCGGTGTTCACTGCGCGGTGCAGGTTGCGGGTGTTTTCCACGACCTGGCGGCGCAGGCTTTCACGCTGTTGCTCGCTCTGGCTCAGGCGCTGGTAAGCCTCGCGTACCTGCGAGCTGGTCAGGCCGCCGCTGTAGATCGGGATATTCAGTTGCAGGCCAACGCTGGTCTGCTCGACGTCGCCGCTGTAGCGCACCTCCAGTTGCGATGGGTTGGTGAAGCCAAGGCTGTCGTTGTCACCCTTCTGGTACTTGGCCACGGCATCCAGGGTCGGTGCATGCCCGGCCTTGCGCTGACGCAGGGTTTCTTCTGCGGCAGAAACCGCGTAGTTGGTGGCCAGCAGGTTGAGGTTCTGGCGCCCGGCGGTTTCGACCCAGGCCTTGGCATCGTTGGGCGTTGGCACTTGTACCGGCAGGCTATGCACCACGCCCTGGATAGAGGTGTACTCACGGTTGGTCAGGGTCACCAAGGCCTCGAAGGCATCCTGCACCTGGCGTTCGGCGATGATCCGGTTGGCGCGTGCAGTGTCATAACTGGCTTGGGATTGCAGCACGTCGGTCTTGTCCGAAAGGCCCACGTCGAAACGCTCGTTGGACTGGTCCAGCTGGCGCTTGAAGGCGGCTTCTTCTGCCTTGGTGGCGGCCAGGTTGTCCTGGGCGCGGAGGACGGCGAAGTAGTTTTGCGCGGTTTGCAGGATCAGGTTTTGCTCGGTCGCCGACAGCTCCAGGGCTGCCTGTTCGTTGACGGCTTCGGCGGCTTGCAGCTGGAACCAGCGATCTGCGCGGAAGATCGGTTGAGCCAGGGTCGCGCTCCAGGAGTTGCCGCTGCGATTGGACGTCATGGACGGCTCGTCCAGCTTGGTGCGGGTGTTCATCATCTCGGCACCGGCCGACAGGTTTGGCAGCAACCCGGCGCGGGCCTGCGGCACCACTTCGCGGCGCGCACCGTAATCGGCGCGTGCGGCAGCCAGGTCGGCGTTGTTGTCCACTGCCTCCTGGTAGACGCTGACCAGATCGGTCTTGACTGTCGAGGGCACGTCCGCTGCCCAGACCACTCCGTTGGACGCACAAGACACGGCTATCGCCAGTGAGAGTTTGCGCAGCATAGAGGCAATCCTTGTACGAAATTTAATTACTGAACTGTTGAGTATCGAGCGATGGGCCAGTGTAGTGCCATGCGCACCCGGCAACAATCGCTCGGTGTGCCTTTCATCATCCGCGCATTTACCTGCTTGGCTTTGCTGACCACTCCAGTCTAGACTGCGCATGTTCTTGTCGGGGTGCCTTGAAGCAAAGGCTGAGATCGCAGAGGTGCGGATCCCGTTGAACCTGATCAGGTTAGCGCCTGCGTAGGGAACAAGATTGCTCACCTTCCCGGGGAGCCTCTTGTGC
Organism: Pseudomonas sp. VEM90; assembly: GCF_054611535.1. Classification (NCBI taxonomy): domain Bacteria; kingdom Pseudomonadati; phylum Pseudomonadota; class Gammaproteobacteria; order Pseudomonadales; family Pseudomonadaceae; genus Pseudomonas; species Pseudomonas sp. VEM90. The sequence continues at coordinate 78,213 of NZ_JBTRAR010000022.1, read as the reverse complement.
CAGGTCCGGGATTGTCACAGCTGCATACAGCTTCAGGCACCCCCATATCCGGCACTGCACCCAAAGAGGGTGCGTCCGCGCGTTTCAGGTTCACCCCGACATTCCACTGCTAGGAAGCCGTCAGGAGAGCCTGTGATGACCAAACAAGAAAAAACGATCAACCTCAGCGAATCGGCACAAGTCGATCAGCAGTCCGTACAACCGTTCCCGCGTTCGCGCAAAGTGTATGTCGAAGGCTCGCGCCCGGACATCCGCGTTCCCATGCGTGAAATCAGCCTGGATGACACCCCGACCGATTTCGGCGGCGAGGCCAACGCCCCGGTGCTGGTGTATGACACGTCTGGCCCGTACACCGACCCCGACGTGATCATCGACGTGCGCAAAGGCCTGGCCGATGTGCGTTCGGCGTGGATCGAAGCCCGCGGTGACACCGAGCGCCTGGAAGGTCTGAGCTCCGACTTCGGCCAGCAGCGCCTGAACGATGCAGAGCTGGCCAAGCTGCGTTTCGCCCATGTGCGCAACCCGCGTCGTGCCAAGGCCGGCGCCAACGTCTCGCAGATGCACTATGCCCGTCAGGGCATCATCACCGCCGAAATGGAATACGTGGCCATCCGCGAAAACATGAAGCTACAGGAGGCCCGCGCCGCCGGCCTGCTGAATGAGCAACATGCCGGCCACAGCTTCGGTGCCAACATCCCGAAAGAAATCACCCCGGAATTCGTTCGCCAGGAAATCGCCCGTGGCCGCGCGATCATTCCGGCCAACATCAACCACCCGGAAGTCGAGCCGATGATCATCGGCCGCAACTTCCTGGTGAAGATCAACGGCAACATCGGCAACAGCGCCCTGGGATCCTCGATCGAGGAAGAGGTGGCCAAGCTGACCTGGGGCATCCGCTGGGGCTCGGACACGGTCATGGACCTGTCCACCGGCAAGCACATCCACGAAACCCGCGAGTGGATCATTCGCAACTCGCCGGTGCCGATCGGTACCGTGCCGATCTACCAGGCCCTGGAAAAGGTCAACGGTGTGGCAGAAGACCTGACCTGGGAACTGTTCCGCGACACCCTGATCGAGCAGGCCGAACAGGGCGTGGACTACTTCACCATTCACGCTGGTGTGCTGCTGCGCTATGTACCCCTGACCGCCAAGCGCGTCACAGGCATCGTCAGCCGTGGTGGCTCGATCATGGCCAAGTGGTGCCTGGCGCACCACAAGGAAAACTTCCTGTACACCCACTTCGACGAAATCTGCGAAATCATGAAGGCCTACGACGTCAGCTTCTCGCTGGGCGACGGCCTGCGCCCTGGCTCGATTGCCGACGCCAACGACGCCGCGCAATTCGGTGAGCTTGAAACCCTCGGCGAGCTGACCAAGATTGCCTGGAAGCACGACGTGCAATGCATGATCGAAGGCCCCGGCCACGTGCCGATGCAGTTGATCAAAGAGAACATGGACAAGCAACTGGAGTGCTGCGACGAGGCGCCGTTCTACACCCTCGGCCCACTGACCACCGACATCGCGCCGGGTTACGACCACATCACCTCGGGCATTGGTGCGGCGATGATCGGCTGGTTCGGTTGCGCCATGCTCTGCTACGTCACGCCGAAGGAGCACCTGGGCCTGCCGAACAAGGACGACGTCAAGACCGGCATCATTACCTACAAGATCGCCGCGCATGCCGCCGACCTTGCCAAGGGCCACCCGGGTGCACAGATTCGCGACAACGCCTTGTCCAAGGCGCGTTTCGAGTTCCGTTGGGAAGACCAGTTCAACCTGGGCCTCGACCCGGACACCGCCCGTGCTTTCCACGACGAGACCCTGCCCAAGGAATCGGCCAAGGTCGCGCACTTCTGCTCGATGTGCGGGCCGAAGTTCTGCTCGATGAAGATCACCCAGGAAGTGCGTGAGTACGCTGCCAAGATCGAGGCCGTGGATGTGACGGTCGAGCAAGGCATGCGTGAGCAGGCCGAGCGGTTCCGCCAGGAAGGCAGCCAGCTGTACCACAAAGTCTAAACCGCAGCACCTTACCCTGTGGGAGTGGGCTTGCCCGCGAAGCAAGCACTGCGGTGCATGGCACCGGCTTTGCCGGTGTTCGCGGGCAAGCCCGCTCCCACAGGGTGGTGCATGCCACTCACCATCATTCCTGCGGACATGACAATGACATCACCCAGCCAGTTCTCTCCCGACCATCCAATCCCCATCCAGCAGCGCATCTTCGGTGCTCGCGACCTGTTCTCACTGTGGTTTTCCCTCGGCATCGGCCTGATGGTGCTGCAAGTCGGTGCCATGCTGGCGCCAGGTCTGGGCCTTGCTGGCGCGGTGCTGGCCATCGCCCTGGGCACCGGTGTCGGTGTGCTGTTGCTGGGTGCGGCGGGGGTTATCGGCAGTGACACTGGGCTGTCCGCCATGGGTACCCTGAAACTCAGCCTGGGCAGCCATGGCGCGCGCTTGCCGGCGCTGCTCAACTTGCTGCAACTGGTGGGTTGGGGCGCTTTCGAGATCATCGTCATGCGCGATGCTGCCAGCTTGCTGGGTGCACGGGCGTTCGGTGAGGAAAGTGCCTGGAACAGCCCCATGCTCTGGACCCTGTGCTTCGGTGCCCTGGCCACCCTGCTGGCTGTCAGCGGGCCACTGGCCTTCGTGCGCAAGGTGCTGCGCGCCTGGGGCATCTGGTTGTTGCTGGGCGCCTGCCTCTGGCTGACCTGGAACCTGTTCGCCAAGGCCGACCTGGCGGAGCTGTGGAACCGTGCCGGGGATGGTTCGATGTCGCTGGCGGTTGGCTTCGATATCGTCATCGCCATGCCGCTGTCCTGGCTGCCGCTGATCGCGGACTACTCGCGCTTTGCCCGCAATGGCAAGCATGTGTTCGGCGGTACGGTCGTTGGCTACTTCATCGGTAACACCTGGCTGATGAGCCTGGGCGTGGCGTACACGCTGGCGTTCGCCGCCAGTGGCGAAGTCAATGCCTTGCTGCTGGCCCTGGCGGGCGCCGGCATGGGGATTCCGCTGCTGCTTATTCTGCTGGACGAGTCGGAAAAGGCCTTCGCCGACATTCACTCGGCGGCGGTTTCCACCGGTGTGCTGCTACCGCTGAAGGTCGAGCACCTGGCGTTGGCCATCGGCGTGTTGTGCACCCTGATCGCCCTGTTGGCGCCACTGGCACAGTACGAAAACTTCCTGTTGCTGATCGGCTCGGTGTTCGCACCGCTGTTCGGTGTGGTGCTGATGGACCACTACGTGGTCCGTCGACGCCGTTTGCCAGCCCAGGTCAATGGCTTGCACTGGCAGGCGTTGGTGGCCTGGTTTGCCGGGGCGGTAGCCTATCACCTGATTGCCGCCAAGGCGCCGGAACTGGGCGCGACCCTGCCCGCATTGCTGCTGGCAGGTGTGCTGCATGGGTTACTGAGCCTCAGCCGCGGCCGGGAAACAGTTCAGGCTTGAGTACGCCATTCAGGCGCGGGTAGGGGATCTTCAGTTCCACGTGGCCCATGGAATAGGGCGCGATGGCATAGACCTCGTACTTGACCACTACCGCGCCGTACGTCAGGGCGACGTGCGGCGATTTCTTGAACGGCCAGGTCTTGACGAACTCGGCATCCTTGTCCATACCCACGCTCATCAGCCAGGCACGGTGCGATTCTTCGACGGTTTTCCAGAAGGTGTCTTCCTGGCCGGGCACCAGCATGTCCTGCAGGGTCAGCACCTTGTCCAGCTTGCGTGAATAGTTGATGAAGCCGCGCCCGGGCATGCCGTGGGCGCCACCGCTGTCCAGGTAGCTGGACAACTCGATGATCACCAGCCCGTCATGCTGCTCGCGTACCTTGGCTTGCAAGTAGCTGCTGTTACGTTTGTCGGCACTGGCCAGATATTGCTGTTCGTAGGCCTGCAGGGTGCCTGGTGCGGTGCCATGCTGATTGTCTTCGGTCAGTTGCAGCAGGCGTTTTTCGACGATGCCGTCGAGCTTGGGCAGCGCCGGGAAGTGGATCATGTCGATGTTCACCAGCGGGCAGTCGCTCTCGCTGCAGCCGGGTTTGACATGCTCCCAGGCGTCGCGCTTGACCTCGAGCGGGGCCCGGTAGTTGGGCGTGAACAGGCTCTGGCAGGCGCCCAGAGCGAGTGCCAGCACGGCCACGGAAGTCAGTTTGACAAGTGTCATGATGATCCTTGCAGAACAGGGAAAAGTCGGCCTTTGACCGTCTGCGCGGCCTTCAGTTCGCCACTAAGCTAACAGAGTGAAGGGCTGCTGTCCCGAGTGCGCCAGCGGTTGCTGGAAAGGGATGAAACCAACAGGCGTGCGGAGTAGGATGGCGCGAAGCAGTATTCGAGGTAATGAGGATTTCCATGTCAGACGCGTTGAACGCTGTGCCCAAGGGCTTCGAAATCATCGAGCGGGCCAATTGCTTCCAGGGCTTTTACAAGCTCGACAAGTTACGCCTGCGTCACGAGCTATTTGCCGGTGGTATGGGGCGCGAGATCAGTCGCGAGCTGTTTGTGCGCCACGATGCGGTATGCGTGCTGCCGTACGACCCTGCGCGCGATGAAGTGGTGCTGATCGAACAGTTCCGCGTGGGCGCACTGGACAAGGTCGCCAACCCTTGGCTGATCGAGATGGTTGCCGGGCTGATCGACAAAGACGAGCAGCCCGAGGAAGTCGCCCATCGCGAGGCTGAAGAAGAAGCCGGCCTGACCTTCAGCGCCCTGTGGCCGATGACCCGCTACTTCCCGTCGCCTGGCGGCAGTGACGAATACGTTCACCTGTTCCTCGGCCGTTGCAGCAGCGAGGGCGCGGGAGGGCTGCATGGCCTGGAAGAGGAGGGTGAAGACATTCGCGTACGCGTGTGGTCGTTCGAGGATGCCCTGCAGGCGGTGCGCGACGGGCGCATCTGCAATGCGGCCACCATCATTGGCCTGCAATGGCTGGCGCTGAACCGTGACGAAGTAAGAGGTATGTGGAAGTGAACCTGCTGCGCGAGCGCTATCGAGTTGACCTGGTCGGGCTGCAGGCAGCCTGCGAGGCCAACTATGCCCGGCTGATGCGTTTGCTGCCCGACATGCGCACCACCCAGAGCTCGCGCCGCATCGGCATGACCCAGGGCGACCAGATGCTCGGCGTGCTGGTAATCGACGTGGTGCTGGCCTGCCCGTACACCACCACCCTGCATGTGCGCCAGGAACACAGCCTGCCGTGGTTGCCAGTGCCACACCTGGAAGTGCAGGTGTATCACGATGCGCGTATGGCCGAAGTGGTCAGTGCCGAACACACCCGGCGCCTGCGCAGCATCTACCCGTATCCGAACGACGCCATGCACCAGCCGGACGAAAAGGCCCAGCTCAACCTGTTCCTGGGTGAATGGCTTAGCCACTGCCTGGCCTGCGGCCACGAACTGGCAAGTGTTCGCTGAATTGTGACGTGAGTCGGTTGCGGGTGTTTGCTCGTCACCGTCGCACAGCCATAATCCCCGCTGAATCCATTCGAGGAGATGGCCGTTGTCGCCGCCAGACCAATCCCGCCCTGTGCACGTGGTGCAACTGACCGATGCCCACCTGTTCGCTGACCCGGCTGGCAGCATGCTGGGCCTCAAGACCCGCGACAGCCTGCGCCACGTGGTGGCCCAGGTGCGGCGCGAGCAGCCGCTTGTCGACTTGCTGCTGTGCACGGGCGACCTGTCCCAGGATGCCAGCGTGGCATCCTATGAAGCGTTTCGGGAGCTGACCGCACCGTTTGCCGTACCCACTCGCTGGCTGCCGGGCAACCATGACGAGGCTCAGGTGATGGCGCAGGTGGCGCCGGAACTGGTGCAGGCGGTGACCGATATTGGCGCATGGCGGGTGGTCATGCTCAACACCGCCGTGCAGGGTGCTACCCACGGGTTTCTGCAAGATGACCAGCTGGCCGTACTGGAATCCGCCTTGAAAGAGGCCGGCGAGCGGCATTGCCTGGTGTGCTTCCACCATCAGCCAGTGGACATCGGCTGCGCCTGGATCGCGCCGATCGGCTTGCGCAATGCCCAGGCGCTGTTCGATATCGTTGAAGGATATCCACAGGTACGGGCTTTGTTATGGGGGCATGTGCATCAGGAATGGGATGAAGTCCGAGGGGGGCGGCGCCTGCTGGCCACGCCGTCGACCTGCATTCAGTTCGCGGCGCGCAGCGAAGACTTCCAGGTGAGCGAAGAGCATCCGGGGTACCGCTGGTTGCGCCTGCATGCCGATGGGCGGCTGGAGACCGGGGTGGAGCGGGCGCTGGATTTCGAGGTGCAGCTCGACTTCGATAGCCCTGGCTATTGATGATTTTGGGGGCTGCTGCGCAGCCCTATCGCGACACAAGGCCGCTCCCACAGGAGATCGCGTACCCCTGTGAGAGCGGCCTTGTGTCGCGACAGGGGCGCAAAGCACCCCCGGCACTTTCAAAGCTGTTGAAGAATTTGTTGCTAAAACCCCTGTGCGGCGCCAAAACCCGGCGAACGCGCTACACTGCGCGTCCCTGCGCCCGCATTATCAGGCGCGAAGCCACAGATTCCGGGGGCAGCATGTCGGGTTCCATCCTCTATATCCATGGCTTCAACAGCTCGCCGCTTTCGACCAAGGCGCGTCAGCTGGAGGCAGTCATGCAGCAGCTCGGCCTGGCCGAACAGCTGCGAGTGCCGGCCCTGCACCACCACCCACGGCAAGCCATGGCCCAGCTCGAAGCGGCCATCGCCGAACTGGGTGCGCCACTGCTGGTGGGCAGTTCGCTCGGCGGCTACTATGCCACCCATCTGGCCGAGCGCCATGGCCTCAAGGCCCTGCTGGTCAACCCGGCGGTAACCCCGCACAAGCATTTCGACGGTTACCTGGGCACCCAGCGCAATCATTACAGCGGTGAAACCTGGGAGCTGACCCACGATCACGTGCAGGCCCTGGCCGAACTGGAAGTCGCGGCCCCGGCCGATGCCGACCGCTATCAAGTGTGGCTGCAGACCGCCGATGAAACCCTGGACTACCGACACGCCGAGCGCTATTACCGTGCTTGTGCCCTGCGTATCCAGGCCGGTGGCGACCACAGTTTCCAGGGCTTCGCCGAGCGCCTGCCGGCACTGCTGGCGTTCGCCGGCATTGCCCGTGGGCAGTATGCGGCGCTCGATTTTTCTGTATTTTGACTTTTTTGCATTCACCAGACTGACGACGAGACCCTATGGCCAATCCCAGCGCTAGCGCCTATAACGCAGACGCCATCGAAGTCCTCTCGGGCCTTGATCCGGTCCGCAAGCGGCCGGGCATGTACACCGACACCAGCCGCCCCAACCACCTGGCCCAGGAAGTCATCGACAACAGTGTCGACGAAGCACTGGCCGGCCACGCGCGTTCGGTGCAGGTCATCCTGCATGCCGACCATTCGCTGGAAGTCAGCGACGACGGCCGCGGCATGCCGGTGGACATCCATCCGGAAGAGGGCGTGTCCGGGGTCGAGCTGATCCTCACCAAGCTGCACGCCGGCGGCAAGTTCTCCAACAAGAACTATCAGTTTTCCGGTGGCCTGCACGGGGTGGGCATCTCGGTGGTCAACGCCCTGTCGACCCAGGTGCGCGTGCGCGTCAAACGTGACGGCAACGAATACCAGATGACCTTTGCCGATGGCTTCAAGGCCAGCGAGCTGGAAGTGGTCGGCTCTGTCGGCAAGCGCAACACCGGCACCAGCGTGTACTTCAGCCCCGACCCGAAGTACTTCGACTCGCCCAAGTTTTCCATCAGCCGCCTCAAGCACGTGCTCAAGGCCAAGGCGGTATTGTGCCCGGGGCTGCTGGTCAGCTTCGAGGACAAGGCCAGCGGCGAAAAGGTCGAATGGCACTACGAAGATGGCCTGCGCTCCTACCTGGTCGACTCGGTCAACGAATTCCAGCGCCTGCCCGACGAGCCGTTCTGTGGCAGCCTGGCGGGTAACAAGGAAGCGGTTGACTGGGCTTTGCTGTGGCTGCCCGACGGCGGCGACAGCATTCAGGAAAGCTACGTCAACCTGATCCCCACCGCCCAGGGCGGCACCCACGTCAACGGCCTGCGCCAGGGCCTGCTGGATGCCATGCGTGAGTTCTGCGAGTTCCGCAACTTGCTGCCGCGCGGGGTAAAGCTGGCGCCGGAAGACGTTTGGGAGCGCATCACCTTCGTACTGTCGATGAAGATGCAGGACCCGCAGTTCTCCGGGCAGACCAAAGAGCGCCTGTCATCACGCGAGGCCGCCGCGTTCGTCTCCGGCGTGGTCAAGGATGCTTTCAGCCTGTGGCTCAACGCCCACCCCGAGCTGGGCATGCAACTGGCAGAACTGGCCATCAGCAACGCCGGTCGCCGCCTCAAGGCCAGCAAGAAGGTCGAGCGCAAGCGCATCACACAGGGCCCGGCATTGCCCGGCAAGCTGGCCGATTGTGCGGGCCAGGACCCGATGCGTGCCGAGTTGTTCCTGGTCGAGGGTGACTCGGCCGGTGGTTCGGCCAAGCAGGCGCGGGACAAGGAATTCCAGGCCATCCTGCCGCTGCGCGGCAAGATCCTCAACACTTGGGAAGTGGACGGTGGCGAAGTCCTGGCCAGCCAGGAAGTGCACAACATTGCCGTGGCCATTGGTGTCGATCCGGGTGCCACCGACCTTGCGCAACTGCGCTATGGCAAGATCTGCATCCTCGCCGACGCTGACTCCGACGGCCTGCACATCGCCACACTGCTGTGTGCGCTGTTCGTTCAACACTTCCGGGCACTGGTCGAGGCTGGGCATGTTTATGTGGCCATGCCGCCCCTGTACCGCATCGACCTGGGCAAGGAAATCTACTATGCCCTCGACGAAGCCGAGCGTGACGGCATCCTCGACCGCCTGGTGGCCGAGAAGAAGCGTGGCAAGCCTCAGGTAACACGCTTCAAGGGCCTGGGCGAGATGAACCCGCCGCAGTTGCGCGAAACCACCATGGACCCGAACACCCGGCGCCTGGTGCAACTGACCCTGGACGATGTAGAAGCTACCTGCGAGCTGATGGACAAGCTGCTGGCCAAGAAGCGCGCCGGTGACCGCAAGAGCTGGCTGGAAACCAAGGGCAACCTGGCCGAGGTCATGGTTTGATTCGGCAAGTCCTTGCCGTTTGCCTGGCGCTGGTTGCCCTGCCTTGCCTGGCGGGCAACTGGCCAGAGCTGAAGATGAGAGCCGAGCACCCGATCGACGGTATGCGCGGTGGCAACCTTTCGGGTCTGGTGGAATGCCGGGGCGGGTTGTGGGGCGTGTCCGATCGTGACGACGACCGTATCTACCGCTTCGATCAGCAGAACCCCACCTGGCGCGCGCAGCCGCTTACCTTCACCCCGCCGGCTGTCCCGGAAAGCGGCCTGCCATGGGGGTTGAAGTCGCGCAACTGGGCGGCATCATACATTCGCGGTGGCGAGCTGGATTTCGAAGGTATCACCTGTGATCAGGCGGGTAACCTCTATCTGGTCAGCGAGGCGCATGCCGCGGTGCTGCAATTGCCGCTGGAAGGCGAGCCGGACTGGTTGAGGATCGACTCGGCCATGGTGCGCCAGGCCCGGGCAAGCGGCATGCTGCTGAACTTCAATGCCCTGTTCGAAGGTGTGGCGATCAACCCGGCGGGCGACCGCCTGTGGCTGGCCGCCGAGCGTGAGCGCCGTGGCCTGGTGGCCATTGAGCGCCGGCAGTCGGTATGGACTTGCGGGCGCAGTTGCGTGCTGCTGAGCGAGGCTGGGGTCGAGATGCAACCGGCGCAAATGCCCAATGCCCGGGCCCTGTCGCGCGACTTCGCGGACCTGGCCTGGTTCGAGGGCAAGCTGTTTACCCTAGAACGTAACGCCTACCGGGTGTGCCGGCGTGATGCCGACAGTGGCAAGGTCGAGCGTTGCTGGTCGTTCGCTGCCGATGCGCTGGTCGAGTCACGGCGTTACGCGCAGCCGTTTGGCCTGGCCGAAGCACTGGTGATCGATGCCAAGGGTGCCTGGATTGGCCTGGACAACAACAACAGCGCCCGAGCCGATGGCGAAACCCGCCCGGTCGTCTGGCGCTTCGACGCACCGCAAGGCGGCTGGAGCGCCAAACCATGAGCCAGGCGCCGGGCAAGCGCGCGGGCAGGGTGCTGATGATCGTCGCCTGGGCGGCGGCGCTGTTTCTTGCCACGCGCTTTTTCGGCCAGTGGGAAGACAGCCAGCGTAACCCCAACAGCCAGGTGCAATCCGAGCATGGTGCAGGCTATATCGAAGTGCGCCTGCTGAGTAATGGCCAGGGCCACTTCGTGGTGGATGGTGCCATCAACGGGCAGGTGGTGCATTTCATGCTCGACACCGGCGCCACCGACGTGGCGATCCCGGAGGCGTTGGCTCGTGAACTGAGCCTGGAGCGCGGTAGCCCCGTGCTACTGAGCACCGCCAACGGCCGCACCGAAGGCTACCGCACGCGCTTGGCCAGCCTGCAACTGGGCGATATCCGCCTGCAGAACGTACGCGCCATCGTGGTGCCGGGCCTGGACGGCCCCACCGTACTGCTGGGCATGAGTGCCCTGCAACAACTTGAATTTACCCAGCGCGGTGGCACCATGCTGCTGCGCCAGAACCTGAAATAATGACGAGGCCCGCATGAGCGACTCACTGGAACTCAGCCTGGACGGCGTCGAACGCCGCTCGCTGGCTGACTTCACCGAACAGGCCTACCTCAACTATTCCATGTACGTGATCATGGACCGTGCCCTGCCGCACATCGGCGACGGCCTGAAGCCGGTGCAGCGACGCATCGTCTATGCCATGAGCGAGTTGGGGCTCGATGCCGATGCCAAGCACAAGAAGTCGGCGCGTACCGTCGGTGATGTGCTCGGCAAGTTCCATCCCCATGGCGACTCGGCCTGCTACGAGGCCATGGTGCTGATGGCGCAGCCGTTCAGCTACCGCTACACCCTGGTCGATGGCCAGGGTAACTGGGGTGCGCCGGATGATCCGAAGTCGTTCGCCGCCATGCGCTATACCGAGGCGCGGCTGTCGCGCTACGCTGAAGTGCTGCTCAGCGAAGTCGGCCAGGGCACCGTGGACTGGGTGCCGAACTTCGACGGCACGTTGCAGGAGCCGGCCGTGCTGCCCGCGCGCCTGCCCAACATCCTGCTCAACGGTACCACCGGTATCGCCGTGGGCATGGCCACCGATGTGCCGCCGCACAACCTGCGAGAGGTGGCCAGTGCCTGTGTGCGACTGCTCGATGAGCCCAAGGCGACCATCGAGCAGTTGTGCGAGCACATCCAAGGGCCGGATTACCCGACCGAGGCAGAGATCGTTACGCCGCGGGCAGAAATTCTCAAGATGTACGAAAGCGGCCGCGGCTCGATCCGCATGCGCGCCGTGTACCGCGTCGAAGATGGCGACATCGTCGTCACGGCGCTGCCGCACCAGGTCTCCGGGGCCAAAGTGCTGGAGCAGATTGCCGCGCAGATGCAGGCCAAGAAGCTGCCGATGGTCGCCGACCTGCGCGACGAGTCGGACCACGAAAACCCGTGCCGTATCGTCATCATCCCGCGTTCCAACCGCGTGGATGTCGACGAGCTGATGCAGCACCTGTTCGCTACCACTGACCTGGAAAGCACCTACCGGGTCAACGTGAACATCATCGGCCTGGACGGCCGTCCGCAGTTGAAAAACCTGCGAACCATATTGGTAGAGTGGCTGGAGTTCCGCACCAATACCGTTCGTCGCCGCCTGCAGCACCGTCTGGATAAGGTCGAGAAGCGTCTGCACCTGTTGGACGGTTTACTCACCGCGTTCCTCAACCTGGATGAAGTGATCCACATCATCCGTACCGAGGAATACCCCAAGCAGGCCCTGATCGAGCGTTTCGAGCTGACCGAGATCCAGGCCGACTACATCCTCGAGACCCGCTTGCGGCAGTTGGCGCGCCTGGAAGAGATGAAGATCCGCGGTGAGCAGGATGAGTTGCTGAAGGAGCAAGCCAAGCTGCAGGCCCTGCTGGGGAGCGAGGCCAAACTGCGCAAGCTGGTGCGCAGCGAGCTGATCAAGGATGCCGAAACCTATGGCGATGATCGTCGTTCGCCGATCGTAGCGCGTGCCGAAGCCAAAGCGCTGTCGGAAAACGAGCTGATGCCGACCGAGCCCGTCACCGTGGTGCTGTCGGAGAAAGGCTGGGTGCGCTGCGCCAAGGGCCACGATATCGACGCCACTGGCCTTTCCTACAAGGCCGGCGACGGCTTCAAGGCTGCCGCGGCCGGGCGTTCCAACCAGTTTGCCGTGCTTATCGATTCGACCGGGCGCAGCTACTCGCTGGCCGCCCACAGCCTGCCATCGGCGCGTGGCCAGGGTGAGCCGCTGACTGGCCGTCTGACGCCGCCACCGGGGGCGACTTTCGAATGTGTGTTGTTGCCTGACGACGACGCGCTGTACGTGGTGGCTTCGGATGCCGGTTACGGCTTTGTGGTCAAGGGTGAGGACCTGCAGGCCAAGAACAAGGCCGGCAAAGGCTTGCTCAGCTTGCCCAACGGGGCCAAGGTCATGACCCCGCGCCCAGTGGCTGATCGCGAGCAGGACTGGTTGGCGGCGGTGACCACCGAAGGCCGCCTGCTGGTGTTCAAGGTCAGCGACTTGCCACAGTTGGGTAAAGGCAAGGGCAACAAGATCATTGGCGTGCCGGGTGACCGGGTGGCCAGCCGTGAAGAATTTGTGACCGATCTAGCCGTGATTCCCGAAGGTGCGACCCTTGTATTGCAGGCCGGCAAGCGTACCCTGTCTTTGAAGGCGGACGACCTGGAACACTACAAGGGCGAGCGCGGTCGGCGCGGCAGCAAGCTGCCACGCGGGTTCCAGCGTGTCGATGGGTTGCAGGTGGAGGTGCCGACATAACCGGTTGTAATGCCTGGAACGGCAATTTCAACGCCGTTTCGGGCAGAAATGCTGGAGTCGTACGGTTATTTCGCGGATGATATGCCCCTTGCGGTGCCGGCGTAGCCGTGTGCCCGTTTGAATATACATGTATCACTGCGGTGTGCCTTGTGGCAGCCGCCTGGATGGGATGATGAAATTTCTGCGCCTTCCATTTGCGCTGTTGATGACTGGCCTGCTGGGCCTTGGCGGGTGCACCATGCATCAGCCGGTTGCCCTGTATCAGCTCGACAGTGGTGATCCTGGTCAGCCTTCGCAGAGTGCGGGTATGGCCGTTGTACTCGGCCCGGTATCGGTGGCCGATTATCTTCAGCGTGAGACGTTCCTGCAGCGTCAAGCTGATGGCAGCCTGAGCGCGGCGACCGACGGTCGTTGGGCTGGTAGCCTTTCATCGGATATCGACCAACTGCTGGTGCGTCAACTGGCCTGGCGCTTGGACAGCCAGCGCGTAGTACTGGCCCCGGCGACCGAAGGCTTCACCCCGGACGTGCAAGTGCTGTTGTCGATCACTCGCCTGGACTCGGGCAAGAACCAGCCGGCCATCCTGGATGCCCAGTGGCGTTTGCTGGACCGCCGTGGCCATGTGCGTGACAACCGCATCATTCACCTCGAGCAACAGCACGAGGGCAGTGAGTCGTCGCAGGTGCAGGCCCAGGGGCAACTGCTGCAGAAGTTGGCCGAACAGTTGAGCACAGCGGTGAAGCCGCTGGCCAACCAGCCGGCGATTGCCGAAGAGGCACCGAAAAAGTCCGCTGCACCGAAGCAGGTGAAGAAAGGGCCGGAGAAACCCAAAATCCCGATGGCCTCGCCGATTCGCACCGATATGGAAGTTTATCGGTTCTGATCAAACGGCCAGATACGACAAAGCCCGCATTCGCTGCGGGCTTTTTTGTATCTGCCGGTCTTCGTAGGAGCGGGTTTACCCGCGAAGAGGCCGGCCCTGGTGGCCAATTTCCACCCGCCGTTCACCGTTGCTGCCGCCACCGTATTCGCGGGTAAACCCGCTCCTACCGGTGTTTGCGCTATTGGCTGGCTTTTGCGCCAGGCACGTGATCGCAAGGCAACCAGCCTGGCTCAAGACATACGCTGTAGATGCAGCGTATGCCTGTCAGGCGCGGTGCTCATGCATGCGCGCCAGTTGCCGTTCCAGCATTGACGGGTAGGGCTCCATCAGGCGCTCCACACAGCACGCGCCTTCGGGGCTGGCGATCGGGCGAATACGCGCACGCTGGCGAATCAGGGCGTCATCGTTGATCTGCCGCTCTACCAGCAACAGGTTGCGGCTGTGCTGCGACAGCGCCAGGGCATCCTGGACTTTCTCGGCAATCAGCAGGTCAACCAGTTCCAGCCCATGCAGGTCGTTGCCCAAGACCAGGCCTAGCTGCAGTTGCAGGGTGATGCCGCTGTCGGCTACCTCGATCTGCAAGGCGTGGCCCAGGGCGCGCAACAGTTCGCCACAGCAAATGGCGTTGGTCAGGTAGTCCTCGCCACATTCGCGGCTGTGGAACAGCACCAGGGTGCTGCCGTCGTTCAGTGTGTGGGTTTCGCCGTCATAGAGCGAAGCCGCGTGCTCCAGGCAATCGCGGTAGCGCTCGGTCAGCTCGTCCAGGCGTGTACGTGGCAGGCGGCGCAGTTGCTCCTGCGAGCCCAGCTGCACGGCAAGTACGGCGCTGTACTGCGGCTCGTCGGACTCGACCTCTGCGGCGGCCTTGGGTGCAGTGTCGTCGTCCAGCAGGCCGGCGAAGGCTGCGTCGTCATCTTCGTCTTCCAGGGCGACCTTGGTGCGCGGTACGGCCTTGGGTGCCGGGGCAGCTGCGTGCAGGTCGTCGAATTGCTCGTCGTCTTCTTCCTCGGGCTCCGGCTCTGGTGGCGGAGGCGGGGCCAGGCGTGCATGCAGCTGTCGGGCGATGTCGCCGATCTCGTCCTGGCGGTCGGTGGCCGGGGTATAGGGCTGCGGGTCGCGCAGCCATACCCGCAGCTGCAGCAGTGGCAGGGTGATGAAGCGGCCTTGACGCAAGCTGAGGGCCAAGGCCAGGGCCAGCAGGATGGCGGCCAGAATGCCCATGCTCTGCAGGCTGATCAGCATCGGCTGCTGGAACTGGCTCATGTCCAGGCTGATGCGCAGTTGCCCGGCCATCACGTCCTGGAACGTGATCTTGGTCTGGTACAGGCCTTCGGCCTCGCCCAGCAGGCTGTTGCGCGGGCGCTGGCCAGCTTCGGCGAGGATGCGGTTATCCACGCTGTAGATTGCCGCATGGGCCACCAGCGGGTTTTTCACCAGGTTGCCCAGTAGCACGTTGAGGCTGAGGATGTCGTTGGACACCAGCAGCTCGGTTGCCGATGTGGCAGTCTGGGTGGTCAGGCTCTGGCCCAGGGCATCGGCCTGCTCATGCATGGCCTGCTTGAACTGCAGGCCCATCACGCAGGCGTAGATCACCAGCGCCAGCGCCACCAGGAAAATGTTGGTGCAGGCGATGCGCAGTGCCAGCGGCACGCGACGTTGACTCAGGGCGCGATAGATCATCAGGAAGAAGTTGTCTGGTTTGACTGGCGTGGGCCGGTTCACAGAGCTCGGCTCTTAATGGCATGAAAGTGGGGGGAGTATAGCGAGCCGGGTTTTGTCGGCAAAGTATCGTTGGCGCCCGATGGTCATGGAAAATCGGTAGAATGCGCATTTTCATCGAAGTCGGAGCCAGGTTGTGCGCGAAATCGTCCTGATCAACATCACCGGTGAGGACCGTCCCGGTCTCACTGCGGCTATCACCGGCGTCCTGCTGCAGGACGGTGTGAGTATCCTCGACATCGGCCTGGCGGTCATGCACGGCACCTTGTCGTTTGGCATCCTGGTCGACATCCCGGACAACGAAGTCGCTACCGCACTGCTGCAAAGCGTGCAGGCAAAAGCCCACGAACTGAACCTGCAGGCCCGTTACACGCCGATTTCCGAGGCGGACTACCAGCATTGGGCCGATGGGCATGGCGAAGCGCGCCACATCGTTACCCTGCTCAGCCGCAAGATCACTCCCGAGCAGTTGCAGCGGGTGAGTGCGGTGATCAGCCAGTACGGCCTGACCATCGAGCGCATGGAGCGCCTGTCGGCCCGGGTGGCACTGGATGCCGAATTCGACAAGGGCAAGGCAGCCGTCGAGATCTCCGTGCGTGGCGTGCCGAGCGATGCCCAGGCCCTGCGCGCCGACTTCTTTGCCCTGGCTGAAGAACTGAGTGTCGACATCGCCTTCCAGAAGGACGATCTGTTCCGCCGCAACCGCCGCCTGGCGGTGTTCGACATGGACTCCACGCTGATCGAGGCCGAAGTCATCGACGAATTGGCCAAGGCAGCGGGTGTGGGGGAGCAGGTGGCGGCGATCACCGAGCGCGCCATGCGCGGTGAACTGGACTTCCGCGCCAGCTTCAAAGAACGCATGGCTCTGCTCAAGGGCCTGGATGTGGGTGTGCTGGACGAGATCGGGGCATCGCTGCGCCTGACCGAGGGTGCCGAGAACCTGTTTGCCGAGCTCAAGCGCCTGGGATACAAGACTGCGATTCTATCCGGTGGCTTTACCTACTTCGCTCGTCAGGTACAGGCGCGCCTGGGTATCGACTATGTGTTCGCCAACGAACTTGAAGTGGTCGATGGCAAGGTGACCGGCGTGGCTGTTGAGCCGATTGTCGATGCCCAGCGCAAGGCCGAACTGTTGAAGAAGCTGGCCAGTGAGGAGGGCTTGCAACTGGAGCAGACCATCGCTGTGGGCGATGGCGCCAATGATCTGCCGATGCTGTCGCTGGCCGGGTTGGGCGTGGCGTTCCGTGCCAAGCCGCTGGTGCGCCAGTCGGCCAAGCAAGCGATTTCCACCTTGGGGCTGGATGGGGTGCTGTATCTGCTGGGCCTGCGTGACCGCGACGCCCGCGGCTGATCCGTGAATCTGGGGCCGCATGCTGGCCCCAATGAAAAAGGCCCTGCATTTGCAGGGCCTTTCCATATGGATCGAATCAAGCCTGCACAGGTGCCGCCAACTGTTGCCCCATGCGCACTGCTGAGCCAGCACCCAGGCTCTCGGCCCATTTCACCTGCTCTGGCCCGAAGAGCACGATGGCAGTCGAACCCAGCTTGAAGCGGCCTAGTTCGGCACCTTTCTCCAAGTGGATCGGGGCGCGGCTGGCTTCGTCGTAGCGGAAGGTCTTCAGTTCACGCTTGGGCGGTGTGACCAGCCCTGCCCATACCGTTGCGATCGAGGCGACGATCATCGCACCGACCAGTACCACGGCCATTGGCCCGCGCTCTGTATCGAACAGACAGACCACGCGCTCGTTGCGGGCGAACAGTTCGGGGACATTCTCTGCGGTGGTCTGGTTGACCGAGAACAGACGGCCCGGCACGTAGACCATTTCGCGCAGGGTGCCGGCCAGCGGCATGTGCACGCGGTGGTAGTCCTTGGGCGACAGGTAGATGGTGGCAAACTCGCCGCCCATGAACGGCGCGGCCATGGCCGGGTCACCGCCCAGCAGCTCTTGCGCGCTGAAACCGTGGCCTTTGGCCTGGAAGATACGGCCGTGCTCGATCGGGCCGAGCTGGCTGACCGCACCGTCGGCCGGGCACAGGATGGCGCCCGGGGTTTCGTCCAAAGGGCGGGCGCCTGGCTTCAGGGCGCGGGTGAAGAACGCATTGAAGTGCTCGTAAGCGCTCAGGTCTTCGACCAGAGCCTCGCTCATGTTGACCTGGTAGCGCTTGGCGAACCATGCGGTGAAGGCGTTCTTGAACCAGCGCACACGGCACTCGGCGATGCAGCCGGCCAGCCGCGACAGCAGGTGGTGCGGCAGCAGGTACTGGCTGATGATGAACAGACGGGATTTCATGCAGGTTCCTTAGACTTCTACAGGCGTGTCCGGGTGGTTGCCCCATTCGCCCCACGAGCCGGCGTAGGCCTTGACGCGTGGGTAGCCGAGGGACTTGGCCACCAGGTAAGTGAAACCGGAGCGGCGGTGGGTCTGGCAGTGGGTGATCACTTCCTTGTCAGGGGTGATGCCCAGCTTCTCCAGGACTTCAGCGATGTCGTGGCGGATGCGCAGGTGGTCGTTGAAGTCCATGCCGGCGGTCCACTCGAAGTTGATCGCGCCGGGAATATGGCCGCCTTTGGCTGCCAGCACTTTTTCGCCGCTGAATTCCTGCGGGCCGCGCGCGTCCCAGATGACCAGGTCATCGGCACCCAGGCGGCTTTGCAGGTACTCGCGGGTGGCAGTGGGTGCGCTGTCGATGTGCAGACGGACCGGGGCGTTGCCACTGGCCGGCACTTGGGTGGACAGCTTGTCTGCCGGCCAGGCCTGTATACCGCCATTGAGGTAGTGGTAGCGCTTGTGGCCGATGACATCGAGCAGCCAGATGAAGCGCCCGGCCCAGCCACCGCCTTCATCGTCGTACACCACATACACGGCGTCGGCGCGGTGGCCTAGTTCGCTGAACAGTTTCTCGAGCTCGCCCAGGGCCGGTAGCAGGCCGGGCGCCGGGGGCTGGCCGAGCTGGGTGCGCTTGCCTTCGACAAAGCGCGCGCCGGGGATATGCCCGCTGACATAGCGGTTGGCGCTGCTCAGGTCGACCAGGATCAGTTGCGGCGAATCCAGGCGTGGCAGCAGGTCTGCAGCTTCGATCACCAGGGGCAGGCCGGAAAAGTCGGTCATCCACGGTCTCCAGTGTGGAAAGAGGGGCGATTGTAGCGCAAGGCTCAACCCTTGCGGTTGGTAAACACCGACAAGGCCCGCTCGATGCATTGCGCGGTCTTGCCGAAGGCTTGCACGCTGATATCGGCCATCGGCCGGCAGCCCTGGTCGGCGACCAGCAGCATCAGCACCTGGTCGTTCGCAGCCAGCGAGCGAAGTAGAACATGCTCGCTGCGAAACAAAGCGCGCAGCGGGGCAGGCATCAGCGCCGAGAACTGGCTGTGGTTTTCCGGTGTGATGCGCAGCTGCCCGGCCTGACTCAGCAGCTTTTGCAGCAGCTTGTTCTGTGATACCTGCAGGGCCAGGGCCCCAGCCTCCTTGGGCAGACCGGCAATTTGCTGCACGCGCAGGTAGTCGCTGGCCTTGTCCAGGCTAAGCAGCATGATGCGTTGCATGCCGCAGGCCAGCAGGGCTTCCTGGGCCTGGGTGGCCAGGTGCACGGCGTTGGTGAACGGGCTGGGTTGGGCCAGCAGGTGCTGGCACAGCGTGCGCCAGCGCGCCAGGTCGTCGCTGCTGGGTGGAGGCGGGGCCAGCATGTCCGGGTGAGGGCGGCGTTGGTGCCACGGCCAGATCAAAGCCTCGGCCGGGTGGAACAGGGCATGCCGGGCGTGGCGGCGGGCGCTGGCAGCCGCCTGCTGGTGCACTTGCTGCTGCACGTCTTCCAGCGTGGTTTGCAGGTACAGCGCGGTCAGCAGTTGCCAGCGCAGCAGGTGCGGGTTGTCCCAGCCGACCTGTGCCGCCAGGGCCAGGTTGTTGGCCAGCAGTACGGTATTGGCCGGCTGGTTGAACCAACGTCGCAAGCCGGGCTCGGCATCCAGGCGGTGCTGTTGGCTGAGCAGGTCTTCGTCGCGGGCGATGCTCAGCACCTGGGCCAGTTGCTCGCGCTCTTCCAGCAGCAGGCGATAGCCCTGGGTGACCCACTGGGGCAGGCGCCAATACTCGGCCATGGTCTGGCACAGCGCCATGATGCGCACGCCGAACAGTTCTTCCTCGACGTGGGCGGCGTCTTCACCTTTGTGAATAACCCGCAGTTCCCAGGTGTCGAGCAGCTTGGGGTAAGCCAGTGCCAGTGGCCAGAGTGGCGACAGGAACAGCAGGCTGCCCCAGTGAATCTCTTGCCACAGCCGTGCCAGGCGGCTGGCGAACAGGCCGCTGGCCTGCTGTGCCGCATGCTGGCTGATCATCTGGAACTGGCACAGTACCGGCGGAATCTCCTCCACGGGCAGTGCCGGCAGGCGTTTGAGAAGCTGCTCGCTGCGCTCCAGGCCCAGGCGGTTGAGTGCGACTTCCAGGCTTTCGGCGGGCTCGGCGAGGCTGGCATTGGTGGGGTGATTGGCTTCGCGCATCACTGACAGCACCAGTGCCGGGCTATCCTGCATCAGTTCGGCGATATCGCGCAGCGAGCGGCGGTTATCGTGGATGGCGGCCATGACCCGGTCGTAGCTGTGCTTCGGCACGGGGATGCGAACACTCTCGAGCAGCTTTACCCAGGCCTCTAGCGTACGCGGGGCCTGAGTGGGCACCTTGGTTTCAATTGGCATTTTGACATCAGTCCGAACTGGCTTTTCGCATTGAGTGGCTATAGTCTGGCGCAGTTCTGCCGATAAGTAGAAGAAGAGTTTTAAAGCTCCCGTCTCTTCCCCTGACCACGACAGCAAGTGCTTTGAACCTATGGCTAAAATTATCGGCATCATCGTCGTATTCGCGAGCGTGCTCGGCGGCTACGTACTCTCCCACGGCAAGATCGCAGCGCTGATCCAGCCGTTCGAAGTACTGATCATCGGCGGTGCGGCCTTCGGTGCATTCCTGCAGGCCAACCCTGGCCACATGACCATGCATGTCATCAAGAAGTCGATAAAGATGTTCGGCTCGCGCTTCAGCCATGCCTTCTACCTGGAGGTGCTGGGCCTTGTATACGAAATCCTCAACAAGAGCCGTCGCGAAGGCATGATGGCCATCGAGGCCGACATCGAGGACGCCGCTGCCAGCCCGATCTTCGCCAAGTACCCGACGGTACTGGCCGATGAGCGCATGACTGCGTTCGTCTGCGACTACCTGCGCATCATGTCCACCGGCAACATGGCCCCACACGAGCTCGAGGGCCTGTTCGACATGGAACTGCTGAGCATGAAAGAAGAGCTGGAGCACCCGTCCCACGCGGTGACCGGCATCGCCGACGGTATGCCCGGCTTCGGTATCGTTGCGGCGGTACTGGGTATCGTGGTGACCATGGCCTCGCTGGGCGATGGCGACCAGGCGGCCATCGGCATGCACGTAGGTGCGGCGCTGGTGGGTACCTTCTTCGGTATTCTGGCGGCTTACGGTTTCTTCGGTCCTTTGGCCAAGTGCCTGGAGCACGATGCCAAGGAAGAACTGAACCTCTACGAATCGATCAAGGCTTCGCTGGTGGCCTCGGCGTCGGGCATGCCACCTTCGCTGGCGGTCGAGTTCGGGCGCAAGGTGCTGTACCCCAAGCACCGCCCAAGCTTCGCCGAACTGGAACAAGCGGTTCGCGGTCGCTGAGTCATGGAGAACAATCAGCCCATCATCGTCAAGCGCGTCAAGCGCTTTGGCGGCGGCCACCATGGTGGCGCCTGGAAAATCGCCTTTGCCGACTTCGCCACGGCGATGATGGCGTTCTTCCTGGTGCTGTGGCTGTTGTCCACGGCCACGCCTGAGCAGAAGATCGCCATTGCCGGCTACTTCCAGGACCCAATCGGTTTCTCCGAGAGTGGCACGCCTTATGTCATCGACCTGGGTGGTTCACCGGAAATGGCGCCGGACAAAACCATCAATCCGGAAGTGAAGACCGAGCCGACGCAGCAGTCCCCCACTCAGCTGAGCAAGGACCAGGTCGAGACCATGGCCGAGCAGGTCGAGCGCGAGCGTCTGGAGCTATTGCTGCAGGAACTGCAGAACAAGGTGGAAGAGAACCCGCAGCTGCAGAAGTTCAAGGACCAGATCCTGTTTGAGATTACCCAGGATGGCCTGCGTATCCAGATCATGGATGCCGAGAACCGGCCGATGTTCGACATCGGTAGCGCGCGCCTGCAGCCCTACTTCGAAGATATCCTGCTGGCCATGGCCGACACCATCAAGGCGGTGCCGAACAAGATCAGCATCAGCGGCCACACCGATGCCAAGCAGTATGCTGGCACGGGCGAGTACGGTAACTGGGAGCTGTCGGCCAACCGCGCCAACGCCGCGCGTCGTGCACTGGTGGCCGGTGGTTACCCGGACAGCCAGGTGGCGCGGGTGGTGGGTTACGCCTCGTCATCGCTGTTCGACCGCAAGGACCCGTTCAACCCGGTCAATCGCCGCATCGACATCATCGTGCTGACCAAGAAAGCCCAGCGCAACATCGAGGGTGAGCAGGGTGCGCCGCAAACACCGCCAACTGCTCCTGCAGCGCCAGCCAGTGGTGCTGCGCCAGGGGCTTCGGCGCCGGCTGCCCCAGGGGCAACTGAACAGACACCGATGCAACCGCGTGAGCTGCGCCAGAAGCTGAACATCTTTGAAGAGGGCACGCTGAAGATGGATGACGCCAAGGAGCAGTAAGCGGCCTTTTTGTGTGGGCAACTGTGCTACCCAGCACTTGAACGCTGGCGCGATCACTGCAGGAGCGGGTTTACCCGCGAAGCCTCCAGCGCGGTGAATGGCACCGGCGTTGCCGGTGTTCGCGGCTAAAGCCGCTCCTACATACGCATCGGTGATTGGGCGCAGGCCGTCGTAGGAGCGGGTTCACCCGCGAAAGGGCCGGACCTGCTGGCCAATTTCCACCCGCCGTTCACCGTTGCAGTCGCCACCGTATTCGCGGGTAAACCCGCTCCTACAAGGGATCGCGGCAACTTTCAATTCGAGCGTTTCAGTAGCTGTCTTCAGTCAGGCTGGCAATGATCGAGCGATAGCTGTTCATGCGTTGCGGCTTGATACGCCCCTCTTCCAGCGCCTTGAGCAACGCGCAGCCCGGTTCGCGGTCATGCTTGCAGTCGCGGAAGCGGCAGGTGCCGAACAGGTCGCGGAACTCGATGAAGCCGTCTTCCACGTCGTCGCGGCTGACATGGCCAAGGCCGAACTCGCGAATGCCCGGCGAGTCGATCAGGTCGCCGCCGTTGGGGAAGTGGTACAGCCGGGCCGTGGTGGTGGTGTGGGTACCCTGGCCAGACCATTCCGACAGGTCGCCGACGCGGGTGCCGGCGTCCGGCAGCAGGCTGTTGACCAGCGACGACTTACCTACCCCTGACTGGCCGACGAACACACTGATGTGGCCGTCGAGTAGCTGCTGCAGGCGCTGCATGCCGTCGCCCTGGTGTGCCGATACTTCCAGCAGCGGGTAACCCAGTTCGCGGTAGACCTCCAGCAACGCATGCAGGCCGGGGCCGTTCTCTTCGTTGATCAGGTCGGCCTTGTTCAGCAGCAGCAGCGGCCGCAGGCCGGCGTGTTCGGCCGCTACCAGATAGCGGTCGATCAGGTTCGGGTGTGGTTCCGGCGCCGGGGCGAACACGATCACGATCAGGTCGACGTTGGCAGCTACGGGCTTGAGCTGGCCATGGTTGTTCGGCCGGCACAGCTCGGTGCTGCGCGGCATCTGCGCCACGATCACGCCAATGCCCTGATTGCCCGCACGCCATACCACGCGGTCGCCGGTGACCAGTGCTGGCAGGTTGGCACGCAAGTGACAGCGGAACACCTGGCCCGCGGTTTCGCCGTCCTGGGCTTCCACTTCTACCTGTACGCCGAAGTGTGCGATCACCAGGCCAAGCTGCTCCGGCCCCAGGTCACCACCCTCCAGTTCCTGCAGTGCATGCTGCTCGCGTTTGGCCGCGCGAGCGGCGCGCTCACCCTGGATTTTTTCGATCCGCCAGTTCTGGCGGCGATTGAGCTGGCGTTTGGCCATGAAGGTACCGTAAGAGAGGCCCGGCGTGGGCATTGAAAACGGCAGGCAGTTTAGCACGCCAGCCGTTGGACTATTCCGCCCTGGTTTATGCCGTGAATGGGCGTGCCTTGGCCACTAGGCTAATATGACCGCCTATATGAGGAGCCCCTGCATGCAAAACCCACAGAACCTGATCTGGATCGACCTGGAAATGACCGGCCTGGATCCGGACAGCGACGTTATCATCGAAATGGCCACCATCGTCACCGACAGCGAGCTGAACACCTTGGCCGAAGGGCCGGTAATCGCCATCCACCACAGTGACGAAGTGCTGGCGCGCATGGACGAGTGGAATACCCGCACCCATGGTGCTTCGGGGCTGACCCAGCGCGTGCGCGAGAGCAAGGTCAGCATGGCCGAAGCCGAGGCGCAGACCATCGCCTTCCTCGAGCAGTGGGTGCCTAAAGGCAAGTCGCCGATCTGCGGCAACAGCATCTGCCAGGATCGTCGTTTCCTCTACCGCCACATGCGCAACCTGGAAAACTACTTCCACTACCGCAACCTGGATGTCTCCACCCTCAAGGAATTGGCCGCGCGCTGGGCGCCGAACGTGCGTGACAGCTTCAAGAAGGGCAATACCCACCTGGCGCTGGACGATATCCGCGAATCGATCGCCGAACTGCGTCACTATCGCGAGCACTTCATCAAGCTGTGAGTCGAAACGGCGCAGATATTGTATCTGTGCCCCCTTTTGGTGCCTTGGGCAACTGGTTAGACTGCGCGCCTTTCCTGCACGGACCCGCACCATGTTGTTGATGCTCTACCTCATCGCCATTACCGCCGAAGCCATGACTGGCGCGCTGTCTGCCGGGCGTCGCGGCATGGACTGGTTTGGCGTGGTACTGATCGCCTGCGTCACTGCGCTTGGGGGCGGCTCGGTGCGTGATGTACTGCTCGGGCACTACCCGCTGACCTGGGTGAAGCACCCGGAGTACCTGGTGCTGACCAGTTTTGCGGCGCTGCTGACCATTTTCATCGCGCCAATGATGCGCCGCCTTCGCTCGCTGTTCCTGGTGCTCGATGCCCTGGGGCTGGTGGCATTTACCCTGATTGGCTGCATGACGGCGCTGGAGATGGGGCAGGGCATGCTGGTGGCGTCGATCAGCGGGGTGATCACCGGGGTGTTTGGCGGGATCCTGCGGGATATCTTCTGCAACGATATCCCGCTGGTGTTCCGCCGAGAGCTGTATGCCAGCGTGTCATTTGCGGCGGCCTGGTTCTATCTCGGTTGCGTGTATTTCAAGGTGCCGGCGGAGCAGGCGATGTTGCTGACACTGTTTGGCGGTTTTCTGGTGCGCCTGTTGGCGATTCGCTTCCACTGGGAAATGCCCAAGTTCCACTACAACGACCAGCAATAGGCTGATGCAGCCCTGTAGGAGCGGGTTTACCCGCGAAAGGGCCGGGCCTGTCGGCCAATTTCTACCAGGCGTTCAATTTTGCCACTGCCATAGCATTCGCGGGTGAACCCGCTCCTACAAAGATTGTGTGGCTAGGAAATGTCGTGTCGGGCCAGCGCCCATTCCACATGCTCGCGCACCAGATCCGATTCATCGTCGCGCCGGGCCTTCAGCGCCTCGATCACCGGAATCGTCGACGGCGCATTGCCCAAACCTACCGCCAGGTTGCGCAAAAACCGCTCGTACCCGGCCCGCCGCAACGGCCCGCCTTCGGTCTTGCGCAGGAAGGTGCGTTCATCCCACAGGAACATCGCTGCCAGATCGGTATTTTCCAGCCCGTGCCGTGGCTGGAAATCCTGCTCCTGGCTGTGCTTGGCAAAGCGGTTCCAGGGGCAGACGATCTGGCAGTCGTCGCAACCGAACACCCGGTTGCCCATCTTTGCGCGTAACTCGACAGGGATCGCGCCTCTCAGCTCGATGGTCAGGTACGAGATGCAGCGCCGGGCATCCAGCACATACGGCCCGACGAACGCCTGTGTCGGGCAGATGTCCAGGCAGGCCTGGCAACGCCCGCAGTGTTCGCTGGTGGTGGCTTCGTCCACCGGCAGCGGCAGGTCGACGAACAGTTCGGCAAGGAAGAAATAGCTACCTGCCTTGCGGTTGAGCAACAGCGTGTTCTTGCCGATCCAGCCCAGCCCGGCCTGTTCGGCCAGGGCTTTTTCCAGTACCGGGGCGCTGTCTACAAAGGCGCGGTAGCCGAACGGGCCGATGGCTTCCTGGATGCGGTCGGCAAGAAACTGAACGCGCTTGCGCACCAGCTTGTGGTAGTCCCGGCCAAGCGCATAGCGCGACACGTAGGCCTTCTCCGGCTGGGCCAGGCGCTGCGCCATCTGCGTGTCGCCGGGCAGGTAGTCCATGCGTAGCGAGACCACGCGTACCGTGCCAGGGATCAGTTGGTCCGGGTGTGACCTTTTGCTGCCGTGGGCGCCCAGGTATTCCATTTCACCCTGATAGCCGGCGTCGAGCCAACGCTGCAAGTGGTGTTCGTGTTCGCCAAGGTCGACCCCGGCGATGCCGACATGGGCAAAACCGAGTTCCTGGCCCCACATCTTGATCGATTGGGCCAGTTGGGCGAGGTCAGGTGTGGAGGCAGGCATGGATGGGCAAGGCAATACGGGCTCAGGTGCGTATAATTCTGCCAGACATTGGAGCCTTTGACCCCATGCCGCAGACCAAACACCCCAGTAATGCCCCTCAATTGCTCAGCAGCGTGACGGTTGCCCGCCTGCCGGCACGGCATGCGCATGCCCACAAGGGCGACTTTGGCCATGTACTGGTGGTCGGTGGCGACCTTGGTACCGGAGGCGCTGTATTGCTCAGCGCTGAAGCCGCCCTGCGTTGCGGCGCCGGGCTGGTCAGCGTGGCAACCCGGCCCGAGCACGTGTCGGCCAGCCTGGCGCGCCTGCCCGAGGTCATGTGCCTGGGGGCCCGTTCGGCCAACCAGCTGATGGGCGTGCTGGAGCGCGCCTCGGTGGTGGTGGTCGGGCCCGGCCTGGGGCAGGCGGCGTGGGGCCGCAGCCTGTTGTCGGCGGTGGCCAACGCCGAGCGGCCGCAAGTGTGGGATGCCGATGCCTTGAATTTGCTGGCGCGCACCCCGCTGGCCCTGCCCAGTGGCAGCATCCTTACCCCGCACCCGGGGGAGGCGGCGCGGCTGCTGGGCATTTCCACCGAGGCGGTGCAGGCCGACCGCCCTGGCGCCGCACGCAAGCTGGCGCGTCGTTATAACAGCGTCTGTGTACTCAAAGGTGCTGGCACATTGGTGGCAGCTCCGAGCGGGCAACTGGCGGTGTGCGAGCGCGGGCACCCGGCGATGGCCGGCGCCGGTCTGGGCGATGTGCTGACTGGCGTGTTGGCGGCACTGGTGGCCCAAGGCCTGGATGCCTGGGGTGCGGGCTGTCTGGGGGTATGGTTGCACGCCTGTGCCGGCGAGCGCCTTGGGATAAAAGGTAGAGGCCTGGCGGCCAGTGATCTGGCGCCGGTCATTCGTGAGTTGTTGGAGGAGCATTCTGCGTGTCTGGCTTAAATTTGTTTCTGGCCGATGAAGAGGCCACGGTCAAATTCGGTGCAGCACTGGCCGAGGTGACCGGTGGTCGCGGTGTTATTTTCCTTGAAGGCGACCTGGGTGCGGGTAAAACTACCCTGTCGCGTGGCCTGATCCGCGGTCTGGGCCATACTGGTGCTGTGAAAAGCCCGACGTTCACCGTGGTCGAACCCTATGAAATCGGCGAGGTCCGAGCCTTTCACTTCGACCTGTATCGCCTGGTCGACCCGGAGGAGCTTGAGTTCATGGGTATTCGTGACTATTTCGAAGGCGACCCGCTGTGCTTGTTCGAATGGCCACAAAAGGGTGCGGGCGTTTTGCCAAAGCCTGACCTGACCATTACCATAAGCCCCCAAGCGAGTGGACGCTCGCTGAACCTTTCGCCGCAGGGGGCTCGCGGCGAGGCCTGGTGCGTGGCACTGGCCGAACACTATAAACAGTAAGTGGGGTAGGTATGCGCATACGCGCACTGGTCGCCATCGTTGGGCTGCTGCTGACAACGGTGACCGTTGAGGCTCTGGCCGTCACTCAAGTCAAGAGCATGCGCCTGTGGCGCGCACCGGACAACACGCGGCTGGTTTTCGACCTGTCTGGCCCCGTGCAGCACAGTGTCTTCACCCTGAGCGCGCCCGATCGCCTGGTCATCGACATCAATGGCGCAACACTGGCCGCGCCACTGAATGTGGCCACCTCCAACACGCCGATAAGCAATGTGCGTTCGGCCCAGCGTACGCCAACCGACCTTCGGGTTGTGGTCGATCTGAAAAAGTCGGTAACCCCGAAAAGCTTCACCCTGGCGCCCAATGCACAGTACGGCAACCGCTTGGTGGTCGACCTTTATGACCAGGAAGCTGACGCTATCGCGGCCAGCGCGCCGCCGCCTGCACGGGCTCCGGTGCAAACGCCTGCGACCACGCCGGCGGTGCCAGTGACGCCGGCCCAGCCGGCGATCAAGCTGCCACCGGTACCCAGTGGCAAGCGTGACATCGTGGTTGCCATCGATGCCGGGCATGGCGGCGAAGACCCTGGCGCTTCCGGCTCGCGTGGCCAGCACGAAAAAGACATCGTGTTGCAGATCGCCAAAGAACTGCAGCGTCAGATCAACAGCGAAAAAGGTTTCCGCGCAGAGCTGACCCGCACCGGTGATTACTTCATCCCACTGCGCAAGCGTACCGAAATTGCCCGCAAGAAAGGCGCCGACCTGTTCATTTCGATTCACGCCGACGCGGCTCCGTCGCGTGCAGCCTTTGGCGCTTCGGTGTTCGCCCTGTCCGATCGTGGCGCCACCTCCGAGACTGCGCGCTGGCTGGCCGACACGGAAAACCGTTCCGACCTGATCGGTGGTGCGGGTAATGTCAGCCTCGACGACAAGGACCGCATGCTCGCTGGCGTGCTGCTTGATCTGTCGATGACAGCTACGCTCAGCTCCAGCCTCAACGTGGGGCAGAAGGTATTGGGCAACATGGGGCGCGTCACCTCGTTGCACAAGCAGCGCGTGGAGCAGGCCGGCTTCATGGTGCTGAAGTCACCGGATATTCCGTCGATTCTCGTTGAAACCGGGTTCATCTCGAACAACAACGAAGCAGCCAAGCTGGCCTCGCCCAGCCACCAGCAGGCACTGGCCCGCTCGATCCGCACCGGGGTGCGCCAGTACTTCCAGCAGAACCCGCCACCTGGCACCTATATCGCCTGGCTGCGTGACACCGGCAAGATTGCCGCTGGCCCGCGTGAACACACCGTGCGCCCTGGCGAAACCCTGGCGATGCTCGCCGTGCGTTACCAGGTCAGTGTGGCCAGCCTGCGCAGCACCAACAGGCTGAAGACCGATGAACTGAAGGTTGGCCAGCGCCTCGATGTGCCCGCCACAACCTTGGCCGCGCAATAATGAGTGGCGGTTCACGAATTCAGCTGCTCAGCCCGCGGCTGGCCAACCAGATTGCTGCCGGCGAGGTTGTAGAACGGCCGGCATCCGTAGCCAAGGAACTGCTGGAAAACAGCCTGGACTCCGGTGCCCGGCGCATCGATGTCGAAGTAGAGCAGGGCGGCGTCAAGCTGCTGAAGGTGCGGGACGACGGCAGCGGCATTTCTGCCGACGACCTGCCGCTGGCGCTCGCCCGACACGCCACCAGCAAGATCCGCGAGCTGGAAGACCTTGAAGGGGTATTGAGCCTGGGCTTCCGTGGCGAGGCTTTGGCCTCGATCAGTTCGGTGGCGCGCCTGACCCTGACCTCGCGTACTGCCAGTGCCAGCGAGGCATGGCAAGTTGAAACCGAAGGCCGAGACATGACGCCGCGGGTGCAGCCGGCGGCGCACCCGGTCGGTACCTCTGTGGAAGTGCGCGACCTGTTCTTCAATACCCCGGCCCGGCGCAAGTTCCTCAAGGCCGAGAAAACCGAATTCGATCACTTGCAGGAAGTGATCCGCCGGCTGGCACTGGCCCGTTTCGATGTCGGCTTCCACCTGCGCCACAACG
Organism: Pseudomonas sp. VEM90; assembly: GCF_054611535.1. NCBI lineage: Bacteria > Pseudomonadati > Pseudomonadota > Gammaproteobacteria > Pseudomonadales > Pseudomonadaceae > Pseudomonas > Pseudomonas sp. VEM90. Next base: position 48,703 of record NZ_JBTRAR010000022.1, on the reverse strand, counting down.
GCAAGAGCATCCTCAGCCTGCATGAGGCCCACGACGAAGTCGCCCGTGCGCGGCGGGTGGGTGCCATCTGTGGCCCGGGGTTCATGGAGCAGGCGCTGCCGATCGACGTCGAGCGCAACGGCCTGCGCCTTTGGGGCTGGGTCGGTTTGCCCACGTTCTCGCGCAGCCAGGCAGACCTGCAGTACTTCTTCGTCAATGGCCGGGCAGTGCGCGACAAACTGGTCGCCCATGCCGTGCGTCAGGCCTACCGGGACGTGCTGTTCAACGGCCGCCACCCCACTTTCGTGCTGTTCCTGGAGCTGGAGCCCAACGGCGTCGATGTGAACGTGCACCCTACCAAGCATGAAGTGCGATTCCGTGAAGGGCGCTCGGTGCATGACTTCCTGTATGGCACCTTGCACCGTGCCTTGGCCGACGTACGCCCGGAAGATCAGCTGGCCGCACCTGCTGCCGTGCCTGAGCTGGTGCGCCCGACTGGTCAGCAGGCCGGTGAGTTCGGGCCCCAGGGTGAAATGCGCCTGGCCTCGCCGGTGCTTGAACAGCCTCGAGCCCCACAGCAGTCATTTTCCAATGGTGGCAGTGGCGCCGGTTACCAGTATCAGTACACCCCACGCCCCTCGCAGCCGCTGCCGGCCGCAGAGGCACAGGCGGTGTATCGTGAGTTCTACAAGCCGCTGGAAACCGGTGCAGCGCCTGCGACGGCCCTGCCCGAAAGCCAGGGCGACATTCCCCCGCTAGGCTACGCGCTGGCGCAGCTCAAGGGCATCTACATCCTGGCCGAGAACGCCGTTGGCCTGGTGCTGGTGGACATGCACGCCGCCCACGAGCGGATAATGTACGAGCGCCTCAAGGTGGCCATGGCCAGCGAGGGCCTGAGCGGCCAGCCGCTGCTGGTGCCGGAAACCCTGGCCTTGAGCCAGCGTGAGGCCGACTGTGCCGAAGAGCATGCACAGTGGTTCCAGCGGCTGGGCTTCGAATTGCAGCGCCTGGGCCCCGAAACTTTGGCGATTCGCCAGATCCCGGCCTTGCTCAAGCAGGCCGAAGCCAACCGCCTGGTGCAGGACGTGCTTGCCGACCTTATGGAATACGGCACCAGTGATCGCATTCAGGCGCACCTCAACGAACTGCTCGGCACCATGGCCTGTCACGGTGCCGTACGCGCCAACCGGCGCCTGGCAATTCCCGAGATGAACGCCCTGCTGCGCGACATGGAAAACACCGAGCGCAGCGGCCAGTGCAATCATGGCCGTCCTACCTGGACCCAGATGGGCCTGGACGATCTGGACAAACTTTTCCTGCGCGGTCGATGAAATGAGCGGCAAGCCCCCTGCAATATTCCTGATGGGTCCGACGGCGGCCGGCAAGACCGACCTTGCCATCGAACTGACCACAGTGCTGCCGTGTGAGCTGATTAGCGTCGATTCGGCACTTGTCTACCGTGGCATGGATATCGGTTCGGCCAAGCCGTCGAAAGAAATACTTGCCGCCCACCCGCACCGGCTGATCGACATTCGCGACCCGGCCGAGAGCTATTCGGCCGCGCAGTTCCGTACCGACGCCCTGGAGGCCATGGCCGAGATCACCGCGCGCGGCAAGATCCCGCTGCTGGTCGGCGGCACCATGCTCTATTACAAGGCGTTGATCGATGGCTTGGCCGACATGCCAGCGGCCGATGCGGCGGTGCGCGCCGAGCTGGAGGCACAGGCTGAAGCCCTGGGCCTGGCCGAGCTGCACCGCCAGTTGGCCGAAGTTGATCCGGAGTCCGCGGCGCGTATCCACCCCAATGACCCGCAGCGGCTGATCCGGGCGTTGGAGGTGTACCGGGTGAGCGGCGAGAGCATGACAGTTCATCGCCGGCGTCAATTCGCGGAAAGTCGCGGCGCAGACGCAGGCGCTGGCGGACATTTGCCCTATACTGTCGCCAGTTTGGCGATTGCTCCTACAGATCGTCACATTTTGCATCAGCGAATTGCGTTACGATTTTCGCAGATGCTGGAACAGGGCTTCGTTGACGAGGTCCGATCGCTGCGAGCCAGAAGTGACTTGCACGCCGGGCTGCCGTCTATACGGGCAGTGGGTTATCGGCAAGTCTGGGATTACCTGGATGGCAAGCTGACTGAGAATGAGATGCGTGAACGCGGTATCATTGCTACCCGGCAGCTGGCCAAGCGGCAGTTCACCTGGTTGCGTGGCTGGCCTGAAGTGCACTGGCTTGACAGCCTGGCCTGCGACAATCTGTCCCGCACCTTGAAATACCTTGGGGCCATCTCCATATTGAGCTGAGTCCCTGCTGATTGCCGTCTATTCTTGCGAAGGGGCGGCCTAATTTATCGATTTTATTGATTTTCTATTATTTATCCTTACAGGAGTGCGGCATATGTCAAAAGGGCATTCGCTACAAGACCCTTACTTGAACACCTTGAGAAAAGAAAAGGTCCCGGTATCCATTTATCTGGTCAACGGTATCAAACTGCAGGGCTCGATCGAGTCGTTCGACCAGTTCGTGGTATTGCTGAAGAACACCGTCAGCCAGATGGTCTACAAGCACGCCATCTCGACCGTAGTTCCGGCCCGTCCGGTCCGCCTGCCAAGCCCGACCGACAGCGAGCACGGCGACAGCGAGCCAGGCAACGCCTGATAGGAGCCTGCATTGTTCTTTGAGCGCCACGGTGGTGGTGAGCGGGCGTTGCTCGTTCACTTGGAAGGTCAGAACCCTGAGGCGCGCGAAGACCCGCAGGAGTTTCAGGAGTTGGCATTGTCGGCCGGGGCCGACATCGTCTCGCTGGTCACGGTGACAAGGCATCAGCCTTCCGCCAAATACCTGATTGGCAGTGGCAAGGTCGAAGAGTTGCACGACCTGGTCCATGCCGAACAGGTAGATCTGGTGATTTTCAATCACACCCTTACGCCCAGTCAGGAGCGCAACCTTGAACGTGTGTTCGAGTGTCGTGTGCTCGACCGTACCGGGCTGATCCTCGATATCTTCGCCCAGCGGGCGCGTACCCATGAAGGCAAGCTGCAGGTCGAACTGGCCCAGCTGGAGCACATGAGCACGCGGCTGGTGCGCGGCTGGACTCACCTTGAGCGACAAAAAGGTGGTATTGGCCTGCGCGGCCCGGGTGAAACCCAGCTGGAAACCGACCGCCGCCTGTTGCGGGTGCGGATACGCCAGATCAAGTCACGCCTGGAGAAAGTGCGCAGCCAGCGCGAGCAGGCGCGTCGCGGGCGCAAGCGCGCGGATATTCCGTCGGTGTCGCTGGTGGGTTATACCAACGCCGGCAAGTCCACGCTGTTCAACGCCCTGACCGAGTCCGAGGTGTATGCCGCGGACCAGCTGTTCGCCACACTCGACCCGACCCTGCGCCGGCTCGAGCTCAACGACCTAGGGCCGATCGTGCTGGCCGATACCGTAGGCTTCATTCGCCACCTGCCGCACAAGCTGGTCGAGGCATTTCGGGCTACGCTCGAAGAGTCGAGCAACTCCGACCTGTTGCTGCATGTGATCGACGCCCATGAGCCTGAGCGCATGGAGCAGATCGAGCAGGTGCTGGCGGTGTTGGGCGAGATTGGTGCCGAGGGGTTGCCGATCCTAGAGGTGTACAACAAACTCGACTTGCTCGAAGATATCGAGCCACAGATCCAGCGCAATGCCGATGGCAAGCCGGAACGGGTCTGGGTATCGGCACGCGATGGGCGTGGCCTGGAGCTGGTTGGCCAGGCGGTTGCCGAGTTGCTGGGGGATGATCTGTTTGTCGGTACCCTGTGTCTGGAGCAGCGTTTTGCCCGCTTGCGCGCGCAATTCTTTGCCTTGGGGGCCGTGCAGAGTGAAGAGCATGATGAAGAAGGGCGCAGCCTGCTGAGCGTGCGACTGCCCATGGTCGAACTGAATCGCCTGGTCAGCCGCGAAGGCATGGAGCCGCAAGTGTTTGTCGAGCAACACACTTTGCAATAAATGCTCGTCGAGGTCGCCGGGCAGCAGTGACAGGCATTCTGTAGCATTGGACGGCGCGCCGTGGGCGCGTCTTTGCTTTATCAGATGGAGAGCGCTATGGCTTGGAACGAGCCGGGTGGCAACTCGAACAATCAGGATCCCTGGGGCGGCCGCCGTGGTGGCGGTGGCGGCGGTGGTGACAAGAAAGGTCCACCGGATCTGGACGAGGCCTTCCGCAAACTGCAGGACAGCCTGAATGGCATGTTCGGCGGCAGCAAGAAACGTGGCGGCGGTGACCGCAATGTCGGCAAGGGCGGTGGCCTGGGCCTGCTGGGCATCGGCCTGGCGGTGCTGGCTGCAATCTGGCTGTACAACGCCGTGTATGTGGTCGACGAGCAGGAGCAGGCGGTTGTGCTGCGCTTCGGCAAGTACTATGAGACGGTCGGTCCCGGCCTGAACATCTACTTCCCGCCGATTGATCGCAAGTACATGGAAAACGTCACGCGTGAGCGTGCCTACACCAAGCAGGGCCAGATGCTGACCGAAGACGAGAACATCGTCGAGGTGCCGCTGACCGTCCAGTACAAGATCAGCAACCTGCAGGACTTCGTGCTCAACGTCGACCAGCCTGAGGTGAGCTTGCAGCACGCCACCGAGAGTGCTCTGCGCCACGTGGTTGGTTCCACTTCGATGGACCAGGTGTTGACCGAGGGTCGTGAGCAGATGGCCGTGGATATCCGCGAACGCCTGCAGCGCTTCCTCGACAACTACCGCACCGGTATCACCGTTACCCAGGTCAACGTACAGAGCGCGGCAGCCCCGCGTGAAGTGCAGGAAGCCTTCGACGACGTGATCCGAGCCCGCGAAGACGAGCAGCGTGCCCGCAACCAGGCCGAGTCCTATGCCAACGGCGTGGTGCCGGAAGCCCGTGGTCAGGCGCAGCGCATCATCGAGGACGCCAATGGTTACCGCGACGAAGTCATCGCCCGCGCCAAGGGTGAGGCAGACCGCTTTACCAAGCTGCTTGTCGAGTACCGCAAGGCACCTGACGTAACCCGTGAGCGTCTGTACCTGGAGACCATGCAAGAGGTCTACAGCAACTCGAGCAAGGTCATGGTGGCAACCAAGGACGGGCAGAACAACCTGCTCTACCTGCCGCTGGACAAGATGGTCGAAGGCAGCCGCAGGCCGTCCATGCCAACCACCAGCGTGTCGCCATCGGCCAACGATGCGGCCGCCCGTGCCGCGCAGGACATGCAACAGCAACAGCAGCAACTGCGTACTAGGGAGAGCCGCTGATGAGCAATAGATCGCTGATCGCCCTGATCGCCGCCGTGGTCCTGGCCATCGTGGCCTGGAACAGCTTCTACATCGTGTCCCAGACCGAGCGTGCGGTACTGCTGCGCTTCGGTAAGGTGGTCGAGGCGGATGTTCAGCCCGGCCTGCACGTGAAGATTCCGTACGTGAACCAGGTGCGCAGGTTCGACGCCCGACTGATGACCCTCGATGCTCCTACCCAGCGGTTCCTGACCCTGGAAAAGAAAGCGGTGATGGTCGACGCCTACGCCAAGTGGCGCGTCAAGGACGCTGAACGCTTCTACACCGCCACGTCCGGCATGAAGCAGATCGCCGACGAGCGTCTGTCGCGCCGTCTGGAAAGTGGCCTGCGCGACCAGTTCGGTAAACGTACCCTGCACGAAGTGGTTTCCGGTGAACGTGACGCGCTGATGGCTGACATCACTGCATCGCTGAACCGCATGGCGAGCAAGGAGCTGGGCATCGAGGTGGTCGACGTGCGCGTCAAGGCCATCGACCTGCCGAAGGAAGTCAACCGCAGCGTGTTCGATCGCATGAGCACCGAGCGTGAGCGTGAAGCCCGCGAGCACCGTGCCAAGGGTAACGAGCTGGCCGAAGGTATCCGTGCCGATGCCGACCGTCAGCGCCGTGTGCTGCTGGCCGAGGCTTATCGCGAAGCAGAAGAAACCCGCGGTGATGGTGACGCCCAGGCGGCCGCTATCTATGCCAAGGCCTACAGCCAGGACGCTGATTTCTATGCGTTCCACCGTAGCCTGCAGGCATACCGCGAGAGCTTCTCGAGCAAGAGCGACGTGATGGTCCTGGATCCGAAGAACGAGTTCTTCCGTTACCTGGACAAGAGCAGGCCTTGATGCTCAGGCCCTGATTTTCATGCAGCGGCACCCCGCCTGGCAGCTAATGCACCAGGCGGGGTGCATCCTGAATGAAAAGGGGTGTATGATGAGGCAGCCGGGAAATTTCCCGGCTTTTTTGCGTCTGCAAGGTTGATTGGCACAGCGCCGGTCGACAGTTTGGTCAGCTCGCAAGGCAATTTGAGGGTGTCGGGTACGGTGGCTGCGCTGGGATCAGTGCTGCCCGCTGCTGTGCGCGATACCGGCTTTTCTGACGGCTTGCCTGCTGGCAAGCCGCCCGGACCAGAGGGGAAATGGCGTAATGGCAACGGTAGACCGCTGGCTGCTGCCAGATGGCATCGAGGAAGTACTGCCACCTGAGGCTGCGCGCATCGAGATCGCGCGTCGCCAGGTGTTGGACCTGTTCCAGAGTTGGGGCTACGAACTGGTCGTCACCCCGCATATCGAGTACCTGGAGTCGCTGCTTACCGGCGCCGGCCAGGACCTGGATCAGCGTACCTTCAAGGTAGTGGACCCGCAGTCCGGCCGCCTGATGGGCTTCCGCGCCGACTTCACCCCGCAGGTGGCGCGTATCGATGCGCACACACTGCGCCGTGAAGGCCCGAGCCGCCTGTGCTATGCCGGCAGCGTGCTGCACGCCCAGCCGCGTGCCCTGTCCACCTCGCGCAGCCCGATCCAGTTGGGTGCCGAGCTGTACGGCGATGCCAGCCCTACCAGTGACGTCGAGGTCATCAGCCTGATGCTCGCCACGCTGCAGCTGACCGATGTGCCGGATGTGCACATGGACCTGGGCCATGTCGGTATTTACCGCGGCCTGGCCCGTGCCGCCGGCCTGTCTGGCGCGGTCGAACAGCAGCTGTTCGACGCCATGCAGCGCAAGGCTGTCGATGAAGTGCAGGCGCTGACCGCCGACCTGCCGAAAGACCTGGGCAGCATGCTGCGCGCCCTGGTCGAACTGTGCGGTGGTCGTGAAGTACTGGCTGAAGCCCGCGTGCGCCTCGGTCGCGCCCCGGCCAGCGTACTGGCGGCGCTGGACGACCTGCTGGCGATCGCTGATCGCCTGGCGTCTCGCTACCCGGACCTGCCGCTGTACTTCGACCTCGGCGAGCTGCGTGGTTACCACTATCACACCGGCGTGGTGTTCGCCGTGTTCGTGCCGGGCGAAGGCCAATCGATCGCCCAAGGCGGGCGCTACGACGATATTGGCGCCGATTTTGGCCGGGCGCGCCCGGCCACTGGTTTCTCCACGGATTTGAAGACCCTGGTCACACTGGGGCGAGCGGAGGTCGTATTGCCAACTGGCGGCATCTGGATGCCGGACAGTGGCGACGCGGCCCTCTGGCAGCAAGTCTGCCAGTTGCGCAACGAGGGCCAGCGTGTGGTTCAGGCTCTGCCTGGCCAGCCGTTGAGTGCTGCTCTCGAGGCGGATTGTGATCGGCAATTGATTCAGCAAGACGGGCGCTGGCAGGTTCTGCCGCTGGCCCAGTGAGTTTCTGCGTCGGCAACAGGCCGGCAACCAAGTTTGCGTGAATGAGGACCAATGTAATGGGTAAGAATGTCGTCGTCCTGGGCACCCAGTGGGGTGATGAGGGCAAAGGCAAGATCGTCGATCTGCTGACCGAACATGCTGCCGCCGTAGTGCGCTACCAAGGTGGCCACAATGCGGGTCACACCCTGGTGATCAACGGTGAAAAAACCGTTCTGCACCTGATTCCGTCCGGCATCCTGCGTGAAGGCGTACAGTGCCTGATCGGTAACGGCGTGGTCGTTGCCCCGGATGCACTGATGCGTGAAATCACCAAGCTGGAAGAGAAAGGCGTACCGGTGCGCGAGCGTCTGCGTATTTCCCCGGCTGCGCCGCTGATCCTGTCGTACCATGTGGCCCTGGACCAGGCCCGCGAAAAAGCCCGTGGCGAAGCCAAGATCGGCACCACCGGCCGTGGTATCGGCCCAGCCTACGAAGACAAGGTGGCACGTCGCGGCCTGCGCGTGGGTGATTTGTTCCATCGCGAGCGTTTTGCTGCCAAGCTGGGTGAGCTGCTGGATTACCACAACTTCCAGCTGGTGAACTACTACAAAGAGCCAGCCATCGACTTCCAGCAGACGCTGGACGAGTGCATGGCTTACGCCGAACAGCTCAAGCCGATGATGCTCGACGTCACCGCCGAGCTGCACAACCTGCGTCGCGCCGGCAAGGACATCATGTTCGAAGGCGCCCAGGGCTCGCTGCTGGACATCGACCACGGCACCTACCCGTACGTCACCAGCTCCAACACCACTGCTGGCGGTATTTCCACCGGTTCCGGCGTTGGCCCGATGTACCTGGACTACATCCTGGGTATCACCAAGGCCTACACCACTCGCGTGGGTTCCGGTCCGTTCCCGACCGAACTGTTCGACGAGACCGGCGCTACCCTGGCCAAGCGTGGTCACGAGTTCGGTTCTACCACCGGCCGTGCCCGTCGTTGCGGCTGGTTCGACGCCGTCATCCTGCGTCGCGCCATCGACGTCAACAGCATCTCGGGCATCTGCCTTACCAAGCTGGACGTACTGGACGGCCTGGAAACCATCAACATCTGCGTTGGCTACAAGAACGAGAACGGTGCCGTCATCGACGCGCCTTCCGATGCCGACAGCTACATCGGCCTGGAGCCGGTGTACGAAGAGATGCCAGGCTGGAGCGAGTCGACTCTGGGTGTGAAAACCCTGGAAGAGCTGCCGCAAGCTGCGCGTGACTACATCAAGCGCATCGAAGAGCTGGTTGGCGCGCCGATCGACATCATTTCGACCGGCCCGGACCGCAACGAGACCATCGTGCTGCGTCATCCGTTCGCCTGATCTGCCCGCCAGGCTGATCTGACGCCGTGGCCCTGAAAAGGGCTGCGGCGTTTTCATTTGTTGGTATGCAGGGGCTGGCCAATCCACCGGCAATCCACCGTTGCCGCCGCTACCGTATTCGCGGGTAAACCCGCTCCTACACTGATTTGGGTGTGGGCACATAACGGCGGTTGGGCGCAGGCCGTTGTAGGAGCGGGTTCACCCGCGAAAAGGCCGGCACACGAAACCTCATTGCTAGACCTTGGCGCATTTCCCCGCTGCCTACGGCACAACCCTTGCTGTAAGAAGTTTCTGTAGATGCCATCAATATAGTGGCGCCAGAAAACACGAGGGTTACACCGTGTCTGCCATCCTCTCACTGTTACGAAGCCGCCTCTTGCGGCCTGTGTTTGTTGCCCTTGGTATCGCTCTTTTGGTGCAAGTGCTGGTTGCCGTTGCGCTCACCCGAAGCACAGTCACCGCCCTGGAGGCTGATCTTGGCGAGCGACTGGGTAATGACAGTCGCCAACTGGCAAGCGAACTGGAGCAAGCCGGACAAGATGTACGCTCTGGGCTCGACGGCCTGTCCAGCAGTACCCGCCAGCGCCTGAGCGCAGGGTTGTCGGAGCGCCTGCAAAGCGAACAGCAGCAACTGCGCAGCACCCTGGAAAAAAACCTCAAGGATTCCGCCAACGACATGGCTGAACTGCTGGCTTCGGTTGCGCCGCGGGCGATCTGGGACAACGACGTGCCGGTGCTCTCGGATTTCGCGCGACGCGCTCAGCGTAACCCGAACGTGTTGTTCGTGGTGTACGACGACGCTCAGGGTCAGCATCTGACTCGCTATCTCAACCGGCAAAACCCGATCAACCAGGCCTTGTTGGAAAAAGGCCAGGGCGAGCGTGCGCTGGACAAGGTGCTCGATGCCGCGCGTCGTGATCCGTCGGTGTATTTCGTCGAAGCCTCCATCAACCCCAATGGCGCCGAGATCGGCAAAGTCCTGATGGGGGTTTCTACAGCCGGCATTGACCAGGAACTCAAGGCGCTCGACCAGCGCTTCAGTGCCCTGATCGCCAGTGGCGAGCAACTGGTTGGCGATAGCCTGGGCGCGGCGGCTGCCGACAGTGGCAAGGCCCTGCGCGAGCGCCTGGAAGTCGCGCAGGCTAGCGCCACCGCGATGCAGGCCAACACTGCACAGACCGTGCGCGATGCGGCTGCCGAGCTGCGCTGGCGGATTGGTCTGGGCCTGGTGGTGGTGGGCCTGGGTGTGCTGCTGGTGGTCGCTTTAGTGTTAGGCCGCCGCGTGCTCAGCAAACTGCGCCTGCTGATCGCAGCGCTCAACGACCTTGCCGCTGGCGAAGGCGACCTGACCAAGCGCGTGACCCTCGACAGCCGCGACGAGATCGGCGACATGGCGTCGGCGGTCAATCGCTTTGTCGACAAGCTGCAGCCCATCGTCCGCGAGGCTGGCGAGGTGGCCCAGCGTACCGGCGTCGAGATCGGCACCATGGCCCAGCGCAATGCCGGTGCCGATGCCGCGGCGGCGTTGCAGCGTGACGAAGTGGCCGCCAGCCTGCGCGACCTGTCGAGCATGGCTGACGAGGCTCAGGCTGAAAGCCATGCTATGCAGGCGGCGTTGCAGCAGGTGGTGGACATTCGCCAGGCGACCGATGAGAACAGCCGTTCCTCGACGCAACTGGCGAGCCTGATCGAGAACCTTGCCGGGCAGGTCGAAACGGGCTCTCAGGTGATCGAGCGCCTGGCCAAGCAGAGCGAACAGATTGAAGTGGTGCTGACCGTCATCCATGGCATTGCCGAGCAGACCAATCTGCTGGCCCTCAACGCTGCAATCGAAGCCGCACGCGCTGGTGAGACTGGCCGCGGATTCGCTGTAGTGGCCGATGAAGTGCGGGCGCTGGCGAGCAAGACGCAAAGCTCTACCGGCGACATTCAGGCGCACATTACCGCGCTGCAAAAAGGTGCCAAGGAAGCAGTGGCCACCATCAGTCAGGCTGGGCTCAAGGCCAGTGAAGGGTTGCTGGTGCTGCGTGACAACGAGCGCCGCCAGCAGTCGGTGCAGGCGGCCGTGGAGCAGGTGCATGCGGCCATTGGCCTGGCGACCAGGGCGGCCGAGCAGCAGGCGAATGGCGCGCAGGCGGTGCGTGGGCGGGTGGAGACTATCCATGCCCAGGCTGAGCGATCAGCCGAGGTGGTGATGCAGACCACGGCCAGCAGCAAGGTGTTGGATGACTTGGCGGCGCAGCTACGGGCAAGCCTTGGCCAATTCCGCGCCTGACGCGGTCCCTGTAGGGGCGGCCTTGTGAGAGGTGTTGCTATGATGGCGGCGACAAATGGCAAAGGGAGTTGTTCATGTCCGCCCAACTGGTCGCCGCTCCGGCCGAACTGGATTTTCTTTCTAGCGATGGCATTTGCGTCACCGCACCAATGACCGCCATCCAGGCCTACTGCGCCATGACCTCGGACGTTCCGGGCTGGCTGGCCATTGCCTTTCGCCTGCGCGACTTCATCTCGCGTCGGTTCAACGTTGCTACTATCCACGGTTTTTCATCGCGCAACCCCGACCGGGTGCCGGCGGTGGGTGAGTTGCTGGATTTCTTTACCGTCGAGGCAATCAGCGACCAGCAACTGGTCCTGACCTCGCGTGACACGCACCTGGCGGTGATGGTGAGCATGGATCTGGATGAAGCAGAGCAGGGCTGGCAACGCTTGAATGTGACCACCTCGGTGCAGTGCTTCAATCGTTTCGGCCGCCTCTACATGCTGCCCGTCGGCAAGGCTCATGGGCCAATCGTCCGCCGGATACTGCGTAACATCTGATGGCCTCACCGCCGGCAAGCCAGCTCCCACAGGTCCTGCCCAGGCCTTGAGGGCGGCGCGGTACCTGTGGGAGCTGGCTTGCCGGCGATGAAGGCGACGCGGATCAAGCTTTGTTCAGATACATCCGCGTAGTCAGCAAATACACCGGCAACCCCGACACCACAATCAACAACGCCGCATACGGCGCCGCCGCCGCGAACTCGACATTGGCTGTGTGCGCCCACACTTCGGTGGCCAGGGTGGTCATGCCGGTCGGGCTGAGCAGCAGGGTAGCCGTCAGCTCCTTCATGGCATCCAGAAACACCAGGGCGAAGGCCGCCGCCATGGCCGGGAAGATGATCGGCAAGGTCACCCGGCAGAATGCGGCAAAGCTGCTGGCGCCCAGGGTGCGTGCGGCTTCTTCCAGCGTCGGCGAAGCCTTGTTAAGCGCGGTGCGCACCGGCGACTGGGCCAGCGGCAGGAACAGCAGCGCGTAGGCCAGCAGCAGCAGCGCCGTGGTCTGGTACAGCGCCGGCACGTAGTGCAGGGCGAAGAACACCAGGGTCAGGGCAATCACCAGGCCGGGCAGGGCGTGCAGGAGGTAGGGCAGACGCTCAGCCCAAATCGCCAGGCGGCCTTTGTAGCGCACCACCAGGAAGCTGATAGGCAGAGCCAGCAGCACACAAAAGCCGGCACCGCCCAGCGACACCGACAGCGAGGTGAACAACGCCTTCGAGATGGCCGCCACCGGGAATGCCGCCGACGAACCCACGCTCAGCCAGTAACCGAGCATCGCCAGCGGAATGCCGCTGCCCAGCACCGCCAGGCCCACGCAGAACAGTTGCGCCAGTACTGCCCAGCCGCGCAGCCGCACCGGTTGCGCACGGCGCGCTACGCCCTGGCCGATACGTACATGGCGGGCTTTGCCGCGCACCCGCAGTTCCAGCCACAGCATTGCCAGGCACATCGCCAGCAGCACGGCAGACAGCATGGCCGCGTTGGCGTTGCTGAACTCCAGTTCGAACTGCTGGTAGATCGCCGTGGTAAAGGTTTGCAGGCCGAGGATCGACAATGCGCCAAACTCTACCAGCATATGCAGGGCAATCAGTAGCGCACCGCCGAGCATCGACGGCCACAGCAGCGGCAGGGTGACTTTGCTGAACACCCCCCAGCGGCTGCAACCCAGGGTGCGTGCCGACTCCTCCAGCGAGGTGTCAAGGTTGCGCAGGGTCGCGGCAACGGGCAGGAACACCAGCGGGTACTTGGACAGGGCCATGACCATGATCGCGCCGCCCAGGCCTTCAAAGTCCGAACTTAGCGACACCCAGGTGAAGCTGCTGACGAACGACGGCACAGCGAATGGCAGGCACAGCACCACGCCCCACAACCGGCGGCCGGCCAGGTTGCTGCGCTCCAGCAGCCAGGCCAGTGCCAGGCCGACCACCATGCAGGTCAGCGTCACCCCGACCATCAGCATCAGGGTGTTGCGCATCAGCCCCCAGACAAAGGGCCGCCACAACAGGTGCAAAGCTTCGCGCCAGCCGGCCTCCCAGGCTTTGATGGCAACATAAGCCAGTGGCAGCAAGCTCATTGCCACAAGGAACAGCACAGGCAGCACTACCCAGATGGAAGGGCGCTTGCGGCGCGGTACGAAGCGTACCGGCACCGGTTCGGACAGGGCGGCAGTCATCAGAGCAGGCCGACCTCACGCTCAAGTTCGATGGCTTCCTCGGCATTGCCCAAGTCAGCTGGCGAGATCTTCGGCGGGCGCAGTTCGTCGAACGGCTTCAGGCCGCGGTCAGAAACCATACCCTTGTGCAGCGGGTACTCGGCGGTGGTCTGGGTGATCACGCGCTGGCCTTCTTCGCTGGCCATCCAGTTGAGCAGGGCCTGGGCTTCTTTCGGGTGTTTGCTGGCCTTGACCACGGCCGCGCCGGAGATAGTGACCAGGTTGCCAGCATCGCCGTCGGCCAGGTAATAGAGCTTGGTGTCCAGCTTGCCGCGTTCGCGTTCAAGCGCGTACCAGTAGTAGTTGTTCACCAGTACCGCAGCCACTTCACCTTTTTCCACGGCTTTGAGGGCGACCATGTTGTTGGTGTAGGTCTTGCCGAAGGCTTTCAGACCGGTCAACCATTCTTCGGTGGCTTCGCGCCCGTGCATCTTCAGAATGGCCACGGCCTGCTCCTGGAACGCACCGCTGGTGGGTACGTAGCCGACGCGGCCTTCCCACTCAGGGTTGGCGAAGTCCATCACCGTGGTCGGCAGGTCTTTCTCGTCGACTTTCTTCGGGTTGTACACCACGATGCGCGTACGGGCGGTGATACCCATCCAGGTGCCGTTGGCGCCAACGTACTCCTTGGGCATCATGTTCAACGTAGCGTCGTCAATCTTGGCCAGCAGGCCCAGTTCGCCCAGGTTGTTCAGAGGCGGGGACTCTTCGGTGTAGATGATGTCGGCCGGCGAGCGGTCGCCTTCCTCGATGATCTGGCTGGCCAGCTGGTTGCTGCTGCCTTTACGGATGTCGATGTGAATGCCGGTCTTGGCCTCATAGGCCTTGGCAATGGCTTCGCCGATTTCCTTGTGCTGACCGTTGTACATGGTCAGCGCGACCGGTGCGTCTGCCATGGCGGCCGGAGCGCCGATGACCAGGCTCAGCACTGCGGCGGCCAGGGTACGCATCAGCGGTTGCGGGCGGATCGTCATGCGGGTACTTCCTCGCTTACGGCTACATATTTGGAAACAATGGTAAACGAAATTGTTTCTCAAGTGGCCGGGTGACGAGAAATTCATGGTCAGACCATGGTGCCAGGGGTTGGGAGGGGTTGCCTGCAGGGGCCTCTTCGCGGGTGAACCCGCTCCTGCAACGTGCGCGTATCGGGGAGGGGGAGGCACAAAAATCGCAGGCAAGAAAAAACCCACTAGCAAGCTAGTGGGTTTTTGTATGGTGCCCAGGAGAAGACTCGAACTTCCACGACCGTTAAGTCACTGATACCTGAAACCAGCGCGTCTACCAATTCCGCCACCTGGGCAAAGCTTTACATCATCTGCAGAAGGCGACTATCGTTCGCTTTCACGCAGTAGTAACAGATCCTTGGTCATCTGTTACTTGAAAATACTTGGTGCCCAGGAGAAGACTCGAACTTCCACGACCTTGCGGTCACTGATACCTGAAACCAGCGCGTCTACCAATTCCGCCACCTGGGCACACATTCGAGGTTACTTGATGCTTTACAGCGTCGTTCATCTCTACTACAACTTCGGGGTTGTCCGTCGTTGTGGTGCGCACTATACGGACGCTACCCAGGGCTGTAAAGCCCCCAATCGAAAAAAAATTCAAAAAATTCAACTCGTTGATTCCATAAGCCTATTTCTGCTGTTTATGCACTGCAGCGGGGGCTGTCCAAGGCAGACATTTCCGGTTTCAATACGCCTATGCCAGAATTCCTATCTATATACCCCAAGGTGAACCCCTTCTGATGGCCGATTGGCAATCCCTCGATCCCGAGGCCGCTCGCGAAGCGGAAAAATACGACAACCCCATTCCCAGCCGTGAGCTGATCCTGCAGCGTCTCGCCGACCGAGGCGAACCTGCTGCCCGCGAGGAGCTGGCAAAAGAGTTCGGTCTGTATGAAGAAGACCAGATCGAAGCCCTGCGCCGCCGCCTGCGTGCCATGGAGCGCGATGGCCAGCTTATCTATACCCGGCGCGGCACTTATGCCCCGGTAGACAAGCTGGACCTGATCTGCGGTCGAGTCTCCGGCCACCGCGACGGCTTCGGCTTCCTTATTCCCGATGACGGCAGCGAAGACCTGTTCCTCAGCCCGTCGCAGATGCGACTGGTGTTCGACGGCGACCGTGGCCTGGCCCGCGTCTCCGGTGTCGACCGCCGTGGCCGCCGTGAAGGCGTGCTGGTCGAAGTCATCTCCCGTGCCCACGAAAGCGTGGTCGGCCGCTATTTCGAAGAAGGCGGCATCGGTTACGTAACCCCGGACAACCCGAAGATCCAGCAGGAAGTGCTGGTGACTGCCGGACGTAACGGCGGTGCCAAGATCGGCCAGTTCGTCGAGATCAAGATCACCCACTGGCCAACGCCGCGCTTCCAGCCGCAAGGCGATGTGGTCGAGGTCATCGGCAACTACATGGCGCCGGGCATGGAAATCGACGTTGCCCTGCGCAGCTACGACATTCCGCATGTGTGGCCCAATGAGGTGGTCAAGGAAGCGCGCAAGTTCCGCTCCGAAGTCGAGGAGAAGGACAAAGAGAAGCGTGTCGACCTGCGCCACCTGCCGTTCGTCACCATCGATGGTGAAGACGCCCGCGACTTCGACGATGCCGTTTATTGCGAACCGCTGGGCAAGCTGCGTCTGTTCTCCGGTGGCTGGCGCCTGTACGTGGCCATTGCTGACGTGTCCAGCTACGTGCGTCTGGGCTCTGCCCTGGATGTCGAAGCCCAGCAGCGCGGCAACTCGGTGTACTTCCCCGAGCGCGTGGTGCCGATGCTCCCCGAAGAGCTGTCCAACGGCCTGTGCTCGCTGAACCCGCACGTCGATCGGTTGGCCATGGTCTGTGAAATGACCATGAACAAAGCCGGCCAGATGGTCGACTATCAGTTCTACGAAGGCGTGATCCACTCCCATGCCCGCCTGACCTACAACAAGGTCAGCAGCATGCTCGAGCACTCGCGTACCCGTGAGGGCAAGGCGCTGCGCGAAGAGTACAAGGACGTCGTGCCGGACCTGAAGAACCTGTACAACCTGTACAAGGTGCTGGTGGACGCGCGTCACACGCGGGGCGCCATCGACTTCGAAACCCAGGAAACCCGCATCATTTTCGGTGATCAGCGCAAGATCGCTGAAATCCGCCCGACCGTGCGCAACGACGCCCACAAGCTGATCGAGGAATGCATGCTGGCGGCCAACGTGGCCACTGCCGAGTTCCTGCAGAAGCACGGTGTACCGGCGTTGTACCGCGTGCACGACGGCCCTCCACCGGAGCGCCTGGAAAAACTGCGTGCCTTCCTTGGGGAGTTGGGCTTGAGCCTGCACAAGGGCAAGGACCCGTCGCCGAAGGATTACCAGGCCCTGCTGGCGAGCATCGCCGGTCGCCCGGACTTCCACCTGATCCAGACGGTGATGCTGCGCTCGCTGAGCCAGGCCGTGTACAGCACCGAGAACAACGGCCACTTCGGCCTGAACTACGAGGCGTACACCCACTTCACCTCGCCGATTCGTCGTTACCCGGACCTGCTGGTGCATCGCGCCATCCGCAGCATCATCCGCTCCAAGGTCGATACCCCGCACGTCAAGCGTGCCGGCGCCATGAGCATCCCCAAGGCGCGTATCTACCCGTACGACGAAAACACCCTGGAGCAACTCGGCGAGCAGTGCTCGATGACCGAGCGCCGGGCTGACGAAGCCACCCGTGACGTGGTCAACTGGCTCAAGTGCGAGTTCATGAAAGACCGCGTTGGCGAGACCTTCCCGGGTGTGATCACGGCAGTGACCGGTTTCGGCCTGTTCGTCGAGCTGACCGATATCTATGTAGAGGGCCTGGTGCACGTCAGTGCGTTGCCGGGGGACTACTACCACTTCGACCCGGTACACCATCGCCTGTCCGGCGAGCGTACCGGTCGCACCTTCCGCTTGGGCGACACCATCGAAGTCAAGGTCATGCGTGTTGATCTGGATGAGCGCAAGATCGACTTCGAAGTGTCGGAAAAGACCCTCGCCGCACCGATTGGCCGCAAGCAGCGTGGCGCCGCGCCGGCTGCCGAAAAAGCCGAGCAGCAGCCGGTAACTGAAGCGAAAGCCACGCCCAAGCCGCGCAGCCGCAAAAGCGAAGCGTCCGAAGCGTACTTCCCCAAGGATGCTGTGCAGCGTAACGCTGAAGTGCGTAAAAGCCGCGAGATGAAGAAAGCGTTGATGACCGACGCGCGCAGCAGTGCTGGCAGCAAATCCGAGAAAGGTGGCAAGCCGTCCGGCAAACCGACCAAGCACCGTAAAGGCCCGCCGAAGTCCGGCGCGCCACGCAAAAGCAAGAGCAATTCATGAGTCAGCTGGAAAAGATCTACGGCGTACACGCCGTGCAGGCATTGCTGCAGCACCATCCAAAGCGGGTCAAGCAGATCTGGCTGTCGGAAGGGCGTAGCGAGCCACGCCTCGAGACCTTGCTGGCGCTGGCCGCGGAAAACCGCGTGCCGGTCGGCCAGGCCGAGCGCCGTGAGATGGATGCCTGGGTCGAAGGCGTGCACCAAGGTGTTGTTGCCGAGGTCAGCCCGAGCCAGGTGTGGGGCGAGCTGATGCTCGAAGAGCTGCTTGAGCGCACAGAAACCCCGCCGCTGATCCTGGTGCTGGACGGCGTGACCGACCCGCACAACCTCGGCGCCTGCCTGCGTACCGCCGATGCGGCCGGTGCCACGGCAGTGATCGTGCCCAAGGACAAGTCCGCAACGCTGACGCCGGTTGTGCGAAAGGTGGCTTGTGGCGCGGCAGAAGTCATTCCGCTGGTGGCTGTGACCAACCTGGCGCGTACGCTTGAGAAGTTGCAGCAGCGTGGCCTGTGGGTCGTGGGTACCGCTGGCGAGGCCGAGCAGGAGATCTACCAGCAAGACCTGACCGGGCCACTGGTGATGATCATGGGGGCGGAAGGCAAGGGCATGCGCCGGCTCACCCGCGAGCATTGCGACTTCCTGGTGAAGTTGCCGATGGCGGGTAGTGTCAGCAGTCTCAACGTGTCGGTGGCGACCGGGGTTTGCCTGTTCGAAGCCGTGCGTCAGCGCCAGGCCAAGCGCTGATTCTCAGCCTGTTCCGGCCTCTTCGCGGGTGAACCGGCTCCTACAGGGTGATTGCGTTCCCCTGTAGGAGCGGGTTCACCCGCGAAAGGGCCCGCAGCCTGTAAATATGTTTCAGGCTGTTCA
Organism: Pseudomonas sp. VEM90; assembly: GCF_054611535.1. Lineage (NCBI taxonomy): Bacteria > Pseudomonadati > Pseudomonadota > Gammaproteobacteria > Pseudomonadales > Pseudomonadaceae > Pseudomonas > Pseudomonas sp. VEM90. Next base: position 30,054 of record NZ_JBTRAR010000022.1, on the reverse strand, counting down.
AATATTCACCAATCACCTTGCTTGTGTGTCCCACCTTCTCTACAATTGCGCCCCTTGCCGAGCTGGCAGGCGCTCATGTGCCTCCCCTCCGTGCAAGACATACAGTGTCATTCACTCCTTGTCTGACCAGATTCGCTGGCAGACTACTAACCCGTAAGGAGCATTCATGCGTCATTACGAAATCATCTTCCTGGTTCACCCGGACCAGAGCGAGCAAGTCGGCGGCATGGTTGAGCGTTACACCAAGCTGATCGAAGAAGATGGTGGCAAGATCCACCGCCTGGAAGACTGGGGCCGTCGTCAACTGGCCTACGCAATCAACAATGTTCACAAGGCTCACTACGTGATGCTGAACGTTGAGTGCACCGGCAAGGCCCTGGCCGAGCTGGAAGACAACTTCCGCTACAACGATGCCGTTATCCGTAACCTGGTCATCCGTCGCGACGAAGCCGTTACCGGCCAGTCCGAGATGCTGAAGGCTGAAGAAAACCGCAGCGAGCGCCGTGAGCGTCGTGAGCGTCCTGAGCATGCTGAATCCGCCGAAGGCGATGACAGCAATGACAGCGACTCCAGCGATAACGCTGACGAGTAATCCACGGACCTTTAGAGGAGCCTATTAAATGGCACGTTTCTTCCGTCGTCGTAAATTCTGCCGCTTCACTGCTGAAGACGTGAAAGAGATCGACTTCAAAGATCTCAACACCCTGAAAGCTTACGTATCCGAAACCGGCAAGATCGTTCCAAGCCGTATCACCGGTACCAAAGCTCGTTATCAGCGTCAGCTGGCTACCGCTATCAAGCGCGCCCGCTTCCTGGCCCTGCTGCCCTACACCGACAGCCACGGCCGCTGAGACCGGGTCGTCGACAAGCAGTAAGGGGTTAGCATGCGAGCGTTAGCAAGTTTCATCATGCGCGGTCGTGTGCAGGCCACCCTGGTGGTGGTCATCAGTGCGGTACTGCCGCTGCTGTTCTGGTTGAGTGCCGCTGCGTGCAGCCTTGTGCTGCTGCGGCGTGGGTTCAAGGATGCTACAACGGTCATCGCTGGCGGCCTGCTGGCCGGGCTGGCCGTGTGGGTCATGGGCGATCCCATCACCTTTCTGGTGATTGCGGGTGCCCTGGCCCTGGCCGCCATGTTGCGTGCCGAGCATCCGTGGAGCCGGGTGTTGCTGCTCAGTGCCGTGTTCGCCGTGGCTTTCAGCCTCGTGCTCGATCTGGCGCTGGCGCAAACCTTCGACGTGCTGGCCAAGGCGTTTGCCGAAGCCATGCCGAAAATCGAGGGGCAACCGGTACTCTCCGATGAGCTGATCCGCCCTGTGCTGGTCGCTTCTACTGCAGTGACGGTGCAATTGTTCAGTGTGTTGGCCTTGGTGCTGGCGCGCTATTGGCAGGCAGCGTTGTACAACCCTGGAGGCTTCGGTCGCGAGTTTCGCGCGCTGAAGTTGCCGAAACAGGCCACGGCGGCCTTGGTGGCAGTGATGGTGGTGGCTCCGTTTATCGGGCCGCAGTTCATCATCCTGGCATCTGCCTCGAGCCTGGTACTGGTGCTGGCCGGCATCGCCTTGATGCACGGGCTGGTGGCACAGGGCCGACTGGCCGGTTTCTGGCTAGTGGGGATGTACGTGACGCTGCCGCTGATCATGCAGCTGATTTATCCGTTGCTGATGGTTTTGGCCATTGTCGACAGCCTGATTGATTTTCGCGGTCGCAAGTCCCCTCCGGGGAAAGACTCCGCGAACGGTGAAGGTTAAAAGTTAAGAGGTTTTACCAAATGGAACTGATCCTGCTGGAAAAAGTCGCTAACCTGGGCAACCTGGGCGACAAAGTAAAAGTTAAGGCTGGTTACGGCCGTAACTTCCTGCTGCCATTCGGCAAGGCCACCGTTGCCAACGCCGCCAACCTGGCTGCGTTCGAAGAGCGTCGTGCCGAGCTGGAAAAAGCAGCCGCTGACAAGAAAGCTTCGGCTGAAAGCCGCGCTGCCCAACTGGCCGAGCTGGAAGTGACCATCACTGCCACCGCTGGCGACGAAGGCAAGCTGTTCGGTTCGATCGGCACCCACGACATCGCTGACGCCCTGACCGCCTCCGGCGTTGAAGTGGCCAAAGCTGAAGTTCGTCTGCCGAACGGCACCATCCGTCAGGTTGGCGAATACGACGTAGCCGTGCACCTGCACAGCGACGTTGAAGCCACCGTACGCGTGGTCGTCGTAGCTGCCTAAGCTGCGCTAACTGGCTGGCTCCTTGCGAGTCAGGCGGTTAACATCGGGCACGGTCCTGTTTTCGACAGGCCGTGCCCTTTGTCTTTTTCGTCCTCCAGAATTCTTTCGTGGCCATGAACGAGATCACCACTTCCGAACAGCTAGACCTGCAAACCGCAGCCCTGAAGGTGCCGCCGCATTCCATCGAGGCCGAACAGGCCGTACTCGGTGGCCTGATGCTGGACAACAACGCCTGGGAGCGGGTGCTGGACCAAGTGTCGGATGGCGATTTCTACCGGCATGACCACCGCCTGATTTTCCGTGCCGTGCACAAGTTGGCCGATGCCAACCAGCCATTTGACGTGGTTACCCTGCACGAGCAACTGGACAAGGAAGGCCTGTCCTCGCAAGTCGGCGGCTTGGCCTACCTGGCCGAGCTGGCCAAGAACACTCCCTCGGTAGCCAACATCAAGGCCTACGCCGCGATCATTCGCGAGCGGGCCACGTTGCGCCAACTGATCAGCATCAGTACCGACATCGCCGACAACGCCTTCAACCCGCAAGGGCGCAACGCCGAAGAAATCCTCGACGACGCCGAGCGGCAGATCTTCCAGATCGCCGAGGCCCGGCCAAAAACCGGCGGCCCGGTGGGTGTCAACGAACTGTTGACCATGGCCATCGACCGTATCGATACGCTGTTCAACTCCGACAGCGACATCACCGGTATCTCCACCGGTTACACCGACCTGGACGAGAAGACCAGCGGCCTGCAGGCAGCCGACCTGATCATCGTTGCGGGTCGTCCGTCGATGGGTAAGACCACCTTCGCCATGAACCTGGTGGAAAACGCCGTACTGCGTACCGACAAGGCGGTGCTGGTGTTCTCCCTGGAGATGCCAGGTGAGTCGCTGATCATGCGTATGCTCTCGTCCCTGGGGCGTATCGACCAGACCAAGGTCCGTTCCGGCCAGCTGGACGACGACGACTGGCCGCGCCTGACCTCGGCAGTGAACCTGCTCAACGACCGCAAATTGTTCATCGACGATACGGCGGGTATCAGCCCCTCGGAAATGCGCGCGCGTACCCGCCGCCTGGCCCGTGAGCATGGCGAAATCGCCATGATCATGGTCGACTACCTGCAGCTGATGCAGATCCCGGGGTCGGCCGGTGACAACCGTACCAACGAAATTTCCGAGATTTCCCGCTCGCTCAAGGCCCTGGCCAAGGAATTCAACTGCCCGGTCATTGCCCTTTCGCAGCTGAACCGCTCGCTGGAGCAGCGCCCGAACAAACGCCCGGTCAACTCCGACTTGCGTGAATCCGGTGCAATCGAGCAGGACGCCGACGTGATCATGTTCGTATACCGCGACGAGGTGTACCACCCCGAGACCGAGCACAAGGGCGTGGCGGAAATCATCATCGGCAAACAGCGTAACGGCCCCATCGGTTTCGTGCGTTTGGCGTTTATCGGCAAGTACACCCGGTTCGAGAACTTGGCGCCGGGGATGTACAACTTTGATGATGATGAATAACCCATTGAGCTAGCAAGGCCGCTCCTACGAGGTTTGCGGTGCGCCTGCTAGCTCTGAAATCTGAGCGATGTTCGTTTGCCCTTGGCTGATGATCCGCCCCTCGCTCAGGGTGATCACCCGGTCAAACCGCGACAGTGCGCTCTGATCATGCGTCACGCAAATCAGCCCTCGCCCTTTAAATGCTTCGAACAACAGGTCCCAGGTACGCTCAGCCGACGCGGCATCGAGCCCGGCTGTGGGCTCGTCAAAGAAATTGAATTCCCCAGGCTGATTAAGAAGGCGTAGCAGCGTCAGCCTGCGTGCTTCGCCGCCCGATATCGATTCTGCGCGTGCATCCAGATCAAGTTCGTACCAGTCTTTGCTCAGGCCCAACCGTTCAAGCCATCGTTCGATTTGAGCGCGATCATGAGCTTGCTCGAACAGCACGGCGCGGGGCAGGGGGCCGGGTATGAAATGCGCCTCCTGAGGGCAGAGTCGTAATCGACTGAATTGTTCACTAGCGTTGAGCGACGCCAGGCACCTGCCGTGCAGGTGCACATCCTTGCGCAACGGGAATATCGTTCCCGCCAGCGTATGCAGAAGTGTCGATTTACCACATCCGCTGGGCCCGATCAGTGCGACCCGTTCTCCTTTGTGCAGTACCAAGGGTTCTTCGATGTGAAGTTGTACATTATCTCGAGCGCTCAACTGGCACGGGGCGATGCTTAGGCCAGCGTCCTTGTCTTGGGACTTCGCCTCAGTAGTGCATGCTGGGCCGAACGAGGGGAGCTGGAGCCAGTGTTCGAGTTTGCGTTTGTCTAGCCGAAACTGGTCTAGCAATCGCCAGGCCTCAGCAAGTTGCGCAACCCCTGCCAGCAATCCGCTCACCAAGGTGAAGAGAGCAACCAGCTCGCCCAGGCTCAATTGCGGTGCTGCCAGAGCCTGATCATGGATACCCCACATGAGCAGACCGCCACTGCCCAAGCCTATGAACAGGGTGCGCAGGCTCTGAATCCAACCCCCACTGTGAGCTACCTGCACTGCTGAGTCGGCATAGTGCGAAAGTGTCTGGTTGACCGGGAGCATTGCAGCATCCTCGGCCTTTTCCAGTTTGACCGTTGCCGCGCTGGCGAAGGTATCCACCCATTGTTCCGCCAGTTCATCCTCGCGCGCGTTCACTGCCTCGATATGTGGCCGGCGCCAGCGCACCAGGCAATCGTTGGCCCACAGGTAGGCCAGGCTCAAAGGGATGAGGCCGATCAATACCGAAGTAGCCCCCAGGTAAGCGAAGAGCGTTATCAGCACTGCAGCTTCGGCTAGCACCGGCCATGCCGAGCCAATCAGAAAGCCCAACCACCGCTCCTGTGCGGTAATGCCCCTATCCAGTACTTTTACCAGTGTTCCGCCATGGAGTTGTCCATAGGCCTCGAAGCGCTTGTCCAGCAATTCGCGGCACCAGCGGATGGAAAGTTGCTTCACGCGTTCCTGGCAAAGCCGCGCCAGGCACCAGGCTTGTAGAGGGGTCATAGAGGCTTGTAATGCGACAAGGCATATGAAAGCTCCGAGCAGAAGCTGGGAAGACGCGGCTGAGGTGGCCAGGTTGTCAATGATGTCGGCCAAGACTAGAGCAGGTACGACGGTCGCGATTTTCAGGAACAGTGTCGCGCCGAGGGCGGCGAGCATTCCTCTATAGATTTGCATGTCATTGCCTTATGCCTTTGAGTGCACTCTGTGGCGCGATTGGAATACCTGATCTGATCAGGTGGAAGCGTTCAAGTCCGGGTATGAACACCTGAACAACCGTAGCGAGATTCGGGTGCTCATAAAGTGTGCGATAGAATGCGATCTTGTTATGTTTTTCCAAGTTGATCAGTGTTCGCTTGACTTGCCCGCGCACGCTGAGAACGGTATGCGGAGGGTGAAAAGCGGGTACTGATCCTTGGTAGAGCCAGAAGGAGCTAAGCCCCTTCTGGTTTGTCACTTACAGAAGGTTGAGAAATTCAACCTCGGAATCGGTGAATGTGTAGTTCATCACGCGTGAGATCTACAGCGTGTGGATTTCAGAACGACGACGTCCCATGGCTAATACTCCTATAGAGTTGGTTTGAGTGCGCCTTTCTGCGCGTCACTGTTGTAGCACTTGTTTTTTTTGGGGGGGGTTCAAGATCTTCTCGGGATTTGTTGAGGAAAGTTAATGTAGGGTTTTTTACTAAGACTAGAAGGTCGATTCCTACAATTCTTGAGAGATAAAGAAAAAAGCACCAATAATTAGCTGGTTAGCACTTTCTCAGGGTTGGATAGGCTAAACATTCAGTAAAAATCTGAAGGAATTGCGATCGCTCAGCAGGGGCGCGATCGCCATCGGTCTAAGCAGGCTCAGGTTTTCCTGTGAGTAATCGCCTTGCCCCGATCCATCCCACGATCCCCCTTTTCTTGAAGACAACCCGATGCAGGGGCAGGGGCCTGCTGTAAGGCTTCGTTGATGTGTTGCCTGGGCTGGCCCTTTCGCGGGTGAACCCGCTCCTACAGGTTCACCATAGGCTTCAAGAGTTGCACCGTACCTGTGGGAGCGGGTTTACCCCACCCGTTGTTCCGCATCGAGCCCGGGATCCAGTGTAGAGACGCCCGCGAGCAGTATTCGGAGTTGATGGGCTATGTGCGCGAACTGACCATCACCGGGTTGATGGGTGAGAAGCCGATGATGATCTGGGCTGCCGATTACCTGAGTGCGATGGCCAAGGCGCTGATGGATGATGCTGAGCTGTGGATGAGGCAGTGAGGGGTTGGCTTCAGGTTGCATGAACTCCTGGCAACCCCACTACACCCCTCAAGCCAACCACGTGCCACGTCCATCCCCCAACCGTCGCCCCGCCCACCAATCCCCACGAATCCAGTCGGATTTGGTCAAAATTTGTGCTATATTCCGCGCCCGCGATTTCCCTGTACACCAGAACCGGTCACTGACATGCAAGCAGCCAAACCACTCTACGACTATCCCAAGTACTGGGCCGAATGCTTCGGGCCAGCACCTTTCCTGCCAATGAGCAGGGAGGAGATGGATCTGCTCGGCTGGGATTCCTGCGACATCATCATCGTGACCGGTGATGCCTACGTCGACCATCCGTCGTTCGGCATGGCCATCATTGGCCGTCTGCTGGAAGCCCAGGGCTTCCGCGTGGGCATCATTGCCCAGCCGAACTGGCAGTCGAAAGACGACTTCATGAAACTCGGCGAGCCAAACCTGTTCTTCGGGGTGGCCGCCGGCAACATGGACTCGATGATCAACCGCTACACCGCAGACAAGAAGATCCGTTCCGACGACGCCTACACCCCTGGTGGCCTGGCCGGCAGCCGTCCGGACCGTGCCAGCCTGGTGTACAGCCAGCGCTGCAAGGAGGCCTACAAGCATGTGCCGATCGTGCTCGGCGGCATCGAGGCTTCGCTGCGCCGCATCGCCCACTACGACTACTGGCAGGACAAGGTTCGTCACTCGATCCTGATCGACGCCAGCGCCGACATCCTGCTGTTCGGCAACGCCGAGCGTGCGGTGGTCGAGGTGGCCCAGCGCCTGTCCAACGGTGAGAAGATCGAGACCATCACCGACGTGCGCGGCACCGCCTTCGTGCGCCGCGATACTCCGCAAGGCTGGTACGAGATCGACTCCACCCGTATCGACCGCCCGGGGCGCGTCGACAAGATCATCAACCCGTACGTGAACACCCAGGACACCCAGGCCTGTGCCATCGAGCAGGCCAAGGGCGACCAGGAGGATCCGAACGAAGCCAAGGTGGTGCAGATTCTCGACAGCCCGGCCGTGACCCGGGAAAAGTCGGTGATCCGCCTGCCATCCTTCGAAAAGGTGCGTAACGACCCCGTGCTCTATGCCCATGCCAACCGCGTGCTGCACCTGGAGACCAACCCGGGCAACGCTCGCGCGCTGGTGCAGAAGCACGGTGAAGTGGATGTGTGGTTCAACCCGCCACCCATCCCCATGAGCACCGAGGAAATGGACTACGTGTTCGGCATGCCTTACGCCCGTGTGCCGCACCCGGCCTATGGCAAGGAGCGCATCCCGGCCTACGAGATGATCCGTTTCTCGGTGAACATCATGCGTGGCTGCTTCGGTGGCTGTACCTTCTGCTCGATCACCGAGCACGAAGGCCGCATCATCCAGAACCGCTCGCACGAGTCGATCCTGCACGAAATCGAAGAGATGCGTGACAAGGTGCCGGGCTTCACCGGCGTGGTCTCGGACCTTGGCGGGCCGACTGCCAACATGTACCGCATCGCCTGCAAAAGCCCCGATATCGAGAAGCACTGCCGCAAGCCGTCGTGCGTGTTCCCGGGTATCTGCGAAAATCTCAATACCGACCACAGCTCGCTTATCGAGCTGTACCGCAAGGCCCGTGCCTTGCCGGGTGTGAAAAAGATCCTGATTGCTTCCGGCCTGCGCTACGACCTGGCGGTGGAATCGCCGGAGTACGTCAAGGAACTGGTCACCCACCACGTTGGCGGCTACCTGAAGATTGCCCCGGAGCACACCGAGCGTGGCCCGCTGGACAAGATGATGAAGCCGGGTATCGGCACCTACGACCGCTTCAAGCGCATGTTCGAGAAGTTCTCGAAAGAAGCGGGCAAGGAGCAGTACCTGATCCCGTACTTCATTGCCGCGCACCCTGGCACCACCGACGAAGACATGATGAACCTGGCCCTGTGGCTGAAGGGCAACGGCTTCCGCGCCGACCAGGTACAGGCGTTCTACCCGTCGCCAATGGCCTCGGCCACGGCCATGTACCACTCAGGCAAGAACCCGCTGCGCAAGGTGACCTACAAGAGCGAAGGGGTGGAGATCGTCAAGAGCGACGAGCAACGCCGTCTGCACAAGGCGTTCTTGCGCTATCACGACCCGAAGGGCTGGCCGATGCTGCGTGAAGCGCTGCAGCGAATGGGCCGCGCCGACCTGATCGGGCCGGGCAAGCACCAGCTGATTCCGGCGCACCAGCCGCAGTCCGACAGCTACCAGAGCGCGCGCCGCAAGAACTCGACCCCGGCGGGGAGCCACAAGGTGGGCAAGGACCAGAAGATCCTGACCCAGCACACCGGCCTGCCGCCGCGTGGCAGCGATGGCAGCAAGCCGTGGGACAAGCGCGAGAAGGCCAAGGCCGAGGCGTTTGCGCGTAACCAGCAGGCGGCCAAGGAGCGCAAAGAGGCGAGCAAGGGCGGCAAGGGCAACAAGAAGCCGCGTCAGCCTGTCATTCCCCGCTGATTTTGAAGGCTACATAGAGCCCTGTGGGAGCGGGTTCACCCGCGAATGCGTCGGTAGATCCACTATCGATTCGCGGGTGAACCCGCTCCCACAGGGTCAGTGTTCGGCCCATCCATCTGGATCAGTCAGGCTGCTTGTCGACCCACTTAGGCGCGACCGGCGCCACAAAGCTGTCCATCCCGTCCAGCAGCTCGTCTGGCTGCTGCCCCAGCAGCAACATCGCCCGGTGTTGCGGGCGCACGAAACCTTCTTCGACGATATGGTCGAGGAACCCGCCCAGCTTGTCGTAGAAACCGTTCACATCCAGTAGCCCGAGCGGCTTGGCGTGATAGCCCAGCTGCCCCCAGGTCCACACTTCGAACAGTTCCTCCAGCGTACCCAGCCCACCCGGCAAGGCAATGAAGGCATCGCTCAGCTCGGCCATGCGGGCCTTGCGCGCATGCATGCCATCCACCACTTCCAGGCGGGTCAGGCCCTTGTGGCCGACCTCAGCGTCCAGCAGGCTCTGCGGAATGATCCCGATCACTTCGCCACCGGCCGCCATGGCCGCATCTGCCACCACACCCATCAAGCCGACCGCGCCACCGCCATACACCAGGGTCAAACCACGGCGGGCAATGGCCTGGCCCAGCGCGACGGCTGCTTCACGGTAGGCAGGGTTGGCGCCCATGCTGGCGCCGCAGAACACACAAACGGAACGTACGGGCATTGCTCATCTCCTGTCACTCAGGCGCACAGGGTACGGCGCATGCCTGTCAGTTCCAAGGGCGGGTTCATTCCGGCCGGGAGAATTCGCAGATTGCACCTGTGGCCCCGTGGGCGTAGGCAGCGAGCAGGCTATTGAGGAAGTTGGAGATGGGCATTTGGTATTGCTCCTAAATGAGAGGTTGTCTCATCGTCCAATAAAAGGGCATGATGTGCCGTTAGAATTGTTGTATACAATCCATTGAACAAATTTACTGGCTGGCCTCTTGACGCCCCCTTGACCCATATCACCAAGGGGCTGAACGGTTTCAGGCAGTCTCGCAATTGATAAAACCCTGCCAAGGAGATTCATGATGTTTGCGAAAGCTGTAGCGGTATCTCTGCTGACCCTCGCCAGCGCTTCTGTCTTCGCCGCCGAGTGCTCGGTCACTGTCGACTCGACTGACCAGATGTCCTACACCAGCAAGGAATTCACTGTCGACAAGAGCTGCAAGGAATTCACCGTCAAACTGACCCACTCCGGCAACCTGCCGAAGAACGTCATGGGCCACAACCTGGTGATCAGCAAGACTGCCGACATGCAGGCCATTGCCACCGAAGGCATGAGCCAGGGTCTGGATAAGGACTACCTGAAGGCTGACAACGCCGCGATCATCGCTCACACCAAGATGATCGGCGCGCCTGAGAAAGAAACCGAAGTGAAGTTCGACACATCCAAGTTGGAAGCCGGTGGTGACTACAGCTTCTTCTGCACCTTCCCGGGCCACATCTCGATGATGAAAGGCAAGGTCGTGGTCAAGTAATCAAAGGCTGACGGCGAACCCTGTAGGAGCGGGTTCACCCGCGAATGCGTCGGTGGGTTCACCATCGTATTCGCGGAAAACCCGTTCCTACAGGTTTTTCTATAGCCTTATCAAGGTGCGAACGGCAGTTCGCGCTTGTGCTGGGTCTTGCGGTAGGTGGCGACGATGATGTCGAACGCTGTCTGGTCAACCGGCTGCCCATGCAGGAAGGCGTCGATCTGCTGGTAGGTCACGCCATGTGACGCTTCGTCCGGCTTGCCCGGCTCCAGGTCTTCCAGGTCGGCCGTTGGCACCTTCTCCACCAGTGATTCCGGCGCACCGAAGCTACGCGCAATCGCCCGCACCTGATTCTTCACCAGCCCACTCAGCGGCGCCAGGTCGCAGGCACCATCACCAAACTTGGTGAAGAAGCCCATTACTGCCTCGGCCGCATGGTCGGTACCGATCACCAGACCTGCGCGGGCGCCAGCGATGGTGTACTGGGCGACCATCCGGGTACGCGCCTTGACGTTGCCAACCACGAAGTCCACCAGCGTCGGCGAGCCGTTTTTCAACTCCACCACTTCGGCCGCCAATGCACGCACTGCCGGGGCGATATCCACAGTGTGAACTTCATCCGCCTTGATCACTTCCAGGCATGCCTGGGCGTCATGCTCATCATGCTGTACTTGGTACGGCAGGCGCACGGCAATGAAGGTGTAGGCCTTGTCGCCGGTCTCGGCACGCAGCTCGTTGATGGCACGCTGGGCGAGCAGGGCGGCAGTCAGTGAGTCGACGCCACCGCTGATGCCCAGCACCAAGGTCTTGAGCCGGGCGTTGGCCAGGCAGTCCTTGATGAACGCCACGCGCCGGGCGACTTCGGCCTCGAGCGCTGCCGCGTCGGCGAACGGCGGCTGTACCTTCAGCGCCTGGGCAATCTCTTGCTGAACCGCTTGCATGGGTTACTCCTTGCTGGGGACTTTGAATACGTGACGCATGTAGGCGACGAAGTTCTCGTCGCGGCACTGGGTCTTGGCGGCTTCATCAGAAATCTTGGCCACCGGCGCGCCGTTGCAGTCGGTCATTTTAAGCACGATGCTCATGGGTGCCACGCCCGGGATGTCGCAGGTCAGGTTGGTGCCGATGCCAAAGCTGACGTTGATGCGGCCGCGCAGGGCACGGAAAATTTCCAGTGAGCGGGTCAGGTTGAGGCCGTCTGAGAACACCAGGGTCTTGGTCATCGGGTCGATACCCAGTTTCTGGTAATGGGCAATGGCCTTTTCCGCCCAGGCTACCGGCTCGCCCGAATCATGGCGCAGGCCGTCGAACAGCTTGGCGAAGTACAGGTCGAAATCGCCGAGGAAGGCATCCATGGTGATGCAGTCGGTCAGGGCGATGCCGAGCAGACCACGGTACTCGCGTACCCAGCAATCCAGCGCGGCAATTTGGCTGTCGATCAGCCGTGGGCCGAGCTGCTGGTGGGCCATGATCCACTCGTGGGCCATGGTGCCCAGCGGTTTGATATCCAGTTTCCATGCCAGGTCGACGTTGCTGGTACCGACAAAGCGGCCGGGGAAGTCGTCGCGCAGCACCCGTACCACCTCCGCCTGCACGCGGCTGGAAAAGCGCCGGCGGGTGCCGAAGTCGGCCACCTGCAGTTCGGCCAGCTCGTCATCGCTGGCATGCGCGCGCAGCCAGTCGAACTTGCGGTACAACTGGTCCCGCGCCTCGGCCAGGCGCATGTGCGGGTGCAGATTGCGGTTGCGTACTTCGCTGATGATGGCCAGCAGCGGCACTTCGAACAGGATCACATGCAGCCATGGACCTTTCAGGCGCAGGAACAGTTGGTCGTTTTCAATGCCGACGTGCACGTAACGCAGGTTGAAGCGGAACAGGCGCAGAAAGCGTAAAAAGTCGGGTTTGAGGAAGCTGATGCGTTCGAGGAAGGTCAGCTGGCCATCGTCCAGGGTGAGGTCGCCAAGCCGTTCGAGCTGATTGCGAATTTCGCCGAGGTAGGGGCGCAGGTCCTCACCGTTGCGACAGCGGAATTCCCATTCGACGTCGGCGTCCGGGTAGTTGTGCAGCACACCTTGCATCATGGTGAGTTTGTAGAAGTCGGTGTCGAGCAGGTTGTGCACGATGCGCTCGGCGAATGCGCTTTCGCTCATCAAGGGGGCTCCGGAAGCGGCGATTGGCAGACATTGTGCCAGCCTTTTACCCCTTGTGTGGCTGTTCCGGCCTCTTCGCGGGCAAGCCCGCTCCTACACGGTGCGGGGACGAGGAGCGGGCTTGCCCGCGAAGAGGCCGGAACGGCCTAAACAGAGGTGTTTTTCCGTGCACAAGCTAGCCTTGAAACGGTGCCGCCTGTAGCAATCGTGCACCAGCGGTGTGCAGTTCGGTGACGTCCCGCTGTTACAGGTCGGTTGCACGTAAACACTTGCCAGGGTTGCAATGATGGCACTCGACGGTTGCTCCTTGTCTGTACGTATGGTGGCGCCTGCCGCGTGGCAGACGGTTGCACGCTCAATAAAGAAAAGGCCGCCCGTCGCCTACAGGCACCCTTCACAGTGTGTTTTCCCGGAAGACAAAACCGATGGCACGACCCTTGCTCGGAGTACCAGGCTGAGAAGTTGTAGTGCCAACCAAAAAAACTCTAGGAGCACCACCTCATGTCGCAGACGTTTTACAAGAAAGGTTTCCTGGCTCTGGCCGTAGCTACGGCCCTGGGTGTTTCTTCGTATGTTCAGGCCGACGTCAAGATCGGTGTAGCGGGCCCCATGACCGGGGCAAACGCAGCGTTTGGCGAGCAGTACATGAAAGGTGCGCAGGCAGCGGCCGACAAGATCAACGCCGCCGGTGGCGTGAATGGCGAGAAAATCGTTCTGGTCAAAGGCGATGACGCCTGTGAACCGAAGCAAGCCGTGTCCGTGGCCAACCGCCTGGTCGATCAGGACAAGGTGATCGGCGTGGTGGGCCACTTCTGTTCCTCCAACACGATCCCGGCGTCCGAGGTATATGACGAGGCGGGCGTGATTGCCATCACTCCAGGCTCCACCAACCCAGCGGTCACTGAGCGCGGCTTGAGCGCCATGTTCCGCATGTGCGGCCGTGACGACCAGCAGGGTATCGTCGCTGGCGACTACATCGTCGACGTGCTCAAGGGCAAGAAGATCGCGGTGTTGCACGACAAGGACACCTACGGCCAAGGCCTGGCTGACGCGACCAAGGCGCAGCTGGAAAAGCGCGGCGTGAAGCCCGTGCTGTACGAAGGCCTGACCCGTGGCGAGAAAGACTTCAGCGCGGTGGTCACCAAGATCCGCTCTACCGGTGCCGACGTGGTCTACTTCGGCGGCCTGCACCCGGAAGCCGGCCCGCTGGTTCGCCAGTTGCGCGAGCAGGGCCTGAAGGACGTCAAGTTCATGTCCGATGACGGCATCGTCACCGACGAACTGGTGTCCACCGCCGGCGGCGCGCAATACGTGGACGGCGTGTACATGACCTTCGGCGCCGACCCGCGCCTGCTGCCAGACAGCAAGGCGGTGGTGGAAGAGTTCCGTAAGGCCGGCACTGAGCCTGAGGGCTACACCCTGTACGCCTACGCTTCGCTGCAGGCCCTGGCTGCCGCGTTCAACGGCGCGAAGTCGAACAAGGGCGAAGACGCTGCCAAGTGGCTCAAGGCCAACCCGGTGCAGACCGTCATGGGCGAGAAGAAGTGGGACAGCAAGGGCGACCTGACCGTCTCCGACTACGTGGTCTACCAGTGGGACAAGACCGGTAAATACCACCAGCTGGAAAAACAAAAATAACAACGGCCCGCGGCCCGGGCTGTTGCTCGGGCCCAAAGCCCCGCGGTACCTGTCTTTATTCGTAGATCTGCACAGTTCTGCGCTGCGAGGGCCCCGCACAGGTGGCCCGCGCCGTGGTCGGCGCTCGTGCAATCTCAATCAGGTGAGATTGCGTTATGGATGGTATTTTCCTGCAGCAACTGGTCAACGGCCTGACCCTCGGGTCGGTCTATGGCCTGATCGCCATCGGCTACACAATGGTCTATGGCATTATCGGCATGATCAACTTCGCGCACGGCGAGGTGTACATGATCTCCGCTTACCTCGCGGCGATCAGCCTGGCATTGCTGGCTTACTTCGGTGTCGAATCGTTCCCCCTGCTGATGCTGGGCACCCTGTTGTTCACCATCGTCGTCACCGGCGTTTATGGCTTCACCATCGAGCGCATCGCCTACAAACCGCTGCGTAACTCCACCCGCCTGGCACCGCTGATCAGTGCCATCGGCATTTCGCTGATCCTGCAGAACTACGCACAGATCAGCCAGGGCGCCCGCCAGCAAGGCGTGCCAACCCTGTTGGAAGGCGCCATGCGTGTCGAAGTCGGAACCGGCTTCGTGCAACTGACTTACACCAAGATCTTTATCCTGGTGGCGGCATTCGTCGGCATGGGCCTGCTGACCTACGTGATCAAGTACACCAAGCTCGGCCGCATGTGCCGTGCCACTCAGCAAGACCGCAAGATGGCCTCGATCCTGGGTATCAACACCGATCGGGTGATTTCCTACGTGTTCGTCATCGGTGCAGTGATGGCCGCCCTGGCAGGCGTGCTCATCACCATGAACTACGGCACCTTCGACTTCTACGCCGGTTTCATCATCGGTATCAAGGCGTTCACTGCCGCAGTGCTCGGTGGCATCGGCTCGCTGCCGGGTGCGATGCTCGGCGGGATCATCCTGGGTATTTCCGAGTCGCTGTTCTCAGGCCTGATCAACTCCGACTACAAGGATGTGTTCAGCTTCTCGCTGCTGGTGTTGATCCTTATCTTCCGCCCACAAGGCCTGCTGGGTCGCCCGCTCGTGGCTAAGGTGTGAACATGTCCGTTGCCAAAACTGCCTCTGTTAGCGAAACCAAGGGTTTCGACCTTAAACGCAGCCTGCTGGAGACCATTGTCGCTGGCCTGCTGGCACTTATCGTGTTCGGTCCGGTCGTTGGCGTGGTACTTGACGGCTACACCTTCAATGCCGAGCCGCGCCGCGTGGCCTGGCTGGTCGGCGGTGTGATGGTTGGGCGCTTCCTGCTCAGCCTGTTCCTGCAGACTGCCCCTGGGCAACGCATGCTCCTGGGCTTTGATAGCGGTGGCTCGGGCGTGCATGTGACCGCCCCGGACTACAAGTCGCGCCTGCGCTACATCATCCCCGCGCTGATCGTGATTGCCATCGTTTTCCCGATCTTCGCCAACAAGTACCTGCTGACCGTGGTCATCCTCGGCCTGATCTACGTATTGCTGGGCCTTGGCCTGAACATCGTGGTCGGCCTGGCCGGCCTGCTCGACCTGGGGTATGTGGCGTTCTATGCCATCGGTGCCTACGGCCTGGCGCTGGGTTATCAATACCTGGGGCTGGGCTTCTGGAGCGTGCTGCCGTTGGCGGCCATCGCTGCGGCGCTGGCGGGGTGCATCCTCGGATTCCCGGTGTTGCGCATGCACGGTGACTACCTGGCGATCGTGACGCTGGGCTTTGGCGAGATCATCCGCCTGGTGCTGAACAACTGGCTATCGTTCACCGGTGGCCCCAACGGCATGCCGGCGCCCTCACCCACTCTCTTCGGCCTGGAGTTCGGCCGCCGGGCCAAGGATGGCGGCGTGCCGATCCACGAGTTCTTCGGCTTCGAGTACAACGCCAGCCTCAAGTTCGTGTTCATCTACGCGGTGCTGTTCATGGTCGTGCTGGCTGTGCTGTACATCAAGCATCGTCTGACCCGCATGCCGGTCGGCCGGGCCTGGGAAGCGCTGCGCGAAGACGAGATCGCCTGCCGTTCGATGGGCCTGAACCACGTGTTGGTCAAGCTGTCGGCCTTTACTCTGGGTGCCTCGACTGCCGGTCTGGCGGGGGTGTTCTTCGCCACCTACCAAGGCTTCGTCAACCCGTCGTCATTCACATTCTTCGAGTCGGCGCTGATCCTCGCCATCGTCGTGCTGGGCGGCATGGGCTCGACCGTGGGCGTGGTCATCGCCGCGTTCGTGCTGACCGTGGCGCCGGAGCTGCTGCGCAGCTTCTCCGAGTACCGCGTGCTGTTGTTCGGCGTGCTGATGGTGCTGATGATGATCTGGCGACCGCGTGGGCTGATCCGCATCAGCCGTGCCGGTGTGACCCCGCGTAAAGGAGTGGCGCCATGAGCGACGATATCATTCTCTCGGTCGACAACCTCATGATGCAGTTCGGTGGCATCAAGGCGCTCAGCGACGTCAGCCTGAAGGTCCGGCGCAACCAGATCTTTGCCCTGATCGGCCCTAACGGCGCCGGCAAGACCACGGTGTTCAACTGCCTGACCGGCTTTTACAAGGCCAGTGGCGGACGTATCGAGCTGAACGTGCGTGGCAGCCACACCAACGTCATCCAACTGCTCGGCGAACGCTTCCAGGCGGCCGACTTCTTATCGCCTGCGCGCTTTGCCAACCGTATGTACTACAAGATGTTCGGTGGTACCCACTTGGTCAATCGCGCCGGCCTGGCGCGCACCTTCCAGAACATTCGCCTGTTCAAGGAAATGTCGGTGGTGGAGAACCTGCTGGTGGCCCAGCATATGTGGGTCAACCGCAACTTGCTGGCCGGGGTGCTCAACACCAAGGCCTACCGCAAGGCCGAAAGCGATGCACTGGATCACGCCTTCTATTGGCTGGAAGTGGTCGACCTGGTCGATTGCGCCAACCGCCTGGCCGGCGAGCTGTCGTATGGCCAGCAGCGGCGCCTGGAAATTGCCCGGGCCATGTGCACGCGGCCGAAGATCATCTGCCTGGACGAGCCGGCGGCGGGCCTGAACCCGCAGGAAACCGAGGCACTCAGCCGCATGATCCGTGTGCTGCGTGACGAGCACGACATCACGGTGGTGCTGATCGAGCACGACATGGGTATGGTCATGAGCATTTCCGACCATATCGTGGTGCTGGACCACGGCACTGTGATTGCCGAAGGTGCGCCGCAGGACATCCGCCACAACCCGACGGTGATTGCCGCCTACCTGGGTGCAGACGAAGAGGAACTGGTATGAGTGCACCCATTCTCGAGCTGAAGGACCTGGACGTCTTCTATGGGCCGATCCAGGCGCTGAAGAAAGTCTCGATGCACATCAACGAGGGCGAGACTGTAAGCCTGATCGGTGCCAACGGTGCCGGCAAGTCGACCCTGCTGATGTCGATTTTCGGCCAGCCGCGGGCGGCATCCGGGCGTATCGTGTACCGCGGCACCGACATCACCCGCAAATCCTCGCACTACATCGCCTCCAACGGCATTGCCCAGTCGCCGGAAGGGCGCCGGGTGTTTCCCGACATGTCCGTCGAAGAGAACCTGATGATGGGGACCATCCCCATTGGCGACAAGCATGCCGACGAAGACATGCAGCGCATGTACGAGCTATTCCCGCGGTTGAAGGAGCGGCGTAACCAGCGGGCCATGACCATGTCCGGTGGCGAGCAGCAAATGCTGGCGATTGCCCGGGCACTGATGAGCCGGCCGAAGTTGCTGTTGCTGGACGAGCCCTCGCTGGGGCTGGCGCCGATCGTGGTCAAGCAGATTTTCTCTACCCTGCGAGAGTTGGCCAAGACCGGGATGACCATCTTCCTGGTGGAGCAGAACGCCAACCATGCGCTGAAACTGTCGGACCGGGCGTATGTGATGGTCAACGGGCAGATTCGCATGACCGGGACCGGGCAGGAACTGTTGGTCAATGAGGAAGTGCGTAACGCTTATCTGGGTGGGCACTGAGTGGTATGCAGGGGCTGCAATGCAGCCCCTTCCCAATGTGGAAAACTTGTCGTTCCCTTCTCTCGCCACACGCCAATATTCCCCCGCAAGCCATTGTTTCCACAGGCCATATCTTTTCCACGGATAATGTGGAGCCGCCTGTGGAAAACATGGTGGCATATCGCTCGATGCCTTTAGACTCAGGCCCTGTAGCGATATGATCATTTTTTGTTCATATCCCCTTAGTGGATGGTTTTCCCCAGTTTTCAAAGGCCCTGCGTGCACTTCGAGCGCAGCGCAAACCCTGTGGATAACTCTGTGAAAAAACGTTGGACAGACCGCTGCAGGCGGCATGCTTGAAAGCCTTGCGCCATCACCTGAAAGATGTCCACCGACCACGGAGCGCTGCAAGGGTTCCGTGCAGTGAACAAGTTGCCCCCAATCCGTGGGGAAAGCCTTGTGGATAACATGCGCATACCTGGCGGCGAGCCCTCTGCAGCAAGGGTTTGACGAGTATGAACAAAAAATGAACAGCCCCTGAGCGGCTTGCTGCCTGCGCCGTGCGCGGGCATGCTGCAAAGCTGCCATGACAACCTACCGTGAGGAACAGAGCATGACGTCCACCGTATTCATCACTGGCGCGACTTCCGGTTTCGGCGAGGCCACCGCCCGCCGCTTCGCCGAAGCCGGCTGGAAGCTGGTACTCACTGGGCGCCGCAAAGAGCGCCTGGATGCCCTGTGCGCTGAACTGTCGACCAAGACCGAAGTGCATGGCCTGGTGCTGGATGTGCGTGACCGCAAGGCCATGGAGCAGGCTATTGCCCATCTGCCGGCCGGCTTTGAAAAGATTCACGGTCTGGTGAACAACGCCGGCTTGGCGCTGGGTGTGGATGCTGCGCAGAACTGCAGCCTGGACGACTGGGAAACCATGGTCGACACCAACATCAAGGGCCTGATGTTCACCACTCGTTTGCTGCTGCCACGGCTCATCGCCCATGGCCGTGGCGCGACGATCCTGAATGTCGGGTCTGTGGCGGGCAATTATCCGTACCCGGGCAGCAACGTGTATGGCGGCACCAAGGCCTTCGTCGGGCAGTTCTCGCTGAGCCTGCGTTGCGACCTGCGCGGTACCGGCGTGCGTGTGAGCAACATCGAGCCGGGCCTGTGCGAGAGCGAGTTCTCGCTGGTGCGCTTCGGGGGCGACCAGGCCAAGTACGATGCTACCTACGCGGGTGCGGAGCCGATCCAGCCACAGGATATTGCCGAGACCATCTTCTGGATCCTCAATCAGCCGGCACACATCAACATCAACAGCCTGGAACTGATGCCGGTGAGCCAGGACTGGGCAGGGTTCTCGATCGATCGTTCGGCCAAGGGCTGATAATCGTCGCTGGGGCCGCCTTGCGGCCCATTGGCGGAGGCCCCCACAAAGACCCAACAGCTTCAAGGGCAGTGCAGCTTGTGGGAGCAGGCTTGCCTGCCAAATACGTCAGCTCAGGCGCAGCAACCCTTCCAGGCAGGTCGCTAAATGGTAAGGCGTAGTAGAAGGCATATCGTGCCGGCTAACCGCCCCCTCACCATCCCTGCATTCATACCAGCCGGCGTCACGCAGGAACCGCGCCTCCAGCGCCTGTAACTGCTCCGTCAGCTTCGCCTCGCCACCCGCGCGCAACGCAAGCGCCCGCAGATACTCGGCCTGCGCCCAAATGCGCTGGGAGGCATCGAGCACCCGGCCATCCACATTCAGCATTGCCAGCACTGCCGCATCTTTCACCCCGAACTGTTCGGCAAAGCTGAAAGCCCGGTCAATTGAGGCATGCAGCGGCGTGTTACGCAGCAGCGGGGAGGTATGCAACAGATAGAACCACTCGAACTGGTGCCCCGGCTCGAACCAGTTATCCACAACCCCGCGTGGCTTTTCCAGCATCAGGCCATGGGCCGGTTCAATGAAGTGTGCCTCGAGCGCCTGACACAGTTGCAGCAACGACTGGCGGACATGTTCGTCGCCACGCACTGCCAGGACCTGCAGGAACGCTTCGGCCAGGTGCATCTGCGGATTCTGCAGCGGGCCACTGCCGAGGTCGGCCCAGTCTTCGCCCAGGCAGGCTTCGAAGAGGCCATCGTCACGGGCGAACTGCTGGTCGATGATGGCCAGCGCGGCATTCAACGTGGACTCCACCAGGCTTTCGCGCACTTTGCCCCAGTAGTGCGCGCAGGCGAACACGATGAAGGCGTGGGTATACAGGTCCTTGCGCCGGTCCAGCGGCTTGCCGTGGGCGTCGATGCTGTAGAACCAGCCACCGTGCTCGGCATCGTGGAAGTGCTTTTGCAGCGAGCGAAACAGGGCTGCGGCACGCTCGGCGGCACCCGGCTGACCGATACGGCTGCTGAACAGGTAAAGCTGGCGTGCACAGGCCATGGCGCGGTAGCGCTGCACCGGCAACGGATGGTGCTGGGCGTCCAGCGCTTCGTAGGGCAGGGCCATGTCGGCGTTCCAG
Source organism: Pseudomonas sp. VEM90 (assembly GCF_054611535.1). Classification (NCBI taxonomy): domain Bacteria; kingdom Pseudomonadati; phylum Pseudomonadota; class Gammaproteobacteria; order Pseudomonadales; family Pseudomonadaceae; genus Pseudomonas; species Pseudomonas sp. VEM90. The sequence goes on along the minus strand of NZ_JBTRAR010000022.1, from coordinate 9,354 downwards.
CCCGGGCCTTGCCACAGCGGCACGATACGTTCGGCGAAGTGCTGGTTGAAGCGGGCCAGTTCGGGCAAGGTGGGGCGGGGGTCGGACATTTAGGCGCTCGTCGCTGTCGGGCAGGGCGCCATGGTAGCAGAAGTGAGGTTTTCAGTAGCCTGGGTTGCCGAGCCCCTGCCAATGCCGTGCCCCGACAAAGATGAAGCGCAACTGCTGGGTGATTTTTTCCTGAGGCGTCAGGGCCTGTGGATAACCCGCTTCCGGGTTGTCGATAAGCTCGGGCAGGGTGGCGAACACGGTCTTGACCACCAGGTCGGCCATCACCGCCAGCGCGGCGCTGTCCAGGTGCTGCCAGCGCTTCATCCGCGCCAGGTCGGTAGCCAGGTCGTCGCTGATATCCTGGCGCAGGCGGGCAATGGCCTGGCGCACGGCCTGTGAACCGCCGTACTGCTCGCGGGCCAGGAACAGGAACTGCGCGCGGTGAGCGGCTACCACGTCGAGGAAGATGCGCACCGAGGCGTCAGTGATGCCGCCCAGTTCGAACTCGTTCTGGCGCACCAGGCGGATGGTCTGGCGGAAGGTGGTGTCGATTTCGGCAACAAGGGCCAGGCCCAGGGCGTCCATGTCGGAGAAGTGCCGATAGAAGCCGGTCGGCACGATGCCAGCTGTCTTCGCCACTTCGCGCAGGCTGATACTGCCGAAACCACGGCCACTCTCCATGAGCAGGCAGGCGGCATCGAGCAGGGCCTGGCGGGTCTGTAGCTTCTGTTCGGCGCGCGGCAGCATGGTGCGGGCTTCTGTAACGGTCAGGCTGGGCACTCTAGATAAAAAAACAAAGCCCGGTCAATGGACCGGGCCTGGAGGGGAGCAAGCGTTGTGACAGAAGTTGTTCTTTTCGGCCATGGCGATCAGCTCACACGGCTGAGTTCAACCAGGCGATCCGAGCCACCTTCGGCAACACGGCCAGCTTGTTCGATCAGGCGATCCGAGCCACCTTCAGCGACACGGCCAGCTTGTTCGATCAGGCGGTCCGAGCCACCTTCGGCAACACGGCCAGCTTGTTCGATCAGGCGATCCGAGCCACCTTCAGCGACACGGCCAGCTTGTTCGATCAGGCGATCCGAGCCACCTTCAGCGACACGGCCAGCTTGTTCGATCAGGCGGTCCGAGCCACCTTCAGCGACACGGCCAGCTTGTTCGATCAGGCGGTCCGAGCCACCTTCAGCGACACGGCCAGCTTGTTCGATCAAGCGATCCGAGCCACCTTCGGCGACACGGCCAGTACGTTCGATCAGTCGATCGGAACCACCTTCAGCTACGGTTTTCAGCGGCTGGGCAATTTCGGCAGCGCTGGAGCGCGCTTCGGATGTCAGGTGTTGCTCGGACGCTGGCAGGGCGAAAGCGTTGGCGGCCAGAAGGGACAGGGTCAGGGTCAGCAGATGGCGTTTCATGATTTCGGTGCTCCTCTCGGGGGCTGGAAAGTGGGTACGGAGCCAATGCTACGCCGCGTAACGCCAGAGAGAAGTTCATATGGGTAATGGTAACAATCGACCATATTGATAGAGGTTGGAAAGGCCTCTATTCCGGACATTACAGGCGTTCTGGAAACCCCATGGCATTGTTGGCGGTGGGTAACAGGTACGTCCTGGTGCGCCGAATTCCTGAGCAAGAGGCCAGGAAAAACTTCGCTATCATGGCGCCATCGATAAAACCTCACGGGTTTTCATCAGTCGGAGTTATTGAGGCGATCACTGCGCCTGTTTTCTGTCATGCCGCAAGGAGATTTACGCAATGACGCGTCCCGCCAGAATCCTCGTCTGGACCCTCGCCAGCCTGCTTACCGTGCTGGCGATCCTGGTGGTAGTGATTGCCACCTTTGACTGGAACCGCGTCAAGCCACTGCTCAACGAGAAGGTCTCCGAAGCCTTGCATCGGCCCTTCGCGATCAACGGCAACCTCGCCGTGCACTGGCGTACCGAGCCCGAAGAGGGCGGTTGGCGTGCCTGGGTGCCTTGGCCGCACTTCATTGCCGAAGACCTGACGTTGGGCAACCCCGAGTGGCTCAAGGAGCCGAAAATGGTCGGCCTTGAGCGCGTGGAGTTTCGCCTGGCGCCGCTGCCGCTGGTGTTCCAGCAGATCAGCATACCCCGCATCAACCTCACCAAGCCCACTGCCAGCCTCACTCGCCTGGCCGATGGCCGTGCCAACTGGGTCTTCGACTTCGGCCCCAAGGATGAAAACGCTGAACCTTCCAAATGGCAGCTGGACATCGGCGCCATCGGCTTCGATCAGGGCAATGTCAGTTTCGACGACCAGACCCTGAAAACCAGCATGAAGGTGCAGATCGACCCGCTTGGCAAACCAATCCCGTTCAGTGAGATTGTCGGCAAGGCCAGCGCCGAGAAGGTCGGTGGTGCGCAGGACTATGCCTTCGGCCTCAAGGCCCAGGGCCGCTATAAAGGCCAGCCAGTGTCCGGCACCGGCAAGATCGGTGGCCTGCTGGCCCTGCAGGACGCCAGCCAGCCGTTCCCGCTGCAGGCTGACGTGCGCATCGCCGACACCCATGTGGTCCTCGCCGGCACCCTCACCGACCCGCGTAATCTTGGCGCCCTCGACCTGCGCCTGCGTTTGTCGGGTGCCAGCCTGGGTAACCTCTACCCCTTGACCGGGGTCACCTTGCCTGACACCCCGGCCTATTCCACCGACGGTCGCCTCAGCGCCAACCTGCGTGCGGCGCCAGGGGCGACGTTCAATTACCAGGGCTTCAACGGCAAGATCGGCGACAGCGATATCCACGGGGACCTGGCCTTCGTTGCCAGCCAGCCACGGCCCAGACTGTCCGGTAACCTGGTATCGAACCAGTTGCTGTTCAAGGACCTGGCGCCGCTGATCGGCGCCGACTCCAATGCCGAACAGAAGGCCCGCGGCGGTGCCAGCAAGCAGCCTGTGGGCAAGGTGCTGCCAGTGGAGGCGTTTCGCACCGAGCGCTGGCGCGCGATGGATGCTGACGTCACTTTCGCTGGCAAGCGCATCGTGCACAGCGCGCAACTGCCGTTCAGTGACCTGTCGGCCCATGTGATGCTCGAAGACGGCCTGTTGCGCCTGGAGCCCCTGCGTTTTGGCGTGGCCGGCGGCAGCCTGGCCTCCAACATCCGCCTGGACGGGCGCAGTGTGCCCTTGCAGGGGCGTGCGAAGTTGACTGCCCGCGGCTTCAAGCTCAAGCAACTGTTCCCCACCTTTGCACCGATGCAGACCAGCTTTGGTGAGCTCAATGGCGACGCCGATATCAGCGGCCGTGGCAACTCGGTAGCCGCCTTGCTGGGGACAGCCAATGGCGACCTGCGCATGCTGATCAACGATGGCGCCATTAGCCGCAGCCTGATGGAAATTGCCGGGTTGAACGTGGGCAACTATGTGGTCGGCAAGCTGTTTGGTGATGAGGACGTGAAGATCAACTGTGCGGCGGCCGATGTTGGCATCAAGGATGGCCTGGCGACTACGCGGCTGTTCATCTTCGATACCGAGAACGCGATCATCTACATCGACGGCACGGCGAATTTCGCTTCCGAGCAACTGGATTTGAACATCACCCCGGAATCGAAAGGGCTGCGGTTGTTCTCGCTGCGTTCACCCCTGTATGTGCGCGGGCCGTTCGCCAAACCGAACGCCGGTGTGCAGGCGCTGCCGCTGGCGTTACGTGGCGCAGGGATGGTTGCGCTGGGTGTGGTTGCAGGGCCGGCGGCAGGGTTGCTGGCGCTGATCGCGCCCAGCAGCGGGGATGACCCGAACCAGTGCACGCCGTTGTTGCAGCAGATGAAGGCAGGCAAGGCGCCGGCGACAGTGAAAGCGCGGAAATAGCAAGGGGCCGCAAGCGGCCCCAGGAGAGTGTCAGAAATCAAAGGCCTTGCAGCAGGTCGGACATATCGTCCGCGTGCTCTTCTTCCTGCGCCAGGATGTCTTCGAATATACGACGGGTAGTCGGGTCTTTATCCCCGATGTACTGAATGATTTCCCGGTAGCTGTCTATGGCGATCCGCTCTGCCACCAGGTCTTCCAGCACCATCTCTTTCAGCGAGTTGCCGGCCACGTACTGGGCATGCGAGTTCTTGGTCAGGTTGTCGGGGTTGAAGTCCGGTTCCCCACCCAGTTGCACGATGCGCTCGGCCAACTTGTCGGCATGTTCGGCTTCCTGGTTGGCATGTTCCAGAAATTCCTCGGCAGCCACACTGGCCTTGATGCCGCTGGCCATGAAGTAGTGGCGTTTGTAGCGCAGCACACAGACCAGCTCGGTGGCCAGCGATTCATTAAGCAGGCGCAGGATCTGCTCACGGTCGGCGTGGTAACCCTCGGTCACTGCGCCTTGCTCCACATGCTGGCGTGCACGCTCGCGCAGGGTTTTCACATCGGTCAGTTCAACATTGCTCATGGTTATCTCCAGCAGGGGTCAGGGTCAGGTTGGAGCGCAGGCTTACGCGCCATGCAGGGCGTCGCTGTCCTCTTGGCGTTGTTTGCAGGTCTTGAAGCCTTTGGCATCGACATGGCCGGTGGCATCGAAGCGCACGTAGTAGGGTTGCTGATTGCCAGCGTGGTTGAGGATGTAGTCGTTGCAGGTGCCCCCGTGCGGCAGGTCGATCACGCTCGACGGGCTGCCGCCAATGGCGATGACCTTCTGCATGGTCATACCGTGCTCCACCTGTTTGACCAGCGGCTCGTCGCGGTAGGTAACGTAATCCACCGGGTTTTCCGGGCGGCTGCCGCAGGCGGCCAGGGTGGCGCTTGCCAGAAGGATTGCCAGGGTCTGCTTGTACATGGTCCCGCTCCTTGCAAAGGGTCTGTGTGGTTTTGAACCACAGCGCGCGCCAGGAGTTCGATTGCGATGGTCATCATGGCCGCTGTAGTGTTGACCCGTCGTCCACGCAAAGGAGCTGCGGCAATGCAGCAGGAGTTGGCCACGCGATACCCGCTGGTGCTGGTGCCGGGCATGCTCGGGTTTGTCCGGATGGTGCTCTACCCCTACTGGTTCGGCATTGTGCCGGCCTTGCGCAAGGGCGGGGCGCAGGTGTTTCCGGTGCAGGTTTCGCCGCTGCATTCCAGCGAGGTGCGCGGCGAACAGTTGCTGGCGATCATTGACGACATTTGCCAACGTACCGGCGTCGACAAGGTCAACCTCATCGGCCACAGCCAGGGCGCCCTGAGCGCGCGTTACGCCGCGGCCAAACGGCCGGGGCGGGTGGCGTCGGTCACCTCGGTGGCGGGGCCCAACCATGGCTCCGAGCTGGCCGACCACCTGGAACGCACGGCACCGGGCGATTCACCCCAGGGGCGCATCCTCAAGGCTGTGCTGCATGGGTTTGCCGTGCTGCTGGTGTGGCTGGAAACCGGCTGGCGTCGTGAGCCGCTGCCGGTAGATGTGCACGCCTCGCACCAGTCGCTGACCAGCGCCGGGGTGGCACTGTTCAACCAGGCTTATCCACAGGGCCTGCCGCAAACCTGGGGTGGGGAAGGGGCTTATGAGGTCAATGGCGTACGCTATTACTCCTGGTCCGGCACCTTGCAACCGGGCCTGACAGACCAGGGGCGCAACCGCTTCGACGGCAGCAGCCGCTTCTGCCGCCTGTTCGCACGCAGCTTCATCAAGGAAAAGGGCCATTGCGATGGCATGGTCGGGCGTTTCAGTTCGCACCTGGGGCAGGTGATCGGCGACGATTACCCGCTCGATCACCTGGACATCGTCAACCAGTCGCTCGGCGCCGTGGGCAAAGGCGCCGAGCCGGTGCGGCTGTTCACCGAACATGCCGCCCGGCTCAAGGCGGCAGGGCTTTAGCTCAAGCGCCTTGGCGGGGGATCGGCGTGGTCCAGCGTTCGGCCAGCACTACGCCGGCCAGGGTCAGCAAGCCGCCAGCCAGGTGGTAACTGGCCAGTTGCTCGTCGAGTACCACGGCGGCGATCAGCGCAGTGACCAGCGGCAGCAGGTTGAAGAACAGCGTGGTGCGGCTGGGCCCCAGACGGTGCACGGCCTGCATCCACACCAGTGGCGCGACCATCGAGGCCAGTACGCAGGCATACAGGACCAGGCCGATGTTGTGGCTGTTCAGGCCGGTCTTGTCCGACAGCAGGAACAGCGGTAGCAACACGACGATGGCCACCAGAATCTGCAGGTACAACAGCTGCATCGGCGGCAGGCGCAGCTGCCATTTCTTCAGCAGGAAGCTGTACAGCGCATAGGCCAAGGTGGCCACCAGCATCAACAGGTCGCCGCTGTTCAGCCCTTGCTGCAGCAGGCTGGCGGGGTGGCCGGCGCTGACCACTTCAAGCACGCCAAAGAATGACACCACCGCGCCCAACAAGGCACCGTAGCTCAGGCGCTGGCCCAGCCAGACGATGGACAGCGCCAGTGACATCAGCGGCATCAGCGAGAGGATGATGCCCATGTTGGTGGCACTGGTGATGCCAGCGGCGAAGTAGGCCAGGCTCTGGTACATCGCCATGCCCAGCACGCCGAGCACGAACACCTTGGCCAGGTGCGGACGGATGGCTGCACGGTTGCGCCATACGGCGGGCAGCAGGAACGGGGTGAACAGCAAGGCGGCCAGCAGCCAGCGGTAAAAGCCGATCTCCGCGGGGTGGATGGCGCCAGCCGACATCTTGGTGACCACGGTGTTGCCGGCCCAGATGAGGATGGCGGTGAGGGGGAACAGGTAATTCATGCAGCAGGGTACTCGTTGGGGGCTGGAATGGGGCTGCTTTGCAGCCCTTCGCGGGTGACCCGCTCCTACGGGGATACACAGACCTGGAGGCTGGCGCAGATCCTGTGGGAGCGGGCGAGCCCGCGAAAGCCAGCAAGGCAGGCCCTCGATAGGCCTGTATTATCGAATGTCTGTCTACAAGCCTATACTTCTATCCAGACAACCGACCCTGCAAAGCAGACAGCATGCCGCGTAAATACCTCGATATCCCCCAGTTCACCCAACTGCCGGCCCCGGTGTACTTCCGCCACGACGAGTTCGTTGCCGACACCCACAGCTCCGTGCACCAACACGCCTGGGGCCAGCTGAACTACACCGCCCACGGCGTGATGCATCTGGATGTGGCCGGCCAGCGCTTCCTGTCGCCGCCGCACTACGCCGTTTGGGTGCCGCCCGACACCGAGCACGGCTGCTACAACCCCCAGGCCATCGTCTATCGTTCCATCTACCTCGACCGCAGCCTGTGCGCAGCCCTGCCAGCGCGCCCGTGCAGCCTGATGATCAGTGACATCCTCAAGGCCATCCTCGGTGACTTCGCCCGGCGCAATCTCAAGGTGGCCGAGGACGAGCGTGACCAGCGCCTGGTACAGGTACTGCTTGACCAGTTGCTGCTGGCGCCCACCTTGGCCTGCTACCTGCCGTTTGCCCACAGCGATGGCTTGCGCCAGGTGCTCGACGCGCTCAGCGCCGAGCCGGGGGACAACCGCCCGCTGGCCGACTGGGCCGCCCGCGTGCACGTCAGCGAACGCACCCTGGCCCGCCAGTTTCTGCGCGAACTGGGCATCAGCTTTGGCGAATGGCGTCTGCGCCTGCGTTTTCTGCGTGCCATCGAAGCGCTGGAAGCCGGCCTGCCGATTCAGGCCATTGCCTTCGACCTTGGCTACAGCAGCGCTTCGGCGTTCATCGCCATGTTCCAGCGCCAGGCCCGGTGTACGCCCGAGCAGTACCGCCGGCAGGCGCGTGCGGGGCGCTGAACATTCTTGGCTACACTCAGCTCGACCCCCGTGCATCGGGCGCGGAGCCCAGGAGACCACTCCATGAAAGTGCTGCAAATCCCGTTACTGGCGCTGGCGGTGTTGTTCAGTGCCCAAGGTTTCGCTGCCAATACCGCGCAGCAGGAAAAAATGAAAACCTGCAACGCCGACGCCACCGCCAAGGCCCTCAAGGGCGATGAACGCAAAGCGTTCATGAGCACCTGCCTGAAAAAGGATGTGCCGCAAACCCAGCAAGAGAAAATGAAGACCTGCAATGCTGACGCCACCACCAAAGCCCTGAAGGGGGACGAGCGCAAGGCGTTCATGAGTGACTGCCTGAAGAAGAAATGACCTGCGCCTATGCCTGCGCCGCCAAGGCTGGCAGACTGCGGCATTCCCGCTGTCTGCCGTCGAGGCTGTATGACCTTTACCCCCCGTCAGATCACCCTGGCCAGCCTGATCATCGTCATGGCCGGGCTGCTGCTGGCTTTGCCCCTGAAGTTGCTGCCCAGCCTGCTGGCCGGTCTTCTGGTGTTCGAACTGGTCAACATGCTGACCCCGCGCCTGCAACCGCTGTTTGCTGGCCAGCGTGCGCGCTGGCTGGCCGTGGCGCTGCTCGGCACGCTGGTTGTCAGCACCCTGACACTGCTGATTGCCGGTGCCTTCAGCTTCCTGCTGCACGAGGCGGAAAACCCCGGCGCCTCGCTGGACAAGTTCATTGCCCTGGTCGAGCAGGCCCGCGGTCAGTTGCCACCCTTCATCGAGGGCTACCTGCCGGCCAGTGCCGCAGAGTTCAAGGTGGCCATCGGCGACTGGATCAAGAGTCACCTGAGCGATTTGCAGTTGGTGGGCAAGGGCATGGCACACATGTTCGTGACGCTGCTGATCGGCATGATCCTCGGCGCCATCATCGCTTTGCAGCGCATTCCCGATGTTTCCCGGCGCAAGCCCCTGGCGGCGGCGCTGTTCGAGCGTCTTAGCCTGCTGGTGAAGGCGTTTCGCAACATCGTGTTCGCACAAATCAAGATCTCGCTGCTCAACACGATCTTCACCGGCGTTTTCCTGGCCGTGGTGATGCCACTGTTCGACGTGCACCTGCCGCTGACCAAGACGCTGATCGTGCTGACCTTCCTGCTGGGCCTGCTGCCGGTGATCGGCAACCTGATGTCCAATACCTTGATCACCATCGTCGGCCTGTCGCTGTCGATCTGGGTGGCGGCGGCGGCGCTGGGTTACCTGGTCGTCATCCACAAGATCGAGTACTTCCTCAACGCGCGGATCGTGGGTGGGCAGATCAGTGCCAAGGCATGGGAATTGCTGCTGGCGATGCTGGTATTCGAGGCGGCGTTCGGGCTGCCTGGTGTCGTGGCGGGGCCCATCTACTATGCCTATCTGAAGAGTGAGCTGAAGCGGGCGGAGCTGGTCTGATCATGTAGTGGCCTGTACCGGCCCTTTCGCGGGTAAACCCGCTCCTACAGGGGCCTGTGGCCAATCACCGATGTGTGTCCACCCCGACCGGGCGTAGGAGCGGGTTTACCCGCGAATACGGTAGCGGCGGCAACGGTGAACGGCGGGTGGTAATTGGCCAGCAGGCCCGGCCCTTTCGCGGGTGAACCCGCTCCTACACGGCGGCCTGTGGTCAA
>NZ_JBTRAR010000021.1:0-125305 GCF_054611535.1 Pseudomonas sp. VEM90 | reverse complement strand
GGGCCAATTATGCCTGTGGGATTTGCGCGCGAACGCCTTGGTGCCTATCTCGATATCGCGTCGTACCAACAAGGCGGTCGCGCGCGCCAGGCACAGGATGGACTGGCCCGAAACAAACGTAGGAGCGGGTTTACCCGCGAAGCGCCGCGCGGGCGGCGCTCGATCTCATAGGCGCAGAATGTGTCGAGCCGGACACTGCGGCGCTCGATCTCCCAGGCGCTGAATGTGTCGAGCCGGACACCTGCGGCGCTCGATCTCCCAGGCGCTGAATGTCTTGAGGCGGACACCCGGCGGCGCTCGATCTCGTCTCAACCCGGACATCTCTGAAAACTGACCCCGAAGTCCGGTTCCGCCGCCCGGCAGGCGTGGCTTAGAGCAGGTGCCGAAAGCCATCGAATTAGGCTAGAATGCACGGCCTCTAAGCACACCCCTTCCTGAGGCTGTCCCGACGATGTTGATCCTGCGCGGCGCTCCTGCCCTTTCTGCCTTTCGCCACGGTAAATTACTCGAGCAACTGAGCCAGAAAGTCCCCGCTGTTACTGGTTTGTATGCCGAATTTGCCCACTTCGCCGATGTCGACGGCGAGTTGACCGCCGACCAGCAGCAGGTGCTGGGCCGTCTGCTCAAGTACGGCCCGAGCGTGCCGGTACAGGAGCCGACGGGTCGTCTGTTCCTGGTGGTACCGCGCCTGGGCACCATTTCGCCATGGGCCAGCAAGGCCAGCGACATCGCTCACAACTGCGGCCTGCAGTCGATCCAGCGCCTGGAGCGCGGCATCGCCTACTACGTGGCCGGCACCCTGAGCGACGCTGATGCCGAACTGATCGCCGCCGAATTGCACGACCGCATGACCCAGCGTGTGCTCGGCCAGCTGGAGCAGGCCGCAGACCTGTTCAGCCACGCCCAGCCCAAGCCGATGACCTCGGTCGACATCCTTTCCGGCGGTCGCGACGCCTTGGCCAAGGCCAACATCGACCTCGGCCTGGCCCTGGCCGAAGACGAGATCGACTACCTGGTCAATGCCTTCCAGGGCCTCAAGCGCAACCCGAACGACATCGAACTGATGATGTTCGCCCAGGCCAACTCCGAGCACTGCCGCCACAAGATCTTCAACGCCAGTTGGGATATCGACGGCCAGGCTCAGGAAAAGAGCCTGTTCGGCATGATCAAGAACACCTACCAGATGCACAACGAAGGTGTTCTGTCGGCATACAAGGATAACGCCTCGGTGATCGTCGGCAACGTTGCCGGCCGCTTCTTCCCGAACCCTGAAACCCGCCAGTACGGCGCGGTGCAGGAGCCGGTGCACATCCTGATGAAGGTCGAGACGCACAACCACCCGACCGCCATCGCCCCGTTCTCCGGCGCCTCCACCGGCTCCGGTGGCGAAATCCGCGACGAAGGTGCTACCGGCCGTGGCGCCAAGCCCAAGGCCGGCCTGACGGGCTTCACCGTGTCCAACCTGCGCATCCCGGGCTTCGAACAGCCTTGGGAAAAGGCCTATGGCAAGCCCGAGCGTATCGTCGACGCCCTCGACATCATGATCGAAGGCCCTCTGGGTGGCGCTGCGTTCAACAACGAATTCGGTCGCCCGGCCCTGACCGGCTACTTCCGTACCTTCGAGCAAGCCATCGACACCCCCCACGGCGAAGAAGTGCGCGGCTACCACAAGCCGATCATGCTCGCCGGTGGTATGGGCAACATCCGTGAAGACCACGTGCAGAAGGGCGAAATCACCGTCGGCGCCAAGCTGATCGTGCTTGGCGGCCCGGCCATGCTGATCGGCCTGGGCGGCGGCGCTGCTTCGTCGGTGGCTACCGGTGCCAGCTCGGCTGACCTGGACTTCGCTTCGGTACAGCGCGAAAACCCGGAAATGGAGCGCCGTTGCCAGGAGGTCATCGACCGTTGCTGGCAGCTGGGCGACGACAACCCGATCGCCTTCATCCACGACGTGGGCGCTGGCGGTATTTCCAACGCCTTCCCTGAACTGGTCAACGACGGTGGCCGCGGTGGTCGCTTCGAACTGCGCAACGTGCCCAATGACGAGCCGGGCATGGCCCCGCACGAAATCTGGAGCAACGAGTCGCAAGAGCGTTATGTGCTGGCCGTCAGCGCAGTCGACTTCGAGCGCTTCAAGGCCATCTGCGAGCGCGAGCGTTGCCCGTTTGCCGTGGTTGGTGAAGCGACTGAAGAACCGCACCTGACCGTCAGCGACAGCCACTTCGGCAACACCCCGGTGGACATGCCGCTGGACGTGCTGCTGGGCAAGCCGCCGCGCATGCACCGTTCGGTTACCCGCGAAGCCGAGCTGGGCGATGACTTCGACCCGAGCGAGCTGGACCTGGACAGCGCCGTCCAGCGCGTGCTGAACCACCCGGCCGTGGCCAGCAAGAGCTTCCTGATCACCATTGGCGACCGCACCATCACCGGCCTGGTTGCCCGCGACCAGATGGTCGGCCCGTGGCAGGTTCCGGTGGCGGACTGCGCCGTTACCGCCACCAGCTTCGACGTCTACACCGGTGAAGCCATGGCCATGGGCGAGCGTACGCCGCTGGCGCTGCTGGATGCTCCGGCGTCCGGTCGCATGGCCATCGGCGAGACCCTGACCAACCTGGCGGCTTCGCGCATCGAAAAGCTGTCCGACATCAAGCTGTCGGCCAACTGGATGTCCGCAGCTGGTCACCCAGGTGAAGACGCACGCCTGTACGACACCGTGAAGGCTGTCGGCATGGAGCTGTGCCCGGAGCTGGGTATCACCATTCCGGTCGGCAAAGACTCGATGTCGATGAAGACCAAGTGGAGCGATGGGGACGTCGAGAAGAGCGTCACCTCGCCGATGTCGCTGATCATCACCGGCTTCGCCCCGGTCACCGACATCCGCAAGACCCTGACCCCGCAACTGCGCATGGACAAGGGCGAAACCGACCTGATCCTGATCGACCTGGGTCGCGGCAAGAACCGCATGGGTGCCTCGATCCTGGCTCAGACCTACGGCAAGATCGCTGCCCAGGCTCCGGACGTCGACGACGCCGAAGACCTCAAGGCCTTCTTCGCCGTGATCCAGGGCCTGAACGACGACGGCCACCTGCTGGCCTACCACGACCGTTCCGATGGCGGCCTGGTCACCACCGTGCTGGAAATGGCCTTCGCCGGCCACTGCGGTCTCGACCTGCAACTCGACCCGCTGACCGACAGCAAGGGCGAAGTACCGGCCATCCTCTTCAACGAAGAGCTGGGTGCGGTGATCCAGGTTCGCCAGGATGCTACCCCGGACGTGCTGGCACAGTTCAGCGCTGCTGGCCTGGGTGAAGAATGCGTCGCGGTGATCGGCAAGCCGGTCAACAACGCTGAAGTGACCATCAGCCTGAATGGCGAAGTGCTGTTCGACGACGACCGTCGCATGCTGCAGCGTCAGTGGGCTGAAACCAGCTACCAGATCCAGCGCCTGCGCGACAACGCCGACTGCGCTGACCAGGAATTCGACCTGCTGCTCGAGGAAGACAACCCGGGCCTGTCGGTCAAGCTGGGCTTCGACGTCAACGACGACATCGCCGCGCCATACATCAAGAAAGGCGTGCGCCCGCAAGTGGCCATCCTGCGTGAGCAGGGCGTCAACGGCCAGGTCGAGATGGCTGCTGCCTTCGACCGCGCCGGCTTCGCCGCCATCGACGTGCACATGAGCGATATCCTCGCTGGCCGTGTCGACTTCGAAGCCTTCAAGGGCCTGGTCGCCTGTGGCGGCTTCTCGTACGGTGACGTGCTGGGCGCAGGTGAAGGCTGGGCCAAGTCGGCGCTGTTCAACGCCCGTGCCCGTGACGCCTTCCAGGCCTTCTTCGAGCGTACCGACAGCTTCGCCCTGGGCGTGTGCAACGGTTGCCAGATGATGTCCAACCTGCACGAGCTGATCCCGGGCACCGAGTACTGGCCGCACTTCGTGCGCAACCGCTCGGAGCAGTTCGAAGCCCGCGTGGCCGTGGTCGAGGTGCAGAAGTCCAACTCGATCTTCCTGCAGGGCATGGCCGGTTCGCGCATGCCGATCGCCATCGCCCACGGTGAAGGCCATGCCGAGTTCGCCAGCGAAGAAGCATTGCTGGAAGCCGATGTGTCCGGTTGCGTGGCCCTGCGCTACGTCGACAACCACGGCAAGGTCACCGAAGCCTACCCGGCCAACCCGAACGGCTCGCCGCGTGGTATCACCGGCCTGACCAGCCGCGACGGCCGCGTGACCATCATGATGCCGCACCCGGAGCGTGTGTTCCGCGCTGTGCAGAACTCCTGGCGCCCGGACGAGTGGCAGGAAGATGCCGCGCTGATGCGTATGTTCCGCAACGCGCGGGTGTGGGTGAACTAAGGCGTGTACAAGCTCGCCTTCTTCGTGCCCGGCAGCCATGTCGAAGTGGTCAAGGCCGCTGTGTTCGCCGCTGGCGGTGGGCGCATCGGTGACTATGACCACTGCGCCTGGCAAACCCTTGGCCAGGGCCAGTTCCGCCCGCTGGACGGTAGCCAGCCGTTCCTCGGGCAAGCGGGCCAGGTCGAGGTGGTTGAGGAATGGAAGGTGGAGCTGGTGGTGGCTGACGAGCTGGTGGCCCAGGTTGTCGCTGCGCTCAAGCAGAGCCACCCGTACGAGACGCCAGCCTATGAAGTCTGGCGGCTCGCCGAGTTCTAGAACGCATCACGGCTATTCGCGGGCACGCCCGCTCCCACAGGGATATCACAATCTTCAGAACCCGTGGTATCCCTGTGGGAGCGGGCGTGCCCGCGAAAGGGCCCTACAATCCAGCCACAATCTCCTTGCCTGGCTCCGGCCGCTTCAACATTCCACAAGCCAGCAACCCCACCTCGAACAGCACCCACATCGGCACTGCCAGCATCGTCTGCGAAAATACATCCGGCGGTGTCAGAATCATCCCCACCGCAAAGCACCCGACGACCACGTAGGGCCTGCTGCGCCGCAATGTGGCCACATCGGCCAACCCCGCCCAGACCACGATGAACGTCGCCACCGGGATCTCGAACGCCAGCCCGAACGCCAGAAACAGCGCCAGGATAAAGTCCAGGTACTGGCTGATATCGGTCATCATCGCCACGCCGTCCGGCGTCACGCTGGCAAAGAAGCCGAACATCATCGGGAACACCAGAAAGAACGCGAATGCCATGCCGGCATAGAACAGCACGATGCTCGATACCAGCAGCGGCAGGGCAATGCGCCGTTCACGGCGGTACAGCCCCGGCGCCAGAAAGCCCCAGGCCTGATGCAGCAGCAGCGGCATGGCCAGGAACAGTGCGCACATCGCGGTCAGCTTGAACGGTGTCAGAAAGGGCGAGGTGACACTGGTGGCGATCATGCTCGCGCCTTCCGGCAAAAAGCGCCTTAGCGGCTCGGATATGAGCGTGTACAGCGTCTGGGCGAAGGGGAACAGGCCGGCAAACACCAATGCCACCAGCGCCAGGCAACGCACCAGGCGTTTGCGCAGGTCGCGCAGGTGTTCGGTCAGCGGCATGCTCGCCGCAGGGTCCATGGCAATACTCATGAAGCATTTTCCTTGGGCAGCGCGGCCGTGGCCGCATCATTGGCCGGCGCCGCGTTCAGGCTGATGCCCTGGCGGATCTCCTGTTCCAGGCGCTGCAAAGGTGCCTTGTCGAGGTTGGGCATCTCGATTTCGCGCTCCACCTGCGTGCGCAAGGCGTGCATGGCCCGGCGCGCCTGCCCCAGGCCGCGCCCGAGGGTTCGGGCTGCCACCGGTAGGCGCTCGGGGCCCAGCACCAACAGCGCGACGACGCCGATCAGCAGCAACTCGCTGAAGCCTACCTCGAACATCAGGCCTGGCGGTCCGCTTGAGGTTGCTGAGCAGCCTGGCCGTTCAGCGGGCACTGTTGCTGCACTTGCGCCTGGCCAGCGGCGTTGGCGTCATTGTCACCGCCCATGGACTTGCGAAAACCCTGGATCGCCTCGCCCACATCGCTACCCAGACCCTTCAGGCGTTTGGTACCAAACAGCAAGAACACGATCAGCAGTACGATCACCAGTTGCCAGATTCCAATGCCACCCATAGCGACCACTCCTGTAAGGTCATGAAAAGGAAGGGCAATCCTGCCTTGCCTAGATGACGTACACATGACGAACGGGCATTGCCATCTAGCTGAAACACCCCGCGTGTTGACTGGCGTTTTTATTCCGCGAGCGAGGCACGCACGGATGGGTGGAAGGCAACAGCGGGGTGCGGCCCTGCTGATGGTGATGGTGGTGCTGGCAATGCTGGCGGCGGGCATGGCCTGGCTGGTGGAGGATGGCCGACGTCAGGTCGACGAAGTGCGCCTGCTACACCAGCGGGTGCAGGTGCGGGCCATGGAGCAGGCCGGCCTGGCCTATGCCGGGCAAGCCCTGCGTGACCCCGCCTGGCGGCTCAGCCCGCTGTTCTGGCAAGCCTTGCGTGGGCAGCCGCTGAAATACGATTTTGGCGCTGGTCAGGCTCAGTTGCAGGTACGCGACCAGCACACCTGCTTCAATGTAAACGCATTGCTCGGCGCCGACGGCGAACGCGCCGAGCGCCAGCTGCGTTACTTGCTGGGCAATGATATGGCGGCCGAGCGCCTGGTCGATGCCCTGGCCGACTGGCTCGATGCCGACAGTGATGCCCGCCTGCAGGGCGCCGAGAGCGCCCAGTACCTGCGCCAGCAACCGCCACGGCTGGCGGCCAACCAGCCGATGCTCGACACCAGCGAGCTGAACCTGTTGCTGGAGCCAGATGCCAACCGCCAAGCGCTTTACCCGATGCTGTGCGCCTTGCCTCAGGTCACCGGTTGGCGCCTGAACGCCAATGCACTGGGGTTGGAGCACCTTCCGTTGCTGGAAGCGCTCTACGAAGGACGCTATTCGCGCTCGCTGCTCAGCCGCATCATCAGCGGTCGGCCGGCTTCGGGGTACGTGGATGCCGCGGCGCTGCGCCAGGCGCTGGGGGCGGTGGATGACGAAACGTTCGAGCGGTTGAGCGAAGGGTTGCTGCTCAACAGCGGGCATTTTCTGTTGCAGCTGTCGTTCGAGGAAGAGGGGCGGGTGATGCGCAGCGAATTCCAGGTGGAGGCGCTGGGGGTGGTGCAATGGCATGCCCGGGTGCCAGCGCAGCAAGTGCGGGTGCGTAGCCGGGAGCCGATAGCCTGGTAACGTTTACGGGCGCCTTCGCGGCCAAGCCCGCCCCTACGCCGGTTTTGAAACCCGTGGGATCCCTGTAGGAGCGGGCTTGCCTGCGAAGAGGCCGGTACAGCCAGCAAAAGGTTGGCTGACCGGCACAGGATCAAACGGTGCCGATCTCCCCGCCATCAATACGCTGGATCACCACCGTCGAAGCCCGGGGCCGTACGGTAGCCCCAGCCGGCGTCGCATCGGTCGCCTTGTCGGTATACGGCCAGTTCCCCGGGTGTTGAATGTTGACGAACAGCGTCTTGTTGTCCGGGGTAAAGGTAATCCCCGTCACTTCGCAACCATTTGGCCCGACAAAGAAGCGCCGCAAGTCCACCTGGTTCTGTGCATTCACCGGCACCTGCTTGCCGCTGGCATCCACCAGGTCGGTAGGGATCACTGCCAGCAACTGGTCGTTGGTGTAGTCGGTCAAGGTGCTTTCGCCGTTGTCGGTCTCGAACCACAGCACGCCGCGGCTATCGAAGCTCATGCCGTCGGGGCTGGCGAACTGGTTCAGTTCGGTCAGGCCGGAGCGGTTGATGTCGGCAGTGCCGGCAGCGTTGGCGCCGAACACGAAGATGTCCCAGTTAAAGCTCAGCTGGTCGTCGCTGTCGTGCCAGCGAATGATGTGGCCGTGGCGGTTCGGGCCGCGCGGGTTCGCTGCATCGACCTTGTCCGGGGTGCGTGCACTGTTGTTGGTCAGGGTCAGGTAAACATCGCCGTTCAGCGGGTTGACTGTCGTCCATTCAGGGCGGTCCATCGGCGTTGCACCCACGGCATCGCCAGCACCACGGGTGTTGAGGATGATGCCCGGCAGGTCACCATACAGCGCGCCCAGGGTGCTGCCACCTGTGGTGGCGGTGCCCACGTCCAGCAGCAGCCATACGCCGGTGCCGTCGGCATTGAAGCGGGCCACGTAGAGTTTGCCTTGGTCGAGGTACTTGGCGCCGGTGGCCAGGCGGTCGGCCGGGGTGGCGTCGGCGGGGTCCCACACGGCGGTGGACACCCACTTGTACAGGTACTCGTTGTTCGAGTCGTCACCCATGTACCACACCAGCGGCTTGCCGGCGACGGGCAGGCCGGGGGCGCAGCCCTCGTGGCGGAAGCGGCCCAGCGCGGTGCGCTTGGTGGCCAGGGTGCTGCTGTTGTACGGGTCGATCTCGACAATGTAGCCGTAGGTGCTGGCTTCATTGCGGTAGTCGTCGGTGGCGCTGGCGCCTTTGACGGTAACGTCGAAACGGGCGAATTCGTCGTCCACTTCGCTGGCGTCACCGGCAGCGCTTTCCCACTTGTATTGGCCGCTGGAGGTGCCCACGCCAATGCGGCGCTGGTCCTCGGGGCGGGTGCCCTTGTTGACGAAGATGCCCGGCCAGTTCTCTTCGCAGGTCAGGTAGGTGCCCCACGGGGTATAGCCGTTGCCGCAGTTGTTGTTGGTGCCACGGCAGTGGGTGCCAGCAGTGGAGTATTTGGTCTTGACGTGGTCGGTGCCACGCAGCGGGCCGGTGATTTCCATGCGTGAAGCAGTGGTGAAGCGTCGGTTCAGCGGGTCGTTGTCGACCACCTGCCAGCGGCCGTTGATTTTCTGCAGGCGTACTACGCCAGCACCGTGTGCGTTGATCTCCTTGCGCACTTCTTCAACCGGGCGCTTGCCGTTGACATCGGTCGTGGGGCCGGCCGGGTGCAGGGCGGCAGTGTCGATGTACTCGAAATTGATCGCCAGCAGGCCGTCTTCCGAGCTGCCGTTGATGGGGAAGAAGTGCATGCCGTCGTGGTGCATGCCCATGGCGTTGGCCTGGTCGGTCGAGGTGTTGCTGCCGTCGGACTTCCACGGGTTGCCATTGCTGTTCAGCGGCGTACCCCAAGGCGCCAGCACATAGGCGCTATAGCCGGCGGCGACCACACAGGCGTCGGTGCGCGAGCCTGGGATGGACTGGAAGCCCAGCGCCAGTTTCGGCACTTCCGGCTCGGTGACTGGCGGTTCGGTCACCGGTGGCTCGGTGACCGGATCATCATGATCGGAACCACCACCGTCGAAGCAGCCTGTCAGGCCGGTACCGGCGATCATGGCGATGGCGGCGCCCAGGCTGCCGCGCATCACGCTGCGGCGGCTCAGGTAGGCGTCCATGACGTTGGCCATCGGCAGGTTGCCGCTTTGGTTCCGGTCCAGGTTGTCGCCGGTATCTCGACTCATCAGGTTGTCCTTATGTTGGCTGAGTTGGAAGAAACCGCGACTGTAAGGCGCAAGTGTGATGATTCCTTGGCAGAAATGTTAACGAGCTTTTAAAACTTCCGGTTCTTGGATGGATGTTCTAAAGATCGAATTGGAATTGCTGTCGGATTTCTGCCATCAAACTGTAATGCCAACGCCGCAACATCCGGGACCCTGAATGGACGTGGATAAGGATGGCGATGCGATGGCGAGCAGTGTGCACAGGCGCGAAGTGATCGGCTGGATGGGTATCGGTGCCTTGGCACCGTTGCTCGGCGCCTGCACAGCCTTCCCAGGGCAGCAGGGTGGCAACGCCCAGCTCGACTTGCTGTACGTCGCCGATACCCTCGATGCCCGCCAGCCTGGCCAGCCGGTGGTACCGGCTACCCGGTTGGGGCCGGTCAGCCACTTGGGCCGTGCGCCCTGGATGACCGGCAGCAGCGCCAGTATCGCCTACCCGCAACTGGCGCCGCTGCTCGATGCCCGCCATGCAACGACAGCCCAGCTGGGCGGTTATGCGGTGCTCGCGGCGTTGCTGGAGCAACTGCGTGGCGAGGCCGGTGCGGGCAACAGCCTGACCCTGGAAAACGGCCAGGGCTGGAATGGCAGTGGCCTGGCCTACCTGACCCAGGGCGAAAGTGGTGTGCAAGGCAGCCAGCTGTTGGGCATCGAAGCGCGGGTCAGCAGCGACGAGCGTGTACTGTGGCCACAACGCAGCACGGGCCTGTATCGCCAGGCCAGCGCCATTACCCTCGGCGCCGGGCTGGCTGACGCACAACGCCAGGCACTGGGCGTGCAAGCCCTGCACATTTTCGAGCGCGGCGGTGCCCGTATTGCAGTGGTTGGCGTGACCGACCCCTACGCACAGGACCAGAAAGCCTCTCTTAAACAGTGGTACCAGTCACTGCTGCCGGTATTCGAGCAAGCCCGGCGCGAGGCTGACCTGGTGGTGGCCATGGCCGATGCAGGCACGGGCCCCGGCCTGTGGCTGGCTGAACGGGTGCCGCAAATCGACGTGCTGTTGGGTGCCCGTGGTCAGGACCTGTGGCCCGCGCCGGTCGAGGTCACCCAGGCCAGCGGTCGGCGCGTGCCGGTGCTGTTTGCCGGCTGCCGGGGCAGCGGTGCCTTCCGCCTGCGCTGCCAGCGTGTGGCCGGGCAGTGGCTGTTCGACGGGCGTTTTTTCCCGGCCTTTGAACAGCAACTGGCGCCTGCCGCGCAGCTGCGTGTCGCGCAATTGCAGGCACAACTGCGCCTGCAACGGGCCGGCCACGCGGCCTGGCTCGACCAGCCGCTGGCCCGCGCGCCCCAGGCCTTGTGGCGCCGCGATACCCGTGGCGGCAGCTGGGACTGCCTGCTGCATCAAGCCTTGGCCGACGATAGCAGCATGCCCGTGTTGCTGCCGGGCCTGCGTTACGACTACCCGCTGTCAGCCGGGGCGCCCATTACCCGCGAACACCTGATCAGCCTTACCGGTGGTTACCCGGCGCCAGTAGTCGAGGCACCGGCCAGGCAGGTCGAACAAGTGCTGGAAAACGCCGCTGAACAATTGTTCGGTGACCCGCTGCTGCTGGACAACAGCCAGGACCTGCCGCGCTGGCAGGGCCAGGCCTGGAGCGTCAGCTATAGCCCGCAAGGCAAGCGCATCACGGGGTTGGAGCCAGTGCAGGGTCTGTGCCGAACCTTTGGCTTGCAATTCGAAAGCCAGGCCGGTGAGCCACTTTGGCAGCGGGTCGAGGCCTGGCTCGCCCGCCAGCCTGACGATTGGCAACTGGCGCCGCTGCAACTGCCCGAAGTGCGTTACGTGCAGGGGCACCCAGGCTGGCACCCACGGCAATTGGCCTCGTGATGCTCACCTCGCGTCTGCTCACCGGTGCTGGCCTGACCTTGGCCGGCTGGCTGTCTGCGCAGTGTGTGCTGCAGCTGAGCCGGCAGCCACACCCGGCCACGGCACCTGCGGTGGCCGACAGCCCGCTGCCCGGGCTGATGGTCGGTCACTGGCAGGTGCCACCCGACGATGGTGCCATCGCCATCACCCGTCTGCCGCTGCAATACCTCGGCGGCCTCAAGGCCCAGCCATTGGCCGCCAGTGTGGTGGTGCTGCGCTACGGCGAGCAAGTGCGCACCCTGGCCCGCGGTCAGCGCCTGGCGCCAGGGATCGTGCTGCAGGACATCGACAGCGATGGCCTGATTTTCAACAACCAGGGGCGGCGTGAGCGCCTGCCCTGGCCGCCACGCTCCGCCGTGACCGGCTTCAAGCGGCAAGGATGAACGATGCCTGTTAGATACTGCATGGCGGCTGCGCTGAGCCTGGCCTTGTCCATCGCCTATGCCCAAGAGCCGGTGTTCGATGACAACGGTACGCCGATGTACGAGGTAAATTTCGTCGATACCGAACTCGGCGAGTTCATCGACAGCGTGTCGCGCATCACCGGCACCACCTTCATCGTCGACCCCCGGGTCAAGGGCAAGGTCACCGTGCGCACTGTCGACCTGCACGACGCCGACGCCATCTACGACATCTTCCTGGCCCAACTGCGCGCCCAGGGCTATGCCACCGTCGACCTGCCCAATGGCAGCGTGAAGATCGTGCCCGACCAGGCCGCGCGCCTGGAGCCGGTGCCAGTCGAGGCGGGCGGGCAGCAGGGCGAGGGCAGCGACAGCGTGGCCACCCGCGTATTCAGCGTGCGCAACGCCGCCAGCGAACAGGTACTGGGTATCCTCAAGCCGCTGATCGACCCACGGGTTGGGGTTATTACACCGTACCCGGCGGCACACCAGTTGGTGGTGACTGACTGGCGCAGCAACCTCGAACGCATCGCCAGCCTGCTGCGCCAGCTCGACCGCCCTCAAGAGGCACCGGGCAGCGGCAGCACCCAGGTGATCTACTTGCGCCATGCCAATGCCGGTGAAGTGGTCAAGGTGCTGCGAGGGCTCAGCCAGGAGGGTGCGGTGCCGGCTGAGGGCGCGGGTGAGGCAGAGGGCAAGGACCGGCCGGTGATGCCAGCCTCCGGTGGCCCGGGTATCCGCCTGGAATATGAAGAAGGTACCAATGCCGTGGTCATGGTCGGCCCCGACAGCGAACTGGCGGCGTACCGGGCCATTGTCGAGCAACTGGACATTCGCCGTGCCCAGGTGGTGGTCGAAGCGATCATCGCCGAGGTGTCCGACAGCAGCGCCCAAGAGCTGGGCGTGCAGTGGCTGTTCGCCGACGAAAAGTTCGGTGCCGGTATCGTCAACTTCGGCAGTAACGGGGTGAATATCGCCAGCATTGCCGGCGCCGCCGCCAGTGGCGACAACGAGGCTCTGGGCGATTTGTTGTCCACCACCACCGGTGCCACGGCGGGCATCGGCCATTTCGGTGGTGGCTTCAACTTCGCCATGCTGGTCAACGCGCTGAAGGGCAAGAGCGGCTTCAACCTGCTGTCCACGCCCACCTTGCTGACCCTGGACAACGCCGAAGCGTCGATCCTGGTCGGCCAGGAAGTGCCCTTCGTCACCGGCTCCGTGACCCAGAACAACGCCAACCCGTACCAGACCATCGAGCGCAAGGAAGTCGGGGTGAAGCTGCGTATCAAGCCGCAGATCAATATCGACAACAGCGTGCGCCTGGACATCGTCCAGGAGGTGTCGTCGATTGCCGACACCAGCTCGGCCAGCGACGTGATCACCAACAAGCGCGAGATCAAGACCAAGGTCATGGTCGAGGACAACGGCCTGGTGATACTTGGCGGCCTGATCAGCGACGAATTGAGTACCAGCAACCAGCGTGTGCCACTGCTCGGCGACATTCCTTACCTTGGCCGGTTGTTCCGCTCCGATGCCACCCGCAACACCAAGCAGAACCTGATGGTGTTCATCCGCCCGCGTATCCTGCGCGACGGGCCGAGCCTGGCGGGCCTCAGTGAAGCCAAGTACCGCACCCTGCAGCAGACCACACCGCTGCAGTTGCCGGACCTTGCAGAGGGCACGCGGCTGTTGCAGGTCTTCCCCGCCAGCCGCGCACGCCTGGAAGGCGGTGACTGGTGATGCTGCCCTATCGCCAGGCACGGCAGAGCGGAGTGGCCATGGCCCCGGCGGAGCAGGGCTGGCAGCTATGGCTGCGGCCCGACGCCGACAATGCCCAGTTGCAGGAGTTGCTGCGTGTGCATGGCCAGCCAAGCCTGCTCGAATACCTGGAACCTGCGCTGTTCGACGAGCGCCTTGGCCAGCTGTACCAGGCCGGCGATGCCGCCACCGAAGCGCTGATCGAAGGCATCGGCGACCAGGTCGACCTGGATAGCCTGATGAGCGAGATGCCGCGCATCGAAGACCTGCTTGAAAGCGACGACGAAGCCCCGGTGATCCGCCTGATCAACGGCCTGTTCGGCCAGGCGCTGCGGCTGCGCGCCTCGGACATCCATATCGAGACCTTCGAGCAGAGCCTGGTGGTGCGTTTGCGGGTCGATGGCCACCTGCGTGAGGTGCTGCGTCCTCCACGTGCGTTGTCGGCCATGCTGGTATCACGGATCAAGGTCATGGCCCGCCTGGACATCGCTGAAAAGCGTCAGCCCCAGGACGGCCGCATCACCTTGCGTGCAGCAGGGCGCGAAGTGGACGTGCGGGTCTCGACCTTGCCCGGCATCCATGGCGAGCGGGTGGTGATGCGCGTGCTCGACAAGCAGGCCAGCCTGCTGGCGCTGGATAACCTGGGCATGCCGGCAGCGGTACTGCAGGGCCTGCGCGGTTGCCTGGCGCGTCCCAATGGCATTGTGCTGTCCACCGGGCCGACCGGTTCGGGCAAGACCACGACCCTGTACGCCAGCCTGAACAGCCTCAACGATGGCAGCCGCAACATCCTCACCGTCGAGGACCCGGTGGAGTACGCCATCGCCGGCATTGGCCAAACCGCGATCAACCCGCGTGCGGGGCTGACGTTTGCCAGTGGCTTGCGCGCCATTCTGCGTCAGGACCCTGACGTGATCATGCTCGGCGAAATCCGCGATCAGGAGACTGCACAGATCGCCGTGCAGGCCAGCCTCACCGGCCACCTGGTGCTGTCGACCTTGCACACCAACAGCGCGGTAGGCGCAGTGACCCGCCTGCGCGACATGGGCATCGAGCCCTTCCTGATCGCCTCTTGCCTGCGCGGCGTCCTGGCCCAGCGCCTGGTGCGGCGTTTGTGCAACTGTGCCGTGGCGCACCCGCTGCAGGCTGCCGAGCGCGAGCTGTGGCCCGAGCTGGCGGCGCTGGGCAGCACTTATCACGCGGTGGGTTGCGAGCAGTGCCAGGGCAGCGGTTATATCGGGCGACTGGGGCTGTACGAATTTATCGAACTGGACGCTGGGCTCATCGGCCTGTTGTACGACGGCGCCAGTGAGCTGGCCATGCAGGATTACCTGGCTGAACGGCGCCAAAGCCTGGTGGCGATGGCCAGCGATTGCCTGGCTCGCGGTGAGACCAGCCTGGCCGAAGTGCTGCGCGTGGTACAGGGCTAAGACATGCCGACCTATCGCTACCAGGCCGTTGACCTCGCCGGCAAATCGCACAAGGCCAGCCTGCAGGCTGACAGTGAACGCCACGCTCGCCAGCTATTGCGCGAGCAGGGCCTGTTCGCCCGCCAGTTGCAGCGTCATGAAGCCGGCAGCCGACAACCCCGTCGCCAGCGCCTGAGCCGCGCCCAGCTGTGTGAGCTGACCCGTCAGCTGGCCACCTTGACCGGGGCCGGTATTCCCTTGGTCGATGCCCTTGCCACCCTTGAACGGCAACTGCGTCAGCCCGCCCTGCACAGTGTGCTGGTGGCCTTGCGCGGCTCGCTGGCCGAAGGCCTGGGCCTGGCGCGCAGCCTGGCCCGGCAGGGCGCACCGTTTACCGGCCTGTACTGCGCGCTGGTCGAGGCCGGCGAACGTTCCGGGCACCTGGCCCAGGTGCTGACCCGCTTGGCCGACCACCTGGAGCAGGTGCAACGCCAGCAACACAAGGCCCGTACTGCGCTGATCTACCCCGCTGTGCTGATGGGGGTATCGCTGGCAGTGGTGATTGGCCTGATGACGTTCGTCGTGCCCAAACTCACCGAGCAATTCGCCCACGCCGGGCAAAGCCTGCCGCTGATCACCTCGTTGCTGATCGGCCTGAGCCAGGGGCTGGTGCAAGCCGGGCCCTGGCTGTTAGGGGGGGCGCTGTTGCTCGGGGTGCTGGGCGGCTGGCTGCTGCGCAAACCGCACTGGTGCCTGCGTCGCGACCAACTGCTGCTGCGCCTGCCGCGTATTGGCCACCTGCTGCAGGTGCTGGAAAGCGCGCGCCTGGCGCGCAGCCTGGCGATTCTCAGTGGCAGTGGCGTGGCCCTGCTCGAAGCCTTGCAGGTGGCCACTGAAACCATCGGTAACCGGCGTATCCGCCTGGCCATGGAGCAGGTGCGCCAACACGTGCAGGGCGGCACAAGCCTGCACCGTGCGCTGGATGCCAGCCAGCAATTCCCGCCGCTGCTGGTGAATATGGTCGGCAGCGGCGAGGCCAGCGGCACCCTGGCGGACATGCTCGAGCGCGTGGCCGACGACCAGGAGCGCGGCTTTGCCCGCCAGGTCGATACCGCCATGGCGCTGTTCGAACCCCTGATGATCCTGGTGATGGGCGCCGTGGTGCTGTTCATCGTGCTGGCGGTGCTGCTGCCGATCATGCAACTCAACCAGGGCCTGCAATTGTGACGACAAGGAGTATTGCCATGCAGCATCGACGTAACCGCCAACGCGGCTTCACCCTCATGGAAATCATGGTGGTGATCTTCATCATCGGCCTGCTGATTGCCGTGGTGGCGCCCAGCGTGCTGGGCAACCAGGACAAGGCCATGAAGCAGAAGGTGATGGCCGACCTGGCCACCCTGGAGCAGGCGCTGGACATGTATCGTCTGGACAATTTGCGCTTCCCCAGCAACGAACAGGGCCTGATCGCGCTGGTGAAAAAGCCGGCTCAGGAGCCGCTGCCTCGGGCCTGGCGCAGTGATGGCTACGTGCGTCGCCTGCCGGAAGACCCATGGGGCACCCCGTACCAGTACCGCATGCCCGGCGAACATGGCCGGGTCGATGTGTACTCGCTGGGCGCCGATGGCATGCCGGGTGGCGAAGGCCAGGATGCCGACCTGGGTAACTGGGCGCTGTAACCGGTGCGCGGTCAGCATGGGTTCAGTCTGATCGAGCTGCTGGTGGTGTTGGCCATCGCTGGGCTGATGACCGGGCTGGCGGTGGCTGGCCTCGGCAACGGCCAGGCCCGTGTCGAGCAGGCCCTGCAACGGCTGGCGGCCGAGGTCCGCGGCCAGGCCGCGCTGGCCCGGCATGCCGGGCAACTGCGCGGGCTGCGTTGGAATGGCCAGCGCCCGGAGTTCGTCCGCCGCCAAGGCAATGACTGGATCGTTGAAAAGGTCGCGCTCGGCGACTGGCCCAAGGGCCTGCACCCGGACTGGCCGGCCAGCCCGCAACCGCGCGTGCTGTTCACGCCGCATGGCTGGGCGCAGGCGGGTAGCGTGCGCTGGCGCTGGGCCGATGGCAGTCAGCAATGGGCCTGGAGCCGCACCGATGGCATGTGGGTAGTGCCATGAAGCAAGCACAGCGTGGTTTCACTCTGCTGGAGGTGACCGTAGCCCTGGCAATCGCTGCCGTGCTGGCGGTGATCACCAGCCAGGTACTGCGCCAGCGGCTGGCAGTGCAGGACAACCTGCAACAGCACCGCCTTGGCCTGTTGTGCGCGCGTGAGCTGCAAGCCCGCTTTGCCGTCGAGCAGTACTGGCCTGCCGAAAACCAGGTAGCCGGCGAGCTCGACCAAGGTGGCCAACTGTGTCACTGGCAACTGCAACTGCGCCGCACCGGCGTGCGCGACCTGCGCCGTGGCGAGCTACAGCTGTTCGCCGACCGCGATCAGCGCCTGCCACTGGGCCAGTACACCGTGTTTCTGGAGCGCCCATGAAACGCCACCAGGCAGGCCTGACCCTGATCGAACTGATGGTCGCTCTGGCCCTGACTGCCGTGCTTGGCATCATGCTCGCTGCCTTGGTCAACGGCTGGCTGAAGGTGCGCGAGCGCCTGCAGCACACCAATCAGCAAACCTCGGTGCTGGACTTTTGCCTGGCGCTGGAGCGGCGCTTCGACAGCCCGGTGCTGCGCCGTGTCTATGACCAGCGTCTGCCGTTGGCCAGTCGTTGGCTGGACTGGCAGCCCGCCAGCAACCAGTTGCTGTGGGTCGCCAGCACCGGCCTGCCGGCAGCCGAAGGTGGCTCGCGCCTGCAACGCCAGCGCCTGCGCTTCGAGGCCCGTGAGCAGCGCCTACTGCTGGAAAGCTCGGCCGATTTGTACGCCGCCGTCGCCCCGCGCTGGGTACAGCGCGAACGACTCGACCAGGTCAGCGCCGTGAACGTTCTGTACTACCAGGGCGGCCGCTGGCTGGCCTGGCCTTCTGACCAACCGGTACACCCAGGCCGTGGCGTACGTCTGGAACTGCTGCGTGATGGAGCCCCCTATGTCTGCACCTTCGCCCTTCCATGGGGGCGCTCATGAAATTTGAATGGCGGCGGCGTACGCCGGCCCAGGCGTGGTTATTGCTGCGCCCGGGTGCTGTCTGGCGCTGGGCGCTGGTCCAGGAGGGTATTTTGCAAAACCAGGGGCAGGGTGAGCCACCGGCCAACCCGCAGGCCCATGTTGCGCTGGTTCTGCCTGCCGAGGCCTGCAGCCATTTTCGCGTGCCGGCCCCGCCGGGGCTCAAGCGCGAAGAATGGCCTTTGTTGCTTGAGGATCGCTTGCTGCAGGCCCCGCATGAGGTGGCCTGTGCCTGTCTGGCCCGTGACCCCGGGCACCTTCGCCTGCTGGTAGTGGCGCGTCAGCAGCTGGATGACTGGCATGGCCAATGTGCCGCCTGGGGCTTGCAGGTGGTGCGCTGCTGGGCGGAGCTACAGTTGCTGCCGCTGCCCGAGCCAGGATGCGCCTGGCAATGGCAGCGTACCCCCGGCATGTCCTATTACAAAGGGCTGGCCGAAGACGGACAGGAACACTGGCTGGCTTGGCCTGATGCCTTGGGTGGGGTGCCGCAGCTACCGTGGGCAGGGCTGCACAAGACGTCGCTGAGCGGCAACTGGCCCACCGTATTTGCGCCGCTCGACACATTACCCGGTCTGTTCGAACGCCCCCGCAAGGTGCGCTCGTTGCCAGTGGCGTCCCGCCAGCAGCAGCGGCTGCTGGCGGCTTGCCTGGTGCTGGCCACCGTTTGGGGGAGCCTGTGGTTGAGCCAGCAATGGCGCCAGGCGCAACTCTGGCGCAGCCAGGTCATTGCCGTGACCGGCGAGCAGGCCAGCCCTCGGCACGCGGCGCAGGCCCTCAAGCGCCTGCGCGAGAGCGTACTGCAGCAGCAACTGCGTACACGTCAGCTAGACGACCTGCAGGCTCGCTTGCAGGCCTGGCTGCGTGCCAACCCTGATTGGCGCCTGCAAGCGGTGCGCTTCGATGGTCAGCGTTGGCACCTGCGCCTGGAGGGCGAGGGCAGTGCGCCGCCATGGCGTGATATGGCGGCTGCCGCTGGCGCCACAGTGCAGGTTCAAGAGGGCCAGGTGATCTTCGACCTGGGAGCCGCCTCATGAACCGGGACTGGCTACAGCGTCATCGCTTCAAGTTCGCCTGGGGACTGATCGCTCTGCTGCTGGCCTTCCTGGCCCTGCGTGAAGGCGTTGCGCAATGGCGCGCGCTTGGCCAGTGGCGCGCGCTGGCCGAACAGGCGGCCAGCCTGCAAGGCGGGCCCGGTTTGAACCTGGAGCGGCTACGTCAGTCGGCCCAGGCCCGTGGGGTCGAACTGACCGAAGTCGATACGCAAGGCAAGGCCTGGCAACTGCGCGGGCAGGTGGCCGATGAGCGCATGCTGCAAGGCTGGGTGCAGAGCCTGCGTGCAGAAGGTGCATTGCCGCTGAAATGGGGGCTGGAGCAGCAGGGCAAGGCTTTGCGATTCGACCTGGTGGTGCAGCCATGAGCCGCAGAGCAGCAATGGCCTGGGTGCTACTGGTCTTCGTGCTCACGCTGTTTATCGAGCTTCCGGCCAATTGGGTGGTGCGTGCGTTCGGCCTACCGGTACGTGATGTCGGTGGAAGCCTTTGGCAAGGGCAGGCACAACAATGGGGGCCGGTCGGGCCTTTGCGCTGGACGCTGCAGCCCTGGCGCTTGCAGGCGAATGCGCAGGTGGGGTTCCAGGGCCAGGCCTGGCAGTTGCTTGCAGAAGGCTGGCCTTGGCGTTGGCGGCTGGAGGTATCAGCCAAGGGGACTTTGGCGACGGTATCGACGGATTACCGCCTGGCCGGCCAGTGGCAGGGTGTGTTGAAGATGCAAGGGGCAGGGCGCCAATGCCAAGCCAGTGAAGGCCGCGTGATCGTAACCGACCTTGCGCTGAGCGACCCTTGGTCACTAGGCCTTGGGCACGGCTGGCTGGAAATGGACTGCCGCAGTGGCTGGCACTTGCGCGGGCAGTTAGCGCAGCAAGGGCAACATCAACTGGCCGTGGATGCCGACCTGCCAGGGCGCCGGGCGCAGGTGGTGTTCCAACTGCAGCCTGAAGCGCAGTTAATGCCATTGTTGCGTGGGGCCCAATGGCTCGGGCCGCAGGCCCTGGCGGGGCAGCGAGACCTTCGTTGGTAAGCAACAACGTGGCGTGGCGCCCTGTAGATACGCTGTGGGCGGTCGAGCTTTTCTGAGGTGGTCGGGGCTGAACCGCTTGGTCTTATCAAATGGTTCAAACCGCGAAGCAGGCGGCGCTTTGCGTGGCACCGGCTGCGCCGGTGTTCGCGGGTGAACCCGCTCCTACAACGGCCTGTGCCCAACCGCCGATATGTGCCCACCCACCGATATGTGCCCACCCACCGATATGTGCCCACCCACCGATTTGTGTCAAACCGCCGATTTGTGTCCAACCGCCGATTTGTGTCCAACCGCCGATTTGTGTCCAACCGCCGATTTGTGTCCAACCGCCGATTTGTGTCCAACCGCCGATTTGTGTCCAACCGCCGATTTGTGTCCACCCACCGATTTGTGTCCAACCACCGATTTGGGCCCAACCACCGATTTGTGCCCAACCACCGATTTGTGTCCACCCACCGATTTGTGTCCAACCACCGATTTGGGCCCACCCACCGATTTGTGTCCAACCACCGATTTGTGTCCAACCGCCGATATGTGCCCACCCACCGATTTGTGTCCAACCACCGATTTGTGTCAAACCGCCGATTTGTGTCCATCCCCGATCAGTGTAGGAGCGGGCTTGCCCGCGAAGACGGCAGATCAGGCAATCACGATCACTCGTCGTCCGCAGTCCCGTTGGCCCGCCAGTAGGCCGCAGCCTTTAGCGCATCTTCCGGCACCCCTTTCTCCAGCAATAGCGCCTTGGCCTGGCGAGTCAGGGCTTTTTCCAGCGCCACCCAGGCATACAGCCGGCCTTGCGGCAAGCTCAGGTTCCGCACCAGTGCCAACAAGTCTTCCTCCTGGCGACGTACCCAGATCACTTCCACCTGGGCCTTGCTTGGCAGCGGCTGGCGCTCGTGCTCGTCTTCGATCTGGATCACTGCCAGCACCTGGCGGCCCGCCGGCAACTCCTCCAGCCGACGGCCAATGGCCGGGATAGCAGTTTCATCACCGATCAGCAGGTAGCTGTCGAAAATATCCGGCACCACCAGCGAGGCCCTTGGCCCTGCGATGTCCAGGGTTTGCCCGGGCGCGGCTTGCGCGGCCCAGGTAGAGGCAGGGCCGTCGCCGTGCAGCACGAAGTCGATGTCCAGCTCATTTGCCACCAGATCGATGCGCCGCGGTGTGTACTCGCGCATGGTGGGCCGCGCGCCACCGTCCTTACCCATATTACGGGCCTCGATGGCCTGTTGTTGCTCCGGCGTTTCGGCAAACAGCAGCTTGATATGGTCGTCGCTGCCCATACTGGTAAAGCCTTGCAGCTCGGCACCCCCCAAGGTGATCCGGCGCATGCGCGGGGTCAGCTCGGTGACCCGCAGCACCTGCAGACGGCGCTGGCGGATCTCGTGGTTTACGCGGTGAATGGTGTCACTCATGGGGCGTCTCCCTGAAAGGTTCGGTTGGCCCGGAGGCGATGGCCGTGGCGGCATGGTTGAGCAGGTCACGGACCCGTTCGATTTCTTCCGCGGTCCAGCGGCCGCTGTGCATGTGTAGTGCATGACGCAAGTTACCGACCGCTTCATGAATCTCTGGCGGGCGGTCGTGGCCGCGCAGGGCGCGTTTGCTGACTTCGATGCGCATGCGCACGCCATCCAGGGCTACCGCCTGATCCGCCAAGGCGCTGCGGCCGGCATCGGTGATGGCATACAGGCGTTTGCTGCCCTGCACCTGGCCGCTGATCAGTTCGGCTTCTTCAAGAAAGTTCAGCGTGGGGTAGATCACCCCGGGGCTTGGGCTGTAGCTGCCTTCGAACAAGTTCTCGATCTGGCGGATCAGGTCGTAACCGTGGCCGGGTTGCTCGGCCAGCAAGTCCAGCATCAGCAGCTTGAGGTCACCAGGGGCGAAGACACGCGGGCCGCGCTCGCCACGGCCGGGGCGCCGCTCGAAGGGATCATGAGGGGTATGTTCGCGCATAAGGAAAGGGCTCCGTCGTTTGCGATATATCGTAAGATATTACTCAAGATATATCTAAAGACAAGCCATTTAATGCTGATGATTATCATCTACTCAGTCGATGTGTTACCTGTCGGCGGCGGTGTGTGCAGGGCAACCTGTGGCTGCTTGCACTCATTCGGGTTGCCTGGCTGCAGGTATGGCATGAGGATCGGTGCCATGCCCTTGAGCACCTGCACTGGCAGCGCCGAGGTAAATTTGAACGCTTCTGCTGTGCGACCCGGCACGAAGGCGGTCAGCGTGCCGAAATGGTTGTCGCCGAGGAAGAACACGAAGGTGGCGGTGCGGTTCAGCGAGCGCGAACCGATCAGCCGGCCGCCGGCGCCGAAGCTTTCGATTCGGTTGTCACCGGTACCGGTCTTGCCGCCCATCACCAGTGGCGTGCCGTCCTGCAGCTTGAAGCTGCCGGAAATACGCCGCGCGGTACCTGCGTCGACCACTTGCGACATGGCGCCTTTGAGCGCACGTGCCACTTCGACCGGCAGAATTCGCACGCCCCGGTCCGGGTCTGAGATCAACTTGGTCTCGTAGGGTGTATTGGCTGCAAAGTGCAGGGTATCGATACGCAGGGTTGGCAGGCGAATACCGTCGTTCTGGATGATCCCGACCAGTTCGGAGAGGGCAGCGGGGCGGTCGCCGGAGCTGCCGATGGCCGTGGCCAATGAAGGCACCAGGTGGTTGAATGGATAGCCCACGCGTTTCCAGCGCTGGTGGATGTCGAGGAAGGCTTCGATCTCGACCATGGTGCGGATGCGGCTGTCACGGGCGCTCTGGTGGCGGCTCTTGAACAGCCAGCCATATACCTCCTGGCGTTCGAAACGGCTGGCATTGATCATTTCGGTCAGTGTCGAGCCTGGGTGCTTCAGCAGGTAGCCAAGCAGCCACAGGTCCAACGGGTGGACCTTGGCGATGTAACCCTGGTCGGGCAGGTCGTACTTGCCCGGGCCATAAGCAGCGTACATCTCTGACAGACGGCCATCGGTCAGTTTGCCCAGCACCTTCTTGTCATCCTTGAGGTGGGCACGCACGAATGCGTTGAAGGTTTCCTGGCCTGCCTCGGGGAACAGGTAGCGGTGTACTGCCGCCAACCGCTGTGGGGTCACGCGCATGCTGTCGATAAAGGTGTCCAGGCGTTGTTGCGAGGTTCTACGCTGGTACTTTTTCCAGAAGCGCATCAGGTATTTGGTGCCCTCCTTGTCGGCGAAGCGCGCAAGGTACTCCTGGCGGCGCGGGTCGGCGTCGTCCTTGAGCAGCGCCACGCGGTTGTATGGTTGCTGGTAAGTCACGTAGCGCACGAGGTCGCGCATCAGGCGGATGAACGGCAGGTTGATCGACTCGCGCAGTGCATCTTTGAGTGTCGGGTTGCGGTTGTTGTCTTCCTTGCGGAAGTTGTTGAACACATGCATCCCGCCGCCAGTGAAGAACCCTTCGCCGGTGTTGGCCGAGTACTTGCGTTCCAGCGCGGCGTCGAGCATGGCGTCCAGGCTCTGGTTCTTGCTGTTCTGCGCCAGCCATTCCAGCGACCATTGCGTGATGCGGTCGAGTTCGGCCACTTCGACCTTCTTCAGCTCGGCGGCAGGTTTGCCGGCGTACTTGTCGTGCAGCTCGGCGATAATCTCCAGGTAGGTGGTCAGTACCCGTAGCTTGGCGGTTGAGCCCAGCTCCAGCTTGCTGCCTTCGTTGATGTCGAAGGGCTGGTTGGTGCTGTCGGTCTGCACCCGCACCCGCGAACCATCGGCGGTGCGCTCGAACAAGGTGAAGCTGTAGCTCACCTGGTCGGTGGTCTTGGCGGTGAGCAGTCGCTCGCCGATCAGGCCGATCTGTGCGGCAAACGCCGGGTCGGCGAGGTTTTTCAGGTACTGGCTGACCTGCAGTTGCAGGTCGGCCTGCAAGGTACTGGTGGCTGACAGGTCAA
This sequence comes from Pseudomonas sp. VEM90, assembly GCF_054611535.1. Taxonomy (NCBI): domain Bacteria; kingdom Pseudomonadati; phylum Pseudomonadota; class Gammaproteobacteria; order Pseudomonadales; family Pseudomonadaceae; genus Pseudomonas; species Pseudomonas sp. VEM90. The sequence continues at coordinate 101,378 of NZ_JBTRAR010000021.1, read as the reverse complement.
GGCGGTCGAGGTCGTACAGTGGGCGGTTGAGCATGGCCGACAGACGGTTGCGCGCAAGGCTGATGCCCTTGTTGGTGATGATCGGTACGATGGTCGGCTGCGCTACCCAGTCGCGGTACACCGCCTTGCTGACCAGCGCGGCATCGGCCAGCGGCTGATCGATGACCTTGTTGGCGGCAAGCACGCGAATGTGCGAGTCGGTGAGTTCGGCCAACTCGACCCGGCCCTTGGACAAGTAATACGAGGGACGGCGCTGGGCAATCATCAGCGACAGCACCTGGCGCAGGGCCAGGCCACGCGCGGCCATGCTCTCTGAGTCGGTGGCGGTGGCGTTCAGGGCCTGGTTGACCTGGTCGAAGTCGGCGCCGTACCACACCCGCAGGCCCTCGGCCATGCCATGTACCTCACCATGCCCAGGCACGGCCGACAGCGGTACGCTGTTGAGGTAGTCGCGCACGATACGCTGGCGTGCCTCGGTGGTGTCGGGGCCGCCCTGGTAGGCACGCACGCTGGCAGAAATCATCTGCCGGATCTTCTCCGCGCCCGACACCGTCAGGCCATCCGGTGAGTGGCGATATTTTTCCAGCTGGGTGGCCAGGGTGCTGCCGCCGGCAGACTGACCGGGCAGGGCCAGGTACTTGGCGACCTGGCTGTAGGCGGCCTTGGCAAAGCGTGGCCAGTCCACAGCCGGGTTGTTACGTGGATCGTCGGTATCCAGCAGGTCGCGGTTTTCGATGAACAGCAAGCTGTTGACTATTACGGGAGGTATCGCCGCAAAGTCCGGGTACAGATGCTGGGGGTAGTTGTACTGGTACAGCGTGTCGCCGCGGCAGTCGGTGATCGACAGGCCGGCCTGGATCTTCTCGATATAGGGCGCGAACAGCCCATGATCGACGTAGTTCATCAATGCGGGTGAAAACTTCACCTGTTCGCTGATGAGGTAGTCGCGCTTGAGCAGGCGTGGCAGGAATTCACCCAGGGCGCTATAGCCCAGGCGTTTGTCGAACGGCCCATCACCGGGGTAGACGATGGCATCGCTGGGACCGGGTTGCAGCGAGTAGGTCAGTGTACCGGCCAGTCTGCTGAACTCGCGCGATTGTAGTTCGGAGGTACGGAATTCGTTATACGCGGCAACAGCGATGGCTACCAGTGCCACCAGCAGGATGAGGATGATCAGCCACCACCATAGCCGACGCTGACGGGGGGACTTGGATTGTGGCGTCTCGGCCTGAGGTATCTCGGGAGCTTCCGTTCTGCTGGGTTCCGATTGCCACAGTGCGCCCATAGTCTTCTATCCGGCCAAGTGTTTTCGTCTTGCTTGTCTGAAGCTTAGACGTTGAGTGGATAGGGTGAAAAATTTGTAGGAAGTTGGAAAAAGTGGTGTGGGGCTATACGGCTTTGGTGTGGGTTTCTTCAACGGACGATGTTGCTATGGTGCCTTGGCAATTCTTTGGGCGCGAAGCGGCCCCCAGAGTTCTAGCCAAATTTCTGCATATATACAGTGAAAACACCTACAACGGTCTTCCTATACTGCTGGCCCCCTTCGCCCTGCCGGGCGCTCTAGTCCGGCACATGGGCAGGCCCACAAGGCCAGCCTGGCAAGCCAACGCCACGCCTATCGGCATGGTCGCGGCTGCACGAAGGTCAAATCCAATAACAAAATGAGGTTGTATTGCTATGCCAGTCGGCAACCACTCTGCCCACGGCCAGGCCACTGAAGGCGGCCCGCTCAAGCGTGAACTGGGCGAACGGCACATCCGCTTGATGGCGCTGGGCGCCTGTATCGGTGTCGGTCTTTTCCTCGGTTCGGCCAAGGCGATCGAAATGGCCGGCCCAGCCATCATGTTGTCTTACATCATCGGTGGCCTGGCCATCCTGGTGATCATGCGCGCGCTCGGTGAAATGGCCGTGCATAACCCTGTCGCCGGCTCTTTCAGCCGTTATGCCCAGGATTACCTCGGCCCATTGGCGGGCTTCCTGACCGGCTGGAACTACTGGTTCCTGTGGCTGGTGACCTGTGTTGCCGAAATTACTGCAGTGGCCATCTACATGGGCATCTGGTTCCCCGACGTACCGCGCTGGATCTGGGCCCTGGCGGCACTGGGCAGCATGGGCGCGATCAACCTGGTGGCGGTGAAGGCTTTTGGTGAATTCGAGTTCTGGTTCGCGCTGATCAAGATCGTCACCATCATCGCCATGGTCCTCGGCGGCATCGGCATCATTGCCTTCGGCTTTGGCAATGACGGTGTCGCAGTCGGTATCTCCAACCTGTGGAGTTATGGCGGGTTCATGCCCAATGGTGTGACTGGCGTGCTGATGTCGCTGCAGATGGTGATGTTCGCCTACCTGGGCGTGGAAATGATCGGCCTCACCGCAGGTGAAGCACGCAACCCGCAAAAGACCATTCCGCAGGCCATCGGCTCGGTGTTCTGGCGCATCCTGCTGTTCTACGTCGGGGCGTTGTTCGTGATCCTGTCGATTTACCCTTGGAACGAAATCGGCAGCCAGGGCAGCCCGTTCGTCATGACTTTCGAGCGCCTCGGCATCAAGACCGCCGCCGGCATCATCAACTTCGTGGTCATCACGGCGGCGCTGTCGTCGTGCAATGGCGGCATCTTCAGTACCGGGCGCATGCTCTATAGCCTGGCACAGAACGGCCAGGCGCCGGCGGCCTTCGCCCGTACCTCGAAGAACGGCGTGCCACGCAATGCGCTGCTGCTGTCGATCGGCGCGTTGCTGTTGGGCGTACTGGCCAACTACCTGGTGCCTGAAAAGGTCTTCGTCTGGGTAACCTCGATCGCCACCTTCGGTGCGATCTGGACCTGGGTGATGATCTTGCTGGCACAGCTGAAGTTCCGCGCCGGCCTTACCACTGCCGAGCGCAAGGCACTGAAGTACCGCATGTGGCTGTGGCCGCTGAGTTCGTATCTGGCGCTGGCCTTCCTGGTGCTGGTGGTCGGGCTGATGGCGTACTTCGAGGATACGCGTGTGGCCCTGTACATCGGCCCGGCGTTCCTGGTGCTGCTGACGGTGCTGTACTACACGCTCCGCCTGGCGCCGAAAGACGCACAAGGTGTGACGAGTACCGCCTCCTGATCTGACGTGGGGCCGCTTTGCGGCCCCAGCGTTCCGTCAGGCCGCCACTTCGCTGTGCGGCTCGAAACTGTCCGCCCGAGCCAGTTGCCACATCCGCGAATAGAACTGCCCGTTCACCTCGCCGGTCAGCAACTCACCTGGCTTCAAGAACACATGCATCTGCGAGAACAGCTTGATCTCGGTGGCCGAAATGCGCCGCACCAGGTGCTTGGCCTCCAGTTGAGCCGGGTGCTCCAGGCCTGCCGCCGCCAGCATTTCTGCCAAGGCACGCAAGGTGTTGTGGTGGAAGTTCAGCACCCGCTGGGCTTTGTCGGGCACCACCAGCGCACGCTGGCGCAACGGATCTTGTGTGGCCACGCCGGTCGGGCACTTGTTGGTGTGGCAGCTTTGCGACTGGATACAGCCGATGGCGAACATGAAGCCGCGTGCAGAGTTGGCCCAGTCGGCACCAATGGCCAGCACGCTGGCGATGTCGAAGGCACTGACTATCTTGCCGCTGGCGCCCAGCTTGATCTTGTCGCGCAGGTTCAGGCCGACCAAGGTGTTGTGCACGAACAGCAGGCCTTCACGCAGGGGTACGCCGATATGGTCGGTGAACTCCACGGGCGCTGCGCCAGTGCCACCTTCCTTGCCATCGACGACGATGAAGTCGGGCAGGATGCCGGTTTCCAGCATGGCCTTGGCGATGCCCATGAATTCCCACGGGTGGCCCAGGCAGAACTTGAACCCCACCGGCTTGCCGCCGGACAGCTCACGCAACTGGGCGATGAACTGCATCATTTCGATCGGTGTCGAGAAGGCGCTGTGGCGCGACGGCGAGATGCAATCCTCACCCATCAGCACGCCACGGGTTTCGGCAATTTCCTGTGTGACCTTGTGTTTGGGCAGTATGCCGCCGTGGCCGGGCTTGGCACCTTGGCTCATCTTGATCTCGATCATGCGCACCTGAGGGCTGCGCGCCTGGGCGGCGAAGCGTTCGGGATCGAAGCGCCCATCCGGCGTGCGGCACCCGAAGTAGCCGCTGCCCAGTTCCCACACCAGGTCGCCACCGTGTTCGCGATGGTAGGGGCTGATGCTGCCCTCGCCGGTGTCATGGTGGAAATTGCCCAGCTTGGCGCCCTGGTTGAGCGCACGGATGGCATTGGCGCTGAGCGAGCCGAAACTCATGGCCGAAATGTTGAAGATCGACGCGGAATACGGCTGGCTGCACTGCGGCCCACCAACGATAACGCGGAAGCTGGCCGGGTCGGCCAGTGGTGCCGGGCGCATGGAGTGGCCGATGAACTCGAAACCGGATTCATATACGTCGATCAGGGTGCCGAAAGGTTTGTCCGAGGCTTCGTTCTTCGCCCGGGCATACACCAGCGAGCGCTGGGCGCGGGAGAAGGGCAGGGCATCGCTGTCGGACTCCAGTAGGTACTGGCGGATTTCCGGGCGAATGGCCTCGACCAGATAGCGGATGTTGCCAAGAACCGGGTAGTTACGGCGTACGGCGTGGCGCTGCTGCAGTAAATCGAACAGGCCGACCAGGCTGAGGATGCCAGTGGTCAGGGTGAACGGCCATAACCATTCGTGGTGGCTGAAGGGGATGCTCGCCAGGGTGAACAGCACGCAGGCGGCGAAGAAGGCATAGCGACTGAGAAGTGACAGGCTCATACAGGGTCCTTGCGATGGCGCGGTCAGGCTCAGGGCCTGGGGGCAAACCCCGACCATAGCCAAGTTGCCGGGCGCTGCAAATTAAAATCGGGGTAGCGAAAATCATTCTCGACCCGAGCCGAATTGCCTGGGTGCAACGCATACCGCTGTAGGAGCGGGTTTACCCGCGAATGCGTCGGGAGCCTCACCATCGCATTCGCGGGTGAACCCGCTCCTACAGGGGGGGACGTGCTGTGATCAAGATTTTCGATCCTGCTCAATAGCGTGCCGCCTCGACCAGATACGTGTAACGCCCAGTTGGCCTGTCAGGCCGGCACAGGAATGACCGGCCTTGTCAGGCCAATGACCCCATGGGATCCTCGCGGGTCATTTTTTCAGCGAGCCCACCCCCATGCCCAACATCATCCGCATCGCCGCTGCCCTGCTGATCGACCCTCAGGGTCGCACCCTGCTGGTGCGCAAGCGTGGCACCGAGGCTTTCATGCAGCCAGGCGGCAAGATCGATGCCGGTGAAACGCCGGTACAGGCGCTGGTGCGCGAGTTGCACGAGGAACTGGGCCTGCGTATCGACCCGGCTCAGGCCGTGCACCTGGGCCAGTTCAGTGCCCCCGCCGCCAACGAGCCGGGCTTCGAAGTGCAAGCTGAACTGTTCCGTGTCGACAGCGCCGCTGCTGTGGTGCCGGCCGCAGAGATCGAGGAGGTGGTCTGGCTGGCAGCAGATCAGGCGCCCGTCATGCAACTGGCCCCCCTGACCCGCGACTTGATCCTGCCGCTGTATCGCCAGGCGCTCAACGCACCGCGCTGACACCGTCGAGGGTGGCGAACGAGGTGTCCTTGGCCGTCAGCAAAAAGTCGCGCATGTACGGGGCATCGAGCATGTCGGTGCGCACGGCGGCATAAAGCGTGGCAAACAGGCCTTTCTCGCCCAGGCGTTTGCCCTTCACATAGCCGCGCGAGCTGTACTCGTGCAGCGCCCAATGCGGCATGCCGCATACGCCACGGCCGCTGGCCACCAGCTGCATCATCATCACCGTCAGCTCCGAGGTGCGCACGGCGGCTGGCTCGATATCGGCCGGCTCCAGGAAGCGGGTGAAGATGTCCAGGCGATCGCGTTCCACCGGATAGGTGATCAGCGTCTGGTCGAGCAAGTCTTGCGGCACGATGTAAGGCTTGCTGGCCAGCGGGTGCTGGTTGGCCACTGCCAGCATCGCCTCGTAGGTGAACAGCGGCACATAAGTGATGCCTGCCAGGTCCACCGGGTCGGAGGTCACCACCAGGTCAAGGTCGCCACGGGCCAAGGCCGGCAGCGGGGCGAAGGCAAAGCCGGAGGCCAGGTCCAGTTCCACTTCCGGCCAGGCATCACGGAACTGGTCGATGGTCGGCATCAGCCACTGGAAGCAGCTGTGGCATTCGATAGCCATGTGAAGGCGTCCGGCAGTGCCTCCGGCCAAACGTGCAATGTCACGTTCGGCACTGCGCAGCAACGGCAGGGTGGCATCGGCCAGTTGCAGTAGACGCAGCCCGGCGCTGGTGAAGCGGATCGGCTTGGTCTTGCGCACGAAAATCGGGAGGCCCAGGCGCTCTTCAAGCTCCTTGAACTGGTGCGACAACGCCGACTGGGTCAGGTGCAGGCGTTCGGCGGCCTCCACCAGGCTGTCGGCTTCGCGCAGGGCATGAAGGGTTTTCAGGTGACGGATCTCCAGCACAGATGACTCCGGGGTATGGAATAGAGGAACCAGGTAATGAGTTGAGTTTCTCTCATGATGCTACATCTGTCGACTGGGTGATCGTCGCACCGCCTGGCGGGAGTCATGAAACTGTCACCGAACTGTGGCAGCGCGCCCGAACAGAATTCATCAGACTCGCGCTCTACTGGGGATCTGCATTCTGGTGTTTCTTTCATGCGGGCTTTTTGGCTTTTTCTTTTCTTCCTGTTCAGCGCACCTGCGAGTTTCGCCGAACAGCGCTGTGACGCCCATGTGCCGGTGCAGCGTGCCGAACTGGGGGCCGTCAGCCTGGTGTACCAGAGCGTCGGTGCGCCACGCGACCCGGCCTTGCTGCTGGTCATGGGCCTGGGCGGGCAGCTGATTCATTGGCCGGACGACGTGGTCGAGGCATTGTGCCGCCAGGGTTTTCGGGTGATCCGCTATGACAACCGCGATGTCGGCCTGTCACGCTGGAACCAGGTGCCACCGCACGCCAACCTGACGCTTGAGCTGTTGCGTTACAAGCTGGGCCTGCCAGTGTCGGCGCCCTATACGCTGACTGATATGGCAGATGACGGCGTGCGCCTGATGGACGCGTTGGGCGTGCGCCAGTTTCATGTCTTGGGGGTAAGCATGGGCGGCATGATTGCCCAGCATCTGGCGGCGATGGCGCCCGAGCGTGTTCGCAGCCTGACGCTGGTCATGTCCAGTTCAGGGGCGGCGGGGCTGCCGGCACCGGACCCGGCGTTGGTGCAGCTGCTGGCCCGGCGCAGCGCACCGAACCGCGAAGTGGCTATCGAGCAGCAGGCCGACCTGCTGGCGGCCTTGGGCAGCCCGGAAGTACACGACGACCGTGACGTGTTGCTGCAACAGGCGGCGCAGGCCTATGACCGGGCGTTCAACCCTGACGGGGCCAAGCGCCAGATCATGGCGATACTGGCCGAGCCGAGTCGCGTGGAGTTGCTCAACCAGTTGCGAGTGCCGACCCTGGTGGTACACGGTACGGCTGACCCGTTATTGCCGGTGATGCATGGCGTGCACCTGGCGGCGCATATCCAGGGCAGCCAGTTGCGCTTGATCCCGGGGCTGGCGCATCGGTTCCAGGAGCCGTTCAAGGCGCCGCTGCTGGGGGCGGTGTTGCCTTATTTGCAGGCGCATAGGCAAGCGGTCACGCACATCGCAGGGCTCTGAAATCCGCGCTGGCTGCTTCGCGGGCTTGCCCGCTCCCACCGGTGCTGCACCGATCTCAGGCTTTCCAGTTCGGGTTCAAGTCAGCCGAGGCCGTATTTTTTCACTTTGTCGAACAGCGTGGTCTTGGCCATGCCCAGTTCCTGGCTGGCCTGGCTCAGGTTGCCGCCGGTGCGTTGCAGGGCATCAGTGAGCAGGTTGCGTTCGAATGCTTCCACCGCCTCGGCAAAAAGCAGGCCTTGATTGGCACCACCGCTGGGGCCTTTCTTGAACGCTGGCAGGCCGAGGGCATAGCGTTCGGCCACGTTGCGCAACTCGCGCACGTTGCCCGGCCAGTCATGGGCCATCAGGCGTGACAGGGTCTGGCTGTCCAGTGTCGGTGTTTCCCGGTCGAAGCGCAGGGCCGACTGCTGCAGGAAATGCTCGAACAACTGCAGGATGTCTTCACGGCGCTCACGCAGCGGCGGCAGCTCCAGGGTGACCACGTTCAGCCGGTAATACAGGTCGCTACGGAACTGGCCGCTCTGGCCCAACGCATCGAGGTCAGCCTTTGTCGCGGCGATCACCCGACAATCCACCGGGATGCTCTGGTTCGAGCCCAGTCGCTCCAGGGTGCGCTCCTGCAGTACGCGCAGCAGCTTGATCTGCAGGTTGATCGGCATGCTCTCCACTTCATCGAGGAACAGCGTGCCGCCATTGGCGTGCTCGATCTTGCCGATACGGCGTTTGCCGGCACCGGTGAAGGCGTTGGCCTCGTGGCCGAATATCTCGCTTTCAAACAGGTTTTCCGGCAGGCCTCCGCAGTTCAGCGCCACGAATGGGTGGCCCTGACGGCGGCTGAAGTCATGCAGGCAGCGCGCGACCAGTTCTTTGCCGGTGCCGGTCTCACCTTCGATCAGCACGTTGGCTGAGGTGTCGGCGACGTTGGCGATCAGTTCGCGCAAGTGCTCCATGGCCGGTGAGCGACCAATGATGCGCCCCTCCAGGCTGCTCTGTTCGGCCAGCTGGCGGCGCAGGGCCACCACTTCGCGTGACAGCCCGCGCTGTTCCAGCGCGCGGCGTACCACGTCGACCAGGCGCTCGGGGGAGAACGGTTTTTCCATGAAGTCGTAGGCGCCGTTACGCATGGCGCCAACGGCCATGTCGATATCGCCATGGCCAGTGATCAGCACCACCGGCAGGCTGCGGTCACGGGCCTTGAGGCGATTGAGCAGCTCCAGGCCATCAATACCCGGCAGGCGGATATCGCTGACGACAATGCCGGCGAAGTCGTCGCCGATGCGTTCCAGCGCCTGTTCGGCACTGCCTACGCCCTCGCAGGCGATATCCTCCAGGGCCAGCGCCTGCTGGCAGCCGAGCAGCACATGCGGGTCGTCTTCGACGATCAGGACGGTAAGAGGCGCTTGGTTCATGGATGCTCTGCCGATTCGCTAGGGGGGAAAACCAGAGGCAGGGCCAGGACGAAGGCCGTGCCGCCGGTGGCGGGATGCTCGACGTTGAGGCTTCCCTTGGCGGCGGCGGCAAGGCTCGCCGACAGGGTCAGGCCCAGGCCCAGGCCATGCTCGCCCGGTTTGGTGGTAAAGAAGGGTTCGAACAGGTGCTTGCGCGCCTCGGCGTCGATACCATGGCCGTTGTCGCGCACCTGCAAACGGTACTTGTCGCCCTGCAACTCGCCTTCCAGCCACAGCTCAGGCTGCGGTTGCGCGGCCATGGCGTCAAGGGCATTCCCGATCAGGTTGACCAGAATCTGCTCCAGGCGGGTCTGGTCGATGGCCAGTTGCTGGTCCTCGAACTGGTGGTGCAATTTCAAGTGACAGGCACTGATGCGGTTGGCCAGCACCTGCAGGGTGGCCTCTACCGCCTTGGCCAGTGAAGCCTGGCCGCTGTCATCGCCGCGCCGGGCGAACGAGCGCAGGCTGGCGGTGATGCGGCCCATACGGTCGATCAGGTCATTCATGGTGCGCAGGTTGGTACTGGCGGTTTCCAGCGCCCCGCGCTCAAGGAAACGCACAGTATTACCAGACAAGGTGCGCAGCGCAGCCAGTGGCTGGTTCAGCTCGTGGGCAATGCTGGTGGACATCTGCCCGATGGCGGCCAGCTTGCCCGCCTGCACCAGCTCATCCTGGGCGTGGCGCAAGGTCTGCTCGGCGTGCCGGCGCTCGCGAATCTGGCCCTTCAGGCGTTCGTTGCTGGCGCGCAGGTCGGCGGTGCGTTCGGCAATCCGCCGCTCCAGCTGGCTGTTGGCTTCTTCAAGGGCTTCGCGGGCCGCCAGGCGGGTGGCGATCACTTTGCGCCGCTCGTTCCAGGCAATGCCGAGGATCGCCAGCAAGGCAAAGGCCACGCCCACCAGAATGCCCTGCACCATGGACTCGCGACGCAGGTCCTGCAGGGGGGTCAGCAGGGTGAAATGCCAGGGCGTGTCGACCAGGCGCCTGGTTTGCGCCAGGTAGGCCACTTCGTGCGGCTTGCCATGAGCGGTTTCGGTGTTGGCCGGGAAGGTCAGTTTTTCCACGCCATCGGCCAGGGTCTCCCGGGCCAGAGGCTGCAATTCGTTCAGCGGCCACCAGTAGTACTGCAGGCTTCGCGCCAGGCGCTCCTTGATTTGCGGGGTCAGCGGGCGCACCGATTTAAGGCGCCGGGCCGGGTCGCTGGAGAGGATGATGATGCCATTCTCGTCGCTGACGAACGCCTCCAGGCGGGCACGCTGCCAGCGCTCCTCGAGGGTGTCCAGGCGCACCTTGATCACCGCAACGCCTATGATCTTGCCGTGCTCCTCAAGCCCATGGGCCAGGTAATAGCCGGCCTCGCCCGTGGTACTGCCGATGCCGTAGAAACGCCCGGGTTCGCCGCGCACGGCAGTCTGGAAGTAGGCGCGGAACGACAGGTCTTCACCCAGGAACGAGTCGGCATCGCGCCAGTTGCTGGTGGCCTGCACCCGGCCATTGGTGTCGAGGACGAAGATGGCCCGACTACGACTGCGACGATTCAGGCCTTCAAGGTATTCATTGACCGTCTGGCGTGAGCCGCCGTCCGGGTCGGTCAGCAGGTGCGAGACGCTGTCTTCCAGCTCCAGCAGGCTCGGCAAGTAGGTGTACTTGCTGATTTCGCTTTCGACCGTGCGTGCGTGCAGCTCCAGCTGGCGTTCACCGTTTTCGCTGAGGGTGCGGATGCCGTTGCTCTCGCTGATCAGGTAGCCAGCCATTCCCAGGCCGACCATCAGCAGGATGATCAGCGGCGGTAACAGCAATTGACGGATCAGGCGGGAATTCACGGCAGGCTTGGCAGGGCGAAGTAGCGAGGGGTCGCATTTCATCACAGTGGCCTTGTAACGACCAGCTTCCGCTGCCTGGTGGTCCCTGGCAGCGGAAGCTGTGGCCGGGTCAGTGCTGCAGGATCTTGCTGAGGAAGTGCTGGGTGCGCTGGTCGCGGGCGCTCTGGTCACCGAAGAACTCTTCCTTGGTGCAGTCTTCGATGATACTGCCCTTGTCCATGAAGATGACCCGGTTGGCGACTTTGCGGGCAAAGCCCATTTCGTGGGTTACGCACATCATGGTCATGCCTTCGTGGGCCAGTTGCACCATCACGTCCAGTACCTCGCTGACCATTTCCGGGTCCAGTGCCGAGGTGGGTTCGTCGAACAGCATGACGATCGGGTCCATCGCCAGGGCGCGGGCGATTGCCACGCGCTGCTGCTGGCCACCAGAGAGCTGGCCAGGGTGTTTCTTGGCATGGGCACTGAGGCCTACACGGTCAAGCAGGGCCAGGCCTTTCTTGGTGGCTTCTGCCTCGCTGCGGCCCAGGACCTTGCGCTGGGCAATGGTCAGGTTCTCGGTGATGGTCAGGTGCGGAAACAGCTCGAAGTGCTGGAACACCATGCCCACTCGCGAGCGCAGCTTGGGCAGGTTGGTCTTCGGGTCGGCAATCGAGGTGCCATCGACCACGATGTCGCCCTTCTGGAACGGCTCCAGTGCATTGACGCACTTGATCAGGGTGGACTTGCCCGAGCCCGACGGGCCACAGACCACCACTACCTCACCTTTCTTGACCTCGGTGCTGCAATCGGTCAGTACCTGGAAGTCGCCGTACCACTTGTTGACGTTCTTGATGGAAATCATACGGTGATCCTTTTTTGCAGGCGCTTGACCAGCCACGAAGCGGTGAAGCTGATGATGAAGTAGACAACGCCGGCGAAGATCAGGAACTCATGGGAGCGCCCGATGATGTCGCCGTTGGAGCGAGCCGAGTTGAGGAAGTCGACCAGGCCCACGGTGTACACCAGCGAGGTGTCCTGGAACAGGATGATGCTCTGCTGCAGCAGCAGCGGGGTCATCTTGCGGAAGGCCTGGGGCAGGATGATCAGGCGCATGGTCTGCGCGTAGTTCATGCCCAGTGCTTGTGCGGCGCCCATCTGGCCCTTGGAGATCGACTGCACGCCGGCGCGGACGATTTCGCAGAAGTACGCGGCCTCGAACATCATGAAGGCGACCACGCAGGAGGTGAAGGCACCCACCGGGGTATCTTCGCCGGTGATCCAGCGCAGCACGAACGGCACCGCCAGGTAGAACCAGGTGATCACCAGCAGCAGCGGGATCGAGCGGAAGTAGTTGACGTAGGCACCGGCCAGGTTCGACAGCAGTTTGCTCGACGACAGGCGCATCAGGGCCAGGATGGTGCCCAGCACGATACCGCCGATGACACCCATGACCATCAGTTTGAGGGTCATGACCATGCCGTCCCAGAGGGCAGGCAGGGCGGGGATGATTTCGCTGAAATCCATTTCCATTTACTTGCCCCCCACGGAGATCAGGCCAGGCACGGCGACTTTCTTCTCGATCATGCGCATGAGCAGCATCAGGCCCATGTTCAGGGTGAAGTAGATCAGCGTGGCCAGGGTGAACGCCTCGAACAGATTGGCGGAAAACTCAGCGGTCTGTTTGGTCTGCGCCAGCAGCTCCATCAGGCCGATCAGCGACGCCACCGAGGAGTTCTTGAACACGTTGAGGAACTCGGAGGTGAGCGGCGGAATGATGATCCGGTAGGCCTGCGGCAGCAGCACATTGTTGTAGATCTGCGGGAGGCTGAAGCCCATGGCACGGGCGGCAGCTTCCTGGCCCTTGGGCAGCGCCTGGATACCGGTACGTACTTGCTCACAGACGCGTGCGGCGGTGAACAGGCCCAGGCAGATGACCACGCTGATCAGCGCCGAAGTGGTCGGGTTGAGGTCCTGCTTGAACCATTCCTGCAAGCCTTCTGGCAGCAGGTCCGGTACCAGGAAGTACCAGATGAACAGTTGCACCAGCAGTGGCACGTTGCGGAACAGTTCCACGTAGGCGGTGGCGATACCCGATACCAGGCGGTTCGGCACGGTACGCATGACGCCGAGGAGTGACCCCAGCAGCAGCGCGATGATCCAGGCGGTGATGGCGATGGCGATGGTCCAGCCCAGGCCGGTGAAGTACCAGTCCAGATAGGTTTCGCTGCCCACGCCGGTGGACTTGAAGAACACGCCCCAGTCCCAGTTGTAATTCATCGGGATTTCCCCTCAGACGGTTGTTTCACGGGCACCTTCGAGCATCCGGGGGCGCAAGGCGCCCTCGGATGAAAGGTTAGACACTAATGAGTGGCCTGCAGAATTGATTCGTGCTTGTGAGCACCAGGCCACTATTTGCTGAGGATCAGGACTTCTTCTCGTCCGCGGCCTTGTCGGTCGGCTCGGCGATCAGTTTTTTCAGCTCTTCGCTCATCTCGAAGTTGAGGTTCAGACCTTTAGGCGGGATCGGCTGCATGAACCACTTGTCATAGCTCTTGTTGACTTCGCCCGACTTGAAGTAGGCAACGATGGCGTCGTCGACCGCTTTCTTGAACGCAGCGTCTTCCTTGCGCACCATGCAGCCGTAGATTTCATACGACTGTGGCGTACCGGTGATGACCCAGTCTTTTGGCTTGCGCGCCTTGGCCATTTCACCGGCGAGCAGGGCGTCATCCATCATGAAGGCCACGGCGCGGCCGCTTTCGAGCATGTTGAAGGCTTCACCGTGGTCCTTGGCGGAAATCACGTTCATCTTCATCTGCTTGTCGGCGTTCATCGCCTTGAGGATGCGCTCGGAGGTGGTACCGGCGGTGGTCACCACGTTCTTGCCGGCCAGGTCCGGGAAGTCTTTGTATGCAGGTTGACCGTCCTTGACCTTGGTCAACAGGCGGGTACCGACTTCGAAGATGCCGACCGAGAAGCCGACCTGTTGTTGGCGCTCGACGTTGTTGGTGGTGGAGCCGCACTCCAGGTCGACGGTGCCGTTCTGCACCAGCGGAATACGGGTTTGCGAGGTGACCAGGTTGTAGCGGACCTTGATGTCCGTGCCCAGTTGCTTCTTCAGCGCGTCGACGACAGCCAGCTGGATGTCATGCGAATAACCGACGGGCTCGGGTTTGCCGGCCAGGTAGGAAAATGGAATGGAGGAGTCGCGGTGCCCCAGCGTGATGGTGCCCGATTCCTTGATCTTCTTCAGGGTGCCGGTGAGCTCCTCGGCCATGGCCGGCGAAGCGATGACTGCAGCCGCGATGGCTGCGCCCAGCAATTGACGAACGATACGCATCAAATTTTCCTCGACGTGTTTGTTTTTTTTATGGAGCCGTTGGCGGACTCTTCGTTCAACGAATACAGCAAGAAGCGGGTGCATTCGGCTACCAAGTGTAGAGCATGACTCGTGCCAAGCCCTGCTGTCGACCTTAAACCACTGGTATTGCTCGTGCTTGACAGTCTCGACCTCTCTCTGGGGTTCGTCAGGCCGAATAAACAGGGCTTACTCGTTCGGTAATCCGAACGTTATCCGAGCGCATGGGCTGCCGCGCGTCCCGGTATCGCTTGTGGTAACTATGCAGTGCGCGGCAAGGGCGCAGACGTAGTGTGCTCTCCTCTTTGTCTGGAGAGCTTCACAGATGTCACCGCACCAGCCCCCGAACGATTCCATCGATAACCTGATTGCCCAAAACTTGCCTGGATGGCTAGTCGACCACGTGCAACCGGAAAGGCTCGATGCGTTACGTAATGCCCTGCGTCGCCAGGCGCACTGCAATGCGCGGCTTGGCCCGATCCTCCAGGCCATCCCTTCTTTGCAGGCCTACGCAGCAGAGTTGCTCAAAACGAAACTGCGCAAGAGCGGCCTCAGCAACCCGGACGTGACGGGCTGGAAGGTACGGGTCTCGCAGCGTCTGTTGCTGCCCAGTGCTTCGCCTGCGCTGCTGCGGCCTACCTATGTTCGCCGCTCCAGGCGGTCGTTGCTGGAGGCGGCGCTGCATAACTATCATCGCAGGGAGACACGCCCCGGGCTGATGCGCAGAGGGGAACTGGTCGATGGCAATGGTAACCGCCTGCCGATGAGCTTCCACGCGTTTGCCTCCGCGTGTCGCGAGGTCGATGCAGGTGGCAAGTACCAAGCGTTGCTCACGCACCATCTGCAGCCTGAAGACGGCCTGGAGGATGAACCGGGCCAGGCCATTTCCCGCTTGCACGGGCTGTTCGAAGCGAGTTTCAAGGCCCATTTCGAGGTGGCGATGCGGATCGCTGCGTTGAAACAGGACATTGACGAACGCACGTATTTTCTTCTGTTGCCACATATTGCCGAAAAACCGGTGGTGCCTGCGCTGGTTGGCACTGTGGTCCCCCGGCAGTTGTACCTGCTGGGCCGCCCGGTTCAAGGCGTGCTGGCGCTGGAAGTGCGTCCCTCAGCTGATGGCGCAGTGGCGTCGGTGGTGCTCTGGATACCCGATGACCCTCATCAGCCCGTCTCCCGTCATGCCAGCTGGGATGCACTCGACAAGTACCTCGGTAAGCGCTTCCGTGCGCCGGCCTATCGGCGCTTTTTCGCGCGCTTCATTACCGAGCGTGAGCGCATCAATTTCTATCGGGTATTGAACGAACGGGTCGCGCAGGCATCGACAGCCGGGGTGGAACTCGACGCCCGTTCTGCACCGATCGCTGACGCGCCGTTCGTACACCTGCGCCGGCAATACCTCGCCAAGATCAAGGATGACGCCAAGGTGCTCGCGGTGCCCACCGATGTCGAAGATGACGAAGACCGCGAAGCGCGCATGCAGGGCTACAAAGAGCTGGGTATGAATTTGCTGAGCGTGGCGGGGGCCTTCGTGCCGGTACTTGGCGAGGTGCTGCTGGTGGCAAACGCGGTTCAGATCGCTGACGAGGTTTATGAAGGATATGCAGATTGGCGCATAGGTGATCGCGAAGGGGCGTTGAACCACCTGTTCAACGTTGCCGAAAACGTGGTGGTCGGCGGGATGATCGCAGCCGGCAGCCAAGTGGCCGTGCGTGCCCTTGAGCGTCTGGCCTTTGTGGATGACTTGGCACCGGTGTGCACCTCCGCAGGCAAGGTCAAGCTCATGGCCATGGATCTACCGGGTTACGATGCCCAACCTTTGCGTGGTGTCGGCGCACAGGAATGGTTATGGCACCTCGATAGCGGCCGCTATCGGGTGATGGAGGACCCGCAGGATGGTCGCGCCAGGATCCTGCACCCTGGTCGTCCCAGCGCCTACCGGCCGGTGATCGAGCAGAATGGCGCCGGTGGCTGGCGCCATGAACTCGAAGCTCCCCAATACTGGGAAGGGCGGGCCAATCTGGTACGCCGCCTGAGTACGCCCCTGGCAGAGCTACCGGAAGCGACATGCGACTATCTGCTCCAGGTGACAGGGCTGAGTGAGGCGCAGATTCGCCGTTTGCACGTCGAACACATGGGTGCACCTGCACGATTGCTCGATGCCCTGGAGCTTTATCAGGCACATGCATTACACCCGGATTTCAGCGCGCCGCAACTGGCGCAGTACGTTGCTGCCCGGCAAGTGCAGCCCAATGGCATCGAGCGGATATTGCAGCGCACTTTCCCGGGCCTGTCGGCTCGTTGTACGCGTGAGCTGCTTCAGCAATGCAGCGGTGCGCAGCTCGATATGCTCAGCGCCGCGCAGCGGATCCCTTTGGCAGTGGCCGAGCGCGCACGATGGTCACTGCGCGAAAGCCGTCTGGACAGGGCCTGTGCGGGGTTGCGCCTGCCGCGTTGCGTCAATCCCGACACCGAACGTCTGGCTTTGGGCTTGCTCAAGCGTCAGCTGAAATGGCCGGACGCCCTGCGCATCGAACTGCGCGAAGGTAGCCCGAGTGGGCGGTATCTGGCCGGTATCGGCGCTGAATCTGCGCAGGATGTACGCTGTATCGTGCGCCGCGGCGACGGCTACCGCTATGCCGGTCAAGGCGCATCCGGCCCCTACCTGGCGGCACTGCTGTCTGCGCTGGACGAGACGCACACAGCCGATCTCGGCGATGCTGCTGTCAGTCCAGGCGCCTTGGGCTCGTTGCTGATCGAGGCCGCTGCCGGTGATCGTACCCAAGCGGCTGAGCTCTGTGGCATGCCCCGTATGGGCGTTGGCCTGCGACCCCCGACCCGGTTGGGGGATGGGCGTATCGGGTATGCCTTGAGTGGGCGAGGGGAGAGCAGTCGGCGTGCCATAGGGCGTGGTATTCACCAAGTGTTTCCGACAATGACAGACGGGGAGCTACAAGCCTATCTGCTTGACCTCATGGAGCGGCGAGTAGGGTTGTGGGAGCACTACAGCCAGCTCACGGGGCAGTTGACGCTTCTGCGTCAGAGCCTGCGCCAGTGGCGCAGGGATGCCAGTAACCCACTGGACGCGCTACGCCGCCGCCGTGTTGCTACTGCCGTAAGGCGAAGCTGGCGGCGCAAGATAACCGACGAGGCCGGGGACTACGCGCTGATCATCAGCGGAGAGCGTATCGGTAGTCTGCCCGAATTACCGGAGGGCGTGCGCTTTGATCATGTGCGACGGCTGATCCTCAGTGACCTGCGCCTTGGTGAAATCAATGGGGACTTTCTTCGACGTTTTCCCAACCTGATTGAGCTCGACCTGTCCGGCAATCGCCTGACTGCGATCCCTCACGGCATTGAACATATGCCCCGCCTGCGGCAGCTAAACCTGCGCCGCAACAGCGTGATCATGGATGAGGCCGGTGAGTTGCGTCTTGCCGGAATGAGCGCGCTGCGGTACCTCGACCTCAGCCACAACCCGCTGGGAAGGGCGCCGGTACTGACGCGCCTGGGCAATTTGCGTGAAGTCAACCTGCGCTCTGCTGGCCTTGAGGCGTTGCCTGAGCGGATTTCATTTCGTGCCCACATAGACTTGCGTAACAACAACATCCGCACACTGCGCCGAGAGGTGCAGCAGCTGCGCCTGCAGGTGCACCAGTTGTCCTTGCACGATAATCCAATAGGCGAAGCTGACGCATTGCTGCTCGATGAGGCTCGAGGTGTAACCCCGGGGCAGTGGGGGTCTGCGTCCGCACGCCATCGCGCCATTGACAGTGATCTTTTCAACACCTGGGCCAACAGTACAGCCGACGCCGAGCGTGATCGCCAGCAGGCCATATGGACAGCGCTGCTTGAGGAACCGCAGTCAGATGGAATGTTTCGCTTTCTGGCAGACTTCGTCCACGGCGAGGACTTTGAACAACATCCAGGGCATTACCGCAGCCGTATCTGGCGGATTCTGGAAACGTGTGAGCAGCACGAGCAGTTGCGTCATCAGTTGTTTCTCGAGGCATCTGGCCGGCGCAGTTGTGAAGACCGCCTGCTGCTGTTGCTGGAGCAGATGGAACTTGGGGTTCTGGTGCTGCGCGCCGTCGAAGATGCTCATGGCAGTCGGATGGAAGCTCGTTTGTTAAGCCTGGCGCGTGGTTTGTTTCGCCTGGACGAGGTCGACCGTCACGCGACGTTGCACGTGCAACGCATGCATGCCGAGCACGCTCCACATATCGATGAAATCGAGACACGGCTTTTTTACCGACAGCGGCTTGCGCGTCCCTTGGGCTTGCCGATCGAGCTCGACGAAATGCATTACCCGGGTTTTGCAAACGTAACCACCAGCGACGTGCTGCGAGTCCAGGACGCGGTTTTGCAAAATGAGTCGACGGATGCCCTGATAGCCTCGTTGGCACAGCGGCCTTTCTGGGAGCAATACGCGCGAGAGTTTCATGCGCAGCGATTTGAAGAACTGGTACAGCCACTGCACCAGCGCATGGAGGCCCTACAGGCTCAGGTAGATGAGCAAGTGATTAGCGAAAACGAGTTTCTGCAACGCTGTGAAGCACTGAAGACTGATTACGATCGCAGCGAGCGGGCGCTGCTGGCGCGTTTGGCCCGTGAAGCCTATGAGCGCTGGGCGAATACGCCCCCTTGATGAGTCAAGAGGGCTTCACCGTCGATATCAGGCTGCGCGACTATTCGCGCGCACCTTGCGGGCTTGCTGCAGATACGCCTCCAGAGCCCTCTGCTCCTGCGCGGTCAGCGACAGGCCCAGCTTGGTGCGACGCCAGATAATGTCAGCGGTTTGCTCTGCCCATTCCTCCTCCAGCAGGTAGTCCACCTCGCGGGTGAACAGCCCGGCCCCGATAGCCTGCCCGAGGTCCTCGGGGCCGTGAACGCCATCGAGCAGCCGCCACACGCGGCTGCCGTAGGTGAGCACCCAGCGTTTGGCCAGGTCAACAGGCAACCAGCCGCAACGTGCCAGCACGGCATCGATCAGCGCCTGTACCGTTGTCATGCCCTCTGCGCCCGGCAGTGGCGCACTGGCAGTCCAGGCGCCGCGCATCTGGGTGAAGAAGGGCTTGAGTTCAACCATGGCCGATTCGGCCAGCTTGCGGTAGGTGGTGAGCTTGCCGCCGAACACTGACAGCAGCGGTGCCTGGCCTTCCTCTGCCGAAAGCGCGAGTGTGTAGTCCCGGGTCACCGCCGAAGGGTTGTCCGACTCATCGTTGCACAATGGCCGAACGCCGGAGTAGGTATGCAGGATGTCGGCTGGGCTCAGTTGATGGTTGAAGTGCTCGTTGACCACCTTCAACAGGTAATGTGTTTCCTGCTCGGTAATGGCGACCATGGCCGGGTCGCCGCTGTATTCCCGGTCAGTGGTGCCGATCAGGGTAAAGCGGTCCAGGTACGGGATGCAGAAGACGATGCGCTGGTCTTCGTTCTGCAGAATGTAGGCATGTTCGCCTTCATACAGGCGCGGCACGATTATGTGGCTGCCCTGGATCAGGCGGATGCCGTAAGGCGCCTCGAGCTTGAGGTCGTCCTTGATGAAGCTGGCCACCCACGGGCCGGCGGCGTTGACCAGTGCGCGGGCATGGATCGTCTGGAGGGTGCCATCGGCGTGCTGCAGTTCTACCTGCCACAAGCCCTCTACACGTTCGGCGCGCAAGCAGCGGGTGCGGGTGTGGATATGTGCGCCTAGCTCACGGGCCGCCATGGCGTTGAGTACCACCAGGCGAGCGTCATCGACAGCGCAGTCGGCGTATTCGAAGCCGCGGGTGATTGCTGGCTTCAGCGGGTAGCCCGGGCCGAAGCGCAGGCTACGCGAGGCGCCCAGGCGCTTGCGCTTGCCCAGGTGGTCGTAGAGGAACAGGCCGGCGCGGATCATCCAGGCAGGGCGCAGGTGCGGGCGGTGCGGAAGCACGAAGCGCATAGGTTTGACGATGTGCGGCGCCTTGGCCAGCAGCACTTCGCGTTCAGCCAGGGCCTCGCGTACGAGGCGAAATTCGTAGTGCTCCAGGTAGCGCAAGCCACCGTGAATCAGTTTGCTGCTGGCTGACGACGTGTGTTGGGCCAGGTCGTCCTTTTCGCAAAGGAAGACCTTCAAGCCGCGACCAGCGGCGTCGGCAGCTATGCCCACGCCATTGATGCCACCGCCGATTACGGCAATATCATAGCAGTCGGCTGTTGGGGGCTGGGACGAAACTGGCTGGGACACGGGCAAGGCCTCCTGGTGCTGTTCATATCGAATATGAACATTAATGTTCGCTTTCGAAAATACTAGCGCAATAGAAAGCCGGTCGCTAGCCAGTTTTTATAGAAAAGACTGATCAAATGACAATAAAGTGAACATTTGTGAAAATTCAGGAGGATACGGCTTGGGTTCTGGTTGGGGCGCGCCTCTGCCTCAGGAATAACTGGCCCGAAACAGATGCAGGCGTTAGCTTCGCTGGCGATGCGCCGCGCGGACGGCGCCTGGTTTCACAGCCGCCACGAACCTGGCGGCATGCGCCCACAAGCCTTAAACCACCTCAAGCCTGATCTTGTTCTGGTTCAACAATTGGGTAAGGGGTGGGGTAGGAGCCTGGTCGGTCACCAGGCAGTCGACCAGGTCGATTGAGCCCAGACGTACCATGGCATTGCGCCCGAACTTGCTGGAGTCAGCCGCGAGAATCACTTGTCGGGCATTGGCAATGATGGCTTGCGACACGCGCACTTCCTGATAGTCGAAATCGAGCAGGCTGCCATCCTCGTCGATACCGCTGATGCCCACCAGAGCGAAGTCGACTTTGAACTGGTTGATGAAATCGACACTGGCCTGGCCGACTACACCACCATCTCGGCGCACCGTGCCACCCGCCACCAGCACTTCGAAATCGTCCTTGGCGGCCAGGATCGCAGCCACATGCAAGTTGTTGGTGATGACTTTCAGGTGGCTGTGGTTGAGCAGCGCCCGTGCAATCGACTCGGTGGTGGTGCCGATGTTGATGAACAGCGAGGCATGGTCGGGAATCTGCCGGGCCACGGCGTCGGCAATGCGCTGTTTTTCGTCGCGCATCTGGTCGGCACGCATGGCGTAGGCGGTATTTTCGATGCTCGAATCGTAAGCCGCACCGCCGTGGTAACGGCGCAGCAGGTTGAGCTCGGCAAGCTGGTTGATGTCGCGCCGGATGGTCTGGGGAGTGACAACGAATAGCTGCGCCATTTCCTCGATACTGACATAGCCGCGTTCGCGCACCAGTTCGAGGATTTGTTGTTGGCGGGGGGGCAGATTCATGGGCGGTCCTTTGGGGCTGCCGGACAAATTCTGCAATGATGCCGTAGGAAAGGGATGACGGCCAGTGGACGTTTGGGGCCGCATGGCGGCCCCAACAGGTATTATGCCTCGTGATCTTCCCAGTCACGGGTACGCTCGACTGCCTTCTTCCAGCCGGCATACAGCTTTTCTTTCTGCGTTTCATCCAGCTGCGGGCTGAACTCGCGCTCGATGATCGCCTTGTCGCGCAGCTCGTCCAGGCCGCTCCAGAAGCCACAGGCCAGGCCTGCCAGATAGGCGGCGCCCAGTGCCGTGGTTTCGCGCATCTGTGGCCGCTCCACGCAGGTGCCGAGGATGTCGGCCTGGAACTGCATGAGGAAATTGTTGGCCACTGCACCGCCGTCCACGCGCAGCTCGGACAAGCGCTGGCCGCAGTCCTGCTGCATGGCGTCGAGGACATCGCGGGTCTGATAGGCGATGGACTCCAATGCGGCGCGGATGATGTGGTCCACCTTCACGCCACGTGTCAGGCCGAACAGCGCACCACGGGCATACGGGTCCCAGTACGGGGCACCCAGGCCGGTAAAGGCTGGCACCAGATACACGCCGTTGCTGTCCTTGACCTTGCTGGCGAAGTACTCGGTATCCAGGGCATCGTTGACGATCTTCAGTTCGTCACGCAGCCATTGCACGGTAGAGCCACCATTGAATACCGCGCCTTCCAGTGCATAGGCCACCTCACCACGCGGGCCGCAGGCAATGGTAGTGAGCAGGCCGTGGGATGACTTCACCGCCTGGTCGCCCGTGTTCATCAACAGGAAGCAGCCGGTGCCGTAGGTATTCTTGGCCTGGCCCGGCTCCACGCACATCTGGCCGAACAGTGCCGATTGCTGGTCGCCGGCGATACCGGCAATGGCAATGCCGCTCTTGGTGTGGCCGTACACTTCCGAAGAGGGGCGCACCTCAGGCAGCATTTGCCGCGGGATGCCCAGGATTTCCAGCAGCTTGTCGTCCCACTGCAGGCTGTGGATGTTGAACATCAGCGTGCGCGAGGCGTTGGTGTAGTCGGTGACATGCACCTTGCCGCCGGTAAATTTCCAGATCAGCCAGGTGTCGATGGTGCCGAACAGCAGTTCGCCACGCTCGGCGCGTTCACGGGCGCCGTCGACATTGTCGAGGATCCACTTCAGCTTGGTGCCGGAGAAATACGGGTCGGTGACCAGGCCGGTGGTTTCACGAATGTAGTCTTCATGGCCGTCACGCTTGAGCTGGGCACAGATCTCGGTGCTGCGGCGGCACTGCCAGACAATGGCGTTGTACACCGGGCGCCCTGTTTCCTTGTCCCACACCACAGTGGTTTCGCGCTGGTTGGTAATACCCAGCGCGGCGACCTGGGCGTGGCTGATACCTGCCTGGGCCAGAGCCTCGACCATGGTCGCGCTTTGTGTGGCGAAAATCTCCATCGGGTCATGCTCGACCCAGCCCGCCTGCGGGTAATGCTGTGCGAACTCGCGCTGGGAGGTACCCACAACATTGGCGTCACGGTCGAAAATGATCGCCCGCGAACTGGTGGTGCCCTGGTCCAGGGCGATGATGTAGTTCTTATCCTGGGTGTCTGTCAT
The DNA here is from genome assembly GCF_054611535.1 of Pseudomonas sp. VEM90. Taxonomy (NCBI): domain Bacteria; kingdom Pseudomonadati; phylum Pseudomonadota; class Gammaproteobacteria; order Pseudomonadales; family Pseudomonadaceae; genus Pseudomonas; species Pseudomonas sp. VEM90. The sequence continues at coordinate 78,247 of NZ_JBTRAR010000021.1, read as the reverse complement.
GGTCGTAGGCCTTGCAAGAATAGAGGGTCAGGGCTGTGCGTGGTGGCAGCATCAATTGGCTTGAGTATCGCCCTGGCGAATGTCATTTGTCTCAGGGATCGCGGCGGGCGCTAATGGCAGGTTGCGTGCAATAAGGCCGCGATAGCCAGCTGCACCCAGACAGGCGCCCAGGATCGGTGCAAATACCGGAACCAGGAAATAAGGAATATCCCGCCCGCCAGTGAAGGCGATTTCGCCCCAACCGGCCAGGAATGTCATGAGTTTTGGCCCGAAATCACGGGCCGGGTTCATCGCAAACCCCGTCAATGGGCCCATGGCGCTGCCAATCACCGCAATCAGCAGGCCGATCAGCAGCGGGGCCATGGCGCCGCGCGGCAGGCCGTTGTTGTCGTCGGTCAAGGCCATGATCACGGCCATCAGGATGGCAGTGATCACCACTTCGACCAGAAATGCCTGGCTGGTGGACAGCGACGGGTGCGGGTAGGTGGAGAACACCGAGGCCAGCTCCAGGCTGCCTTCGCTACCGCGCAGCATGGCGTGGGCTTGTTCGAAATCGAAGAACAGGTTGCTGTACAGCGTGTAGACCAGTGCGGCGCCACAGAATGCGCCGCATACCTGGGCCAGCATGTAGAAGGGCAGCTTGCGCTTGTCGAACCCTGCGAACAGTGTGAGGGCGATACTCACGGCTGGGTTCAGGTGCGCACCGGAAATACCGGCGGTGAGGTAGATGGCCATGCTGACGCCCACGCCCCATATGATGCTGATTTCCCAAAGCCCGAAGCTGGCGCCCGCGACCTTGAGGGCGGCGACGCAGCCGGTACCGAAGAAGATGAGCAGGGCGGTGCCGAGAAATTCGGCCAGGCATTGGCTGGACAGTGTGGGTTGGCGCAGAGCAGTCGTCATGTATGACCTCGTTTTTTTTGTTGTGAGGCGCGTGGCGCTCGACAGCAAAACCCGGTGTCTATCCCCATTGACCCCGGGTGATGTAGGAAATGCACCTTAAATGTGCATCGCTTATTCAGAAACGAAAAAATATAGACAAGAAACGCTGATGTCAAAGGTCGAAAGTGAACGGTCAGTCACGATATGGCCGCTAGAATCAGCTGCGGATCCTCGTACTAGAGGTGCGCTATTGCTGTCCGCTGGCTGGGATGTAGGAATTGTCCTAAAGTAGCCGCCGAGTCATCCCTGACTGGAGCCCTTGCATGACCCCCGCCCTAGACCTGTTGAAGAAGCACCGTGCCGAGCATCGCGTGCACAGCTATGAACATGACCCGAAATCGGCGTCGTATGGCCTGGAGGCGGCGGAAAAGCTCGGGCTCGACCCGCAGCAGGTGTTCAAGACATTGCTGGCAAGCAGCGAGAAAGGGGAATTGCTGGTAGCGGTTGTGCCTGTGGTGGGCACCCTGGACCTCAAGGCCCTGGCCCATGCTGCCGGGGTGAAGAAGTGCGAGATGGCCGACCCGGCGGCGGCGCAGCGGGCGACCGGTTACCTGGTGGGTGGCATCAGCCCGCTGGGGCAGAAGAAGCGCCTGCGAACCTTTATCGATGACTCGGCGCAGAGTTTTGCAACTATCCATGTCAGCGCCGGTAGGCGTGGCCTGGAAGTGGAGTTGGCAGCGGCGGTGCTGGCGGAGCATACGCAGGGCACGTTTGCCGGGATCGGTCGAGGCTGAGAGCATGGGGCCGCCAAGCGGCCCCATGGCGCTGAAGTCAAGTCGCCGAACTGTAACGACGCACGCCATTCTCCTGGCGTGGCAACTGTGCCGCAACGCTACCCGGTACCGGGAATAGCACGAGGTGATCAGCCTTCACTGCAATCTCCACGTTCTCACCGACCTCGTGGTCGTTATGGCTAGGGAAGATTGCTTCCAGCTGGCTACCGGTGGGCAACTGCAAGCGGTAGAGCGTCGATGCGCCGAGGAAGCTCTTGCCAATGATGTTCGCCAGTAGCGCGCTGCCTGGCGCATGCACGATATCATCCGGGCGCAGCAGTACATCCACCGAGCTGCCCGGCGCCATGATGTAGGCGCGGTTACCGCGCAGTTCACCCACTTCGGTATTGACCGCCTCGTGGCTGCTCATTTGCCCACGGATGAAGTATCCCTGGCCGATGAAACTCGCCACGAATGGCGTCTGCGGTTCGTGGTAAAGGTTGTAGGGCGTGTCCCACTGTTCCAGACGACCTTCCTTGAAGACGCCAACCTGGTCGCTGACGGCAAAGGCCTCTTCCTGGTCATGGGTGACCAGAATGGCGCTGGTACCGCGGCTTTTGAGAATGTCGCGAACCTCATGGCTCAGGCGCCGGCGCAGCTCCACGTCGAGGTTGGAGAACGGCTCGTCAAGCAGCAGCAGTTGCGGCTCGGGTGCCAGCGCCCGGGCCAGGGCGACACGTTGCTGCTGGCCGCCAGACAGCTCATGGGGGTAACGCCCGCCCAGTCCGCCGAGTTTGACCAGTTCCAGCATCTCTTCGATGACGGCGGCCTGGCGTGGGTGTTTGGCGATACCAAAGGCAATGTTCTGCGCCACGGTCAGGTGCGGGAACAGCGCGTAGTCCTGAAATACCATGCCGATGCGGCGCTTTTCCGGGGCCAGGGTGAAGCCGGCCCGGGAAATGACCTCGCCGGCCAAGTGGATCTCGCCTTCGTGCACCGGCTCGAAACCGGCGATGGCGCGCAGGGTGGTGGTCTTGCCACAACCGGATGAACCCAGCAGGCAACCGATGTCGCCTGCGTTCAGGTGCAGGTTGAGGTTCTGGACGATGCGCTGGTCGCCATAGCCGCAGGCGAGGTTGCGCAGGTTGAGCAGTAGGGGTTGACTCATGCGTGGTGGTAAGCCGGTTCTACAAGGAATTCGAGAAGCGCCTTCTGTGCATGCAGGCGGTTTTCAGCCTCGTCCCAGGCGACCGAACGTGGGTCGTCGAGCAGGTCCTGGCTGATTTCCTCGCCACGGTGGGCGGGCAGGCAGTGCATGAAGAGGACATCGGGTGCCGCCAGGTCGAGCAGTTCGCGGGTGACCTGGTAAGGCGCGAAATGCGCCAGGCGCCGTGCAGTTTCCTCCTCCTGACCCATGGAAGTCCAGACATCGGTGACCACCAGGTGTGCATCACGCACGGCTTCCCTGGCATCACGGATGATCTGCACGCGGTCACCGCCCAGTGCCATGAAACGTTGATCCGGCTCATAGCCTTCGGGGCAAGCGATGCGCAACTTGAAATCGAACTGCCTGGCGGCTTCGATGTAGGAGTTGCACATGTTGAAGCCATCGCCGATCCAGGTCACGGTCTTGCCTTGAATCGAGCCGCGGTGTTCAACAAAGGTCTGCATGTCGGCCAGCAGTTGGCACGGGTGCGATTCGTCGGACAGGCCGTTGATCACTGGCACGCGCGACTTGGCGGCGAACTCGGTCAGGGTGCTGTGGGCGTGGGTACGGATCATCACCACATCAACCATGCTCGACAGCACGATGGCGCTGTCACCAATCGGCTCGCCGCGGCCCAGTTGTGTGTCGCGAGGCGACAGGAAGATGGCCTGGCCGCCGAGCTGGATCATGCCGGCCTCGAAGGACACACGGGTACGGGTCGAGGACTTCTCGAAGATCATGCCCAGTACACGGTTCTTCAGCGGTTCGAACAGCACGCCTCGCTTACGCAGGTCCTTCAGCTCGATGCCGCGGCGGATCACCCCGAGCAATTCGTCGGAGGTGAAGTCCAGCAGGGAGAGAAAGTGCCTAGCGTTCATGATTGACTACCTTATCTGCAACGGTATGCAGGTCGACCGTATGGTTTTTTTGACAACGGGAGTGACCTGCGGCGTAAGCCGCACGGGGCGGACGAAATAGGGAAAGGCGCAATACTATAAGTAAATGTCGCCTGAAGCCAAGGGGGGAAAAGCGGCCTGATCGCAAAGGGTGTTGCAAAGGGTGTCTTTGCCCGTCGGCCCGTGCTGTTCTTTATTTGCTACACAAGGTTGTACACGGCTTGCCGGCAATTTGGCAAATGGCTGTCGTAAATCGTGCGCCTGATGTCGGTGGATTCACACGGCGAAGCGCACTGGCCGCAGGCAGGGGGCGGGCGCATAGTCACTGTTCGACAACAACAAGGCAGAGGCGGCCATGACCAAGACCCTGCATCACCGTGCCTGTCACCTGTGCGAAGCGATCTGCGGGCTCAACATCGAAGTCAGCCATGAGCAGGACGGGCGGGCCCTGATCAGCTCGATCAAGGGCGACCCACTTGACCCGTTCAGCCGTGGCCATGTCTGTCCCAAGGCCGTGGCGTTGCAGGACATTCAGAACGACCCGGATCGCCTGCGTCAGCCACACAAGCGAGTAGGCGAGCATTGGCACGCCATTGGCTGGGATGAGGCCTTCGCACTGGCTGCCGAAAAACTGTGGGCGGTCCAGCAGGCCCATGGGCGCAATGCCGTGGCGGTCTACCAAGGCAATCCGAGTGTGCACAATTACGGCTTGATGACCCACAGCAACTACTTTCTGGGCCTGCTCAAGACCCGTAACCGTTTCTCTGCCACTTCAGTGGACCAGTTGCCCCAACACCTGGTCAGCCACTTGATGTATGGGCATGGGCTGCTGCTGCCGATTCCGGACATCGACCACACCGGGTTCATGCTGATTCTTGGCGGCAACCCGCTGGCCTCCAATGGCAGCATCATGACCGTTCCGGACGTGGAGAAGCGCCTGAAGGCCCTGCGGGCGCGTGGTGGGCGCCTGGTGGTGGTTGACCCTCGGCGTAGCGAAACGGCGGCAATGGCTGACCGCCACTTGTTCATTCGCCCCGGTGGGGATGCAGCCCTGTTGTGCGGCTTGCTCAACACATTGTTCGAAGAAGGCCTGGCTCGGGGCTCACACTTGCCGGTCAGCGGCCTGCAGCAGGTGCGCGAGGCTATTGCGCCGTTCAGTGCCGAGGCCATGAGCGCCCAATGTGGTATTGCTGCAGCGGACATCCGCCAGCTGGCACGCGACTTCGCCGCTGCCGGGCAGGCCGTGTGCTACGGCCGCATGGGCGTCTCGACCCAAGCATTTGGCACTCTCTGCCATTGGCTGGTGCAACTTGTGAACCTGGTGACCGGCAACCTCGATCGCAGTGGCGGCGCGTTGTGCACGGAGCCTGCCGTCGACTTGGTGGCAACCACCTCGGGTGGCCATTTCAATGCCTGGCAGAGCCGTGTGTCGGGCTTGCCCGAGTACGGCGGCGAGCTGCCTGTGGCGGCCCTGGCGGAGGAAATGCAAACACCGGGCGAAGGGCAGGTGCGCGCCCTGGTGACAGTCGCCGGCAACCCTGTGTTGTCCACACCTAACGGTCGCCAGCTGGATGCGGCGCTGGAGGGGTTGGAGTTCATGCTCAGTATCGATCTCTACATCAACGAAACCACCCGCCATGCCGACCTGATCCTGCCCTCTACCACCGCGCTGGAAAACGATCATTACGACAGCACCTTCAACTTGCTGGCGGTGCGCAACGTCACGCGCTTCAACCGGGCGATCCTGGCCAAGCCGGAGGGGGCACTGCATGACTGGGAGATTTTCGTCGGTCTGGCGCAGGCGTTTGCCAAGCGTGCCGAGTTGGAGTTGAAGCCGACCTGGTCGCCTGCGCAGATGATTGATCAAGCCCTGCGCAAAGGGCGCTACGGTGAAGCAACGCGTTGGCAGCTTTCCCTGGCAACACTGGACGATCACCCGCACGGGCTTGACCTGGGGGCGTTACGCAGCAACCTCGCTGGGCGGCTGGCGACTGCCAGCAAGGCTGTCGAAGCAGCCCCGCAGGTTTTGCTCGACGACCTGCACCGCCTGGCGCAAATGACGCCCCCGGCGCCGGGCGAACTGCTGCTGATCGGGCGCCGCCATGTGCGCAGCAACAACTCGTGGATGCACAACTTCCATCGCCTGGTGAAAGGCAAGCCACGGCATCAGTTGTTGATGCACCCGCAAGACTTGCAGCAGCGGCACCTGCAGGATGGCCAGCGCGTGCGCATCCGTTCACGTACTGGCTCACTGGAGGTCGAGGTGCAGGCCTGCGAGGACATGATGCCCGGTGTGGTCAGCTTGCCCCATGGCTTTGGTCATGGTCGTCAGGGTGTGCGCATGCAAATCGCGCAGGCGCAACCTGGCGTGAGTGCCAATGACCTGACCGATGAGCGCTTTCGGGACCAGGTATCCGGAAACGCTGCGCTCAATGGCGTACCTGTGCAGGTCGAGGCCGCTTGAGGAACGGCAAGGCCGAGCACGGCGCTCGGCTTTCCGTTACAATGCGACACCGTGCCGACGACTGTGTCGGATAGTTCAGCCGAGGTGCTACATGGATATCATCGAAACGATCAAAGAGCAGATTGCCAACAACACCATTCTGCTTTACATGAAAGGCTCGCCGAATGCCCCGCAATGCGGCTTCTCTGCGCGTGCATCGCAGGCCGTGATGGGTTGTGGCGAAAAGTTCGCCTACGTCGACATCCTGCAGAACCCGGAAATTCGCGCCAACCTGCCAAAATACGCCAACTGGCCGACCTTCCCGCAATTGTGGGTAGCCGGTGAGCTGGTTGGCGGCAGCGACATCATGCTGGAAATGTTCGAGAACGGTGAGCTGCAAACCCTGATCAAGGAAGCGGCTGCCAAGGCCAAGGCTTCTGAAGCCTGATCTTCCGGCAAGCATGAAAAAACCCGCTGATCGCGGGTTTTTTCATGGGGCGAATATTTATTCTTCGCCCATCTGCGACTGCAGGTAGTTCTCGATACCGATCTTGTCGATCAGACCCAGTTGGGTTTCCAGCCAGTCGATGTGTTCTTCCTCGGACTCGAGGATATCTTCGAGCACGTCACGGGAGCCGAAGTCGCCAGCGGTTTCACAATGGGCGATGGCTGCCTTCAGGTCGACCAGGCCTTGCTGTTCGATCTTCAGATCGCACTCAAGCATTTCCTTGGTGTGCTCGCCGATCAACAGTTTGCCCAGGTCCTGAACGTTAGGAATACCTTCGAGGAACAAAATACGCTTGATCAGTTTGTCAGCGTGCTTCATTTCATCGATGGATTCTTTGTACTCGTGCTTGCCGAGTTTGTTCAGCCCCCAATCTTCGTACATGCGTGCGTGCAGGAAGTACTGGTTGATCGCGACCAGCTCGTTTCCGAGGATCTTGTTGAGATGCTGGATGACGCTTACGTCGCCTTTCATGTCGGGTTCCTGCCCTGTAGAAGTGTGTCAATCCACTGAAGTTTGAGCCCGATACTTAGGTGTGTCAAACCTAAGTTCTTGAATAATAAGTGAAAATTAATAGGAATAAGAATGTTTGTGAACCGCGTTGCACCGCTAACTTATTGAATTTCAGGCATAAAAAAACCGGACACCAGGTCCGGTTCTTGAAATTCTGGGTTCAGGCAGCGGTAAATTCGACGGGGTAGGGCAGGGCTGCCTGGCTGACCTGAAGCTCGGTCAGGGTCTCGCGGACCACCTGCTTGGCCACGCAGGCGCATTTCCCACACTGGCTGGCGACATTGGTGGCGGCTCGCACTTCCTTGTAACTGCAGCATCCTTCATAGATCGCATCGCGGATCTGTCCGTCGGTAACGCCGACACAAAGACACACATACATAAGGGCTGACCATCGCTGGTTGGGTCGATGGGTTGGAGCTTAATGGTAATGAGAATGCTTGTCAAAGATCTTTCTGAGAGGGCTGTGCTTGAGCGACCGGTGGTCGCTTTGTCGACGGAGTCGGCCTGTCATGAGAAGCCGTGTATGATGGTCGGCCTTTGTTGGATGTCGGGCAAGCTCGTCTGGCCCGGCAAACGGTTTTTCACCCTCATCAGGAGATTACAATGAGCGTACTCGTTGGTAAGAAAGCCCCCGATTTCACCGTTCCGGCCGTGCTGGGCAATGGCGAGATCGTCGATAGCTTCAACCTGGCCTCGGCCATCAAGGGCAAGTACGGCCTGGTGTTCTTCTACCCGCTGGACTTCACCTTCGTCTGCCCGTCCGAGCTGATCGCCCTGGACAACCGCATCCCTGACTTCCAGGCGCGCAACGTGGAAGTGATCGGCGTGTCGATCGACTCGCACTTCACCCACAACGCCTGGCGTAACACCCCGGTCAACAACGGCGGCATCGGTCAGGTGAAGTACACCCTGGCTGCCGACATGACCCACGAAATCTGCAAAGCCTACGACGTCGAGTCCGAAGGTGGCGTGGCCTTCCGTGGCGCCTTCCTGATCGATACCAACGGTGTTGTCCGTTCGCAGATCGTCAACGACCTGCCACTGGGCCGTAACATGGACGAGCTGCTGCGTCTGGTCGACGCCCTGCAGTTCCACGAAGAGCACGGCGAAGTCTGCCCTGCCAACTGGAAAAAAGGCGACAAGGGCATGAACGCTTCGCCTGAAGGCGTTGCTGCCTACCTGAGCGAGAACGCTGGCAAGCTGTAATTGCTGCGCGCATGAAAAAACCGGCCTTCGTGGCCGGTTTTTTTATGCCTTCCTGTGCCGGCCTCTTAGCGGGCGCGCCCGCTCCCACCGATTCTCTGCATGCCTGAAGGCAAAGGTGAACCTGTGGGGGCGGGCGTGCCCGCGAATGCTTTTGGCAGATCAATCGTTGAAATCGCGCCAGCCGCCCATTTCTTTCCAGCGGTTGACGATGCCACAGAACAGTTCAGCGGTTTTCTCGGTGTCGTAACGTGCCGAGTGCGCCTCACGCCCGTCGAAGTCGATGTCGGCGCTCTGACAGGCCCGCGCCAGCACGGTCTGGCCATACGCCAGGCCCGCCAGGGTGGCGGTGTCGAAGCTGGAGAACGGGTGGAACGGGTTGCGCTTCAGATCATTACGCGCCACTGCCGCATTGAGGAAGCCCAGGTCGAAGCTGCTGTTGTGGCCGACCAGAATCGCCCGCTTGCAGCCGTTGGCCTTGAGTGCCTTGCGCACGCCGCGGAAGATGTCGGTCATCGCGCTTTCCTCGCTGACCGCCATGCGCAGCGGGTGGTCCAGCTTGATCCCGGTGAACTCAAGCGCGGCCGGCTCGATGTTGGCGCCCTCGAACGGCTCCACTCGGTGGAAGTAGGTATGTTCGGGGAACAGGAAGCCTTTCTCGTCCATGCCGATGGTGACAGCGGCAATCTCCAGCAATGCATCGGTGGCGCTGTTGAAACCGCCGGTTTCAACATCCACCACGACCGGCAGATAGCCGCGGAAGCGTTCGGCCATCGGGTGGCGAGGACCGCTGCTGCCTTGGGTTTCCAGGTCGTCTTCGTAAAGGTCTTCGCTCACGCGTTTGCCTCCAGCAGGCGCCAGCGCAGTTTTTCGCCAGCGCGCAGCGGGACTACGGTTTGCTCGCCAAATGGCAGGCTTTCCGGAGCGGTCCATTCTTCGCGGACCAGGGTAATGGTGTCGGTGTTCGCCGGCAGGCCATAGAAGGCCGGGCCGTGCAGGCTGGCGAAGCCTTCCAGCTTGTCCAGCGCGTTACGTTGTTCGAACGCTTCGGCGTACATCTCGATGGCCGCATAGGCGGTGTAGCAACCCGCGCAACCGCAGGCTGCTTCCTTGGCGTGCCGGGCATGAGGTGCCGAGTCGGTGCCGAGGAAGAACTTCGGGTTGCCGCTGGTGGCGGCGTCCAGCAAGGCCACCTGGTGCGTGTTGCGCTTGAGGATCGGCAGGCAGTAGAAGTGCGGGCGAATGCCGCCAACCAGCATGTGGTTGCGGTTGTACAGCAGGTGCTGGGCGGTGATGGTCGCACCCACGTTGGCCGGGGCCTCGGTGACGAACTGCGCGGCGTCGCTGGTGGTGATGTGTTCGAACACCACTTTCAGCGTCGGGAAGCGCTCGACCACACGGCGCATGTGCTCGTCGATGAAGCGCTTCTCGCGGTCGAACACGTCGATCTCGCTGCGGGTCACTTCGCCATGCACCAGCAGCGGCATGCCCACTTCCGCCAGTGCCTCCAGGGCCGGGAAGATGTTGTCGATGCTGGTCACGCCGGAATCGGAGTTGGTGGTGGCACCGGCCGGGTACAACTTGGCGGCGTACACGAAACCGCTGGCCTTGGCCGCGCGGACGTCCTCGGGGCTGATGTTGTCGGTGAGGTACAGAACCATCAGCGGCTCGAAGCGGCTGCCGGCCGGGCGGGCAGCCAGAATGCGCTCACGGTAGGCGCCGGCCTCGGCGGCATTGCGCACCGGCGGAACCAGGTTGGGCATGATGATGGCACGGGCGAAGGTACGCGCCACGTCGCCAACGGTGTGGGGCAGGACGGCACCATCGCGCAGATGGATGTGCCAGTCGTCGGGGCGCAGGAGGGTCAGGCGATCGGACATTGGGGATTCCAGGCGGGTCGAACTCAAGCCCCAATCCTACCGGAAAACCCCGGGGCGAGCACGGCTATCAAGTTTTCCGCGCGGCGTCCGATAGCCTGCTGGTAAGCCGTCAGAAATTGTGGAGCCGCCCGTGCGCCAGCGTTACCTAGCCCTGTTGACCCTGTTCGCCAGCCTGCCGGCCGGCGCACTGACTTTCCAGACGCGCATGGAGAACATTGCCTGGAAGGTCGAGGGTGACCAGTTCGAGTGCCGTCTGAGCCAACCGATCGAAGGTTTCGGCAGCGGTACGTTCGTGCGCCGGGCAGGCGAGCAGCCGGTGTTCCAGCTGCGTTCGGACAGCAACGTACTGGGTGCCGGCACCGCCAGCCTGCTGGCCGCGGCAGCGCCATGGCAACCTGGGCGTGGCGATATCAACCTGGGCCATGTGCGTATGGCCCGCAGCGGAGTGCTGTTCAGCTCCTCCCAAGGGCAGGCCAGCCGGCTGATCAACGGTTTGCTCGACGGGCGTAGCACAGTCGTGCGCAACTACACCGGTGAGGCAGGCAGGCCGATGGAGGTGCGTGTGCTGCCGGTCAGCTTCGCCAAAGCCTACAATGACTATCAGGTCTGTGCGGGCAAGCTGTTGCCGATGAACTATGACCAGGTGCGCCAGACTCAAGTGGGCTTCCCTGGGGGCGGTTTCGAGCTGGATGCAGCAGCCAAGGCGCGGCTGGCGGTGATTGTCGACTACCTGAAGGCCGACCCCACGGTTAACCATATTGAGCTCAACGGCCACTCCGACAACAGTGGCAACCGCCTGACCAACCGCGACCTGTCGCGCCGTCGCGCATTGGCCGTGGCCGATTACTTCAAGGCTCACGGTGTGCCGCAAGAGCAGATTACTGTGCGCTTCCATGGCGAGCGTTATCCGCTGGCGAAGAACAACAGTGCGTCGAATCGGGCGCGTAATCGGCGGGTGAATATCGAGCTGGATCGGGTGGCGGTGGTTGAAAAAGCCGTGGAAAGGCCGGTTGAGCAAGCGGCGCCGGCTGTTGCACCGGTATCAGGGGCGAAGGCGCCCTGAGATCTGGTCGGTGCATGTCATGGGCTCGCATCAAGGCCGCCAGGGGTTCGTCACAACATTTTCAGCGCCTGTGAGATCGAGCGCCGCCCGCGCGGCGCTTCGCGGGTAAACCCGCTCCTACGTTTGTTTCGGGCCAGTCCATCCTGTGCCTGGCGCGCGCGACCGCCTTGTTTGTACAACGCGATTTCGAGGTGTATGCCAAGGCGTTCGCGCGCGGATCCCACAGGCATAATTGGCCCGAAACAAACGTAGGAGCGGGTTTACCCGCGAAGCGCCGCGCGGGCGGCGCTCGATCTCACAGGCGCAGAATGTGTCGAGGCGGACACCGGGCGGCGCTCGATCTCACAGGCGCAGAATGCGTCGAGGCGGACACCTGGCGGCGCTCGATCTCACAGGCGCAGAATGTGTCGAGGCGGACACCTGGCGGCGCTCGATCTCACAGGCGCAGAATGTGTCGAGGCGGACACCTGGCGGCGCTCGATCTCACAGGCGCAGAATGTGTCGAGGCGGACACCTGGCGGCGCTTGATCTCACAGGCGCAGAATGTGTCGAGGCGGACACCGGGCGGCGCTCGATCTCACAGGCGCAGAATGCGTCGAGGCGGACACCTGGCGGCGCTCGATCTCACAGGCGCAGAATGCGTCGAGGCGGACACCTGGCGGCGCTCGATCTCACAGGCGCAGAATGCGTCGAGGCGGACACCTGGCGGCGCTCGGTCTCACAGGCGCAAAATGTGTTGAGGCGGACACCTGGCGGCGCTCGGTCTCACAGGCGCTGAACTCCTCAAGGCATGCACGCTGCGGCTCGACGCCCCTCCATGGTCCTCATGCCACATCCCGCAGCCGACCGCCCGTCGCCCCTGCGAAAGTTCCTGTCGCTTTGTCGTCAGAAGCTGTCGCCCCACTGTAAATTTATCCGCAACGCCGGTAGAATCGGTACCTTTCCGTACAACCCCGTGGAGTGATGGCATGGCGGACGTAAAAAAGGTCGTACTGGCGTATTCCGGCGGCCTTGATACTTCGGTGATTCTCAAGTGGCTGCAGGATACCTACAACTGCGAAGTGGTGACCTTCACCGCTGACCTGGGTCAGGGCGAAGAGGTCGAACCGGCTCGTGCCAAGGCCCAGGCAATGGGCGTTAAAGAGATCTACATCGACGACCTGCGCGAAGAGTTCGTGCGTGATTTCGTGTTCCCGATGTTCCGCGCCAACACCGTCTACGAAGGCGAGTACCTGCTGGGTACTTCCATCGCCCGTCCGCTGATCGCCAAGCGTCTGATCGAAATCGCCAACGAAACCGGCGCCGACGCCATTTCCCATGGCGCCACCGGCAAAGGTAACGACCAGGTGCGCTTCGAGCTGGGTGCCTATGCCCTGAAGCCAGGTGTCAAGGTCATCGCCCCATGGCGCGAGTGGGACCTGCTGTCCCGCGAGAAGCTGATGGACTACGCCGAGAAGCACGGCATCCCGATCGAGCGCCACGGCAAGAAGAAGTCGCCGTACTCGATGGACGCCAACCTGCTGCACATCTCCTACGAAGGCGGTGTCCTGGAAGATACCTGGACCGAGCACGAAGAAGACATGTGGCGCTGGAGTGTCTCGCCTGAGAACGCCCCGGACCAAGCTACCTACATCGAGCTGACCTACCGCAATGGTGACATCGTTGCCATCGACGGCGTCGAGAAATCCCCGGCCACCGTCCTCGCCGACCTGAACCGTATCGGTGGTGCCAACGGCATCGGCCGCCTGGACATCGTCGAGAACCGTTACGTCGGCATGAAGTCGCGCGGTTGCTACGAAACGCCTGGCGGTACCATCATGCTCAAGGCTCACCGTGCCATCGAGTCGATCACCCTGGACCGCGAAGTCGCTCACCTGAAAGATGAGTTGATGCCCAAGTATGCCAGCCTGATCTACACCGGCTACTGGTGGAGCCCGGAGCGTCTGATGCTGCAACAGATGATCGATGCTTCGCAGGTCAACGTGAATGGTGTGGTGCGCCTGAAGCTGTACAAGGGCAATGTGACCGTGGTTGGCCGCAAGTCGGACGATTCGCTGTTCGATGCCAACATCGCCACCTTTGAAGAAGATGGTGGTGCCTACAACCAGGAAGACGCTGCTGGCTTCATCAAGCTCAACGCACTGCGTATGCGCATTGCCGCCAACAAGGGCCGTTCGCTGCTCTGATTGCTGGCCTGTGCGAAAACCCCGGCTCAATCCGGGGTTTTTTTATGCCTGCGGAAAGGCGGGTTGTTCAACTTCGAGGGTTTACATCTTCGCCCTCAAGTGCGCTGATCGAAAGCTGCGCACATTGACGTCTGTCCAGATTACAAAAGCGCCAGACGCGCGTGGGCTCGGGCGGTTGGGCAAGTGCGTGCAAGAGTTGTTGTTCCATCATGCGACAGGCGTCGGGGCCGGAGAACATGAATGTGACAGGTTCGCCCTGTATCGCCTCGGGGGCATCATTGGCAATAACGGGTGTGGCCATACTGTTCAGTGCTGGTGTGTTGTCGTGTGCTGTGTTGTTGGGAAGCGGGCTATAGAACGACTTGTAATTGAAGTTGAGTGTCAGAAAAAACAGTGCTGTCAGAAAGAATGGAAAACCTACCAGGAACCAGGTGTAGAGCTTTTGGCTGGACTCGCCGAGAAATGGCAGTGTGGCAAGGGCGGAGGCTTCGATAATCCCCGCGAAGATGGCAATGATCGTCAGCGGGGCGACAGGTTGTGCTTGGGTCATAGGGGCCGTCTCCAGCGGTTTTGCCCATCTTTACCTTACCGCTGTACTCAACTAAAGACTGGATTGTTTCCCGGGGGAGGAATGATCGTCAGAGAACCTCGTTGTGTTGCCTTTTCAGCGCGTTCGAGTCGGAAGTTCTCCTCTACTGAAGATCAGTACTCAACTGGCGCGTTTATGTCATTGGGTAGTACCGTTTCTTTCGGTGATAAGAAATTTATTTGTTACAACCATAGTCATAGTGTGTAGGAAGTTTCTGTAAGTTCTGTAGGTTTTGTCTGTCAATGGCTTTCACTGGTAAATCGCCGCGCCAGCAAGCGTCCTGTCGGTTATCGTGGCGTGCCAAAGCAACAACAATGTATGGATATCGCATGAATAAAGTGCTTATCGTGGATGATCATCCGGTCATACGCCTGGCCGTACGCATGCTGATGGAGCGGCATGGGTATGACGTTGTGGCGGAGACTGACAATGGGGTGGCTGCGCTGCAGCTGACACGGCAACACCTGCCGGATATTGTGGTGCTGGATATCGGTATCCCGAAACTGGATGGCCTGGAGGTAATCGCCCGCATGGCGACATTCAGCCCGGGTAGCAAGGTACTGGTGCTGACGTCGCAGGCCCCCGGCAACTTTTCGATGCGCTGCATGCAGGCGGGGGCGGCGGGTTACGTGTGCAAGCAGCAGGAGCTTACCGAGCTGCTTAGCGCTATCAAGGCTGTGTTGTCGGGTTACAGCTACTTCCCCAACCAGGCCTTGCATGCGTCACGTGGCAGGGGGGCGGGCAGCGAGACGGATATGGTGAATCGCCTTTCTGCGCGAGAAATGACGGTGCTGCAACAGCTGGCGCGAGGGCGTTCGAACAAGGAGATTGCCGACAGCATGTACCTCAGTAACAAGACGGTCAGTACCTACAAGTCGCGGCTGTTGCTCAAGCTCAATGCACGGTCACTGGTTGACCTGATCGAGCTGGCGCAACGGCAAGGTCTGAACTGATCCCGGGCCTTGGCAAAGCCTCCAGTCAGGAAGCTTTGCCAAGGCTATGGATCCATGACTACAGGACCAGAACTACAGGTCGTAATCGAAATCGGCCAGCTGCTTTTGCAGGCGCCGTTCTTCCAGCATGTTGTCGATGGTGCGGCGTTTGCTCAGGTTGGTCTTTGCGGTTTCTACTTGTGGTTCCGCGTCATCGTCTGCGGCAACAAAATCATCATCGATCGACAGGTCGTCTTTATCGGTACTCATGAGTCGCTCCAAGCCAAGGGGCCATTGGCCGACCTTATAACCAGAAAGCAGACGCTGGTAAAAAAGATTTTTTCAATCGACGTGAGTGGTTTCTGGCTATTGGCTCAATCGTCGGAGGTTTTGTGCTTGTACTCGCACAAATCTTCGATCCTGCAGCTGCCGCACCTTGGCTTGCGCGCCTGGCACACGTAGCGCCCGTGCAGGATCAGCCAATGGTGGGCGTCGAGCAGGTAGTCTTTAGGTACAAACTTGACCAGTTTCTTTTCCACTTCCAGCACCGTTTTGCCTGGTGCGATACCCGTGCGGTTACTCACGCGGAAAATGTGGGTATCCACTGCCATGGCCGGTTGGCGAAACGCTGTGTTAAGCACCACGTTGGCGGTTTTTCGACCGACACCGGGTAGCGCCTCCAACGCTTCGCGGGTTTGCGGTACCTGGCTGTCGTGGCGCTCGATCAGCAGCCGGCACGCTTCTATGACATTCTTGGCCTTGCTGTTGTATAGCCCGATGGTCTTGATGTATTTGCTAAGGCCTTCAACGCCCAGGGCATAGATGGCCTCGGGGGTGTTGGCGACGGGGAACAGGCGGGCAGTGGCCTTGTTGACGCCGACGTCGGTGGATTGCGCGGACAGTGTCACGGCGACCAGCAGTTCAAACGGGGTCGTGTAGGCCAGTTCGGTCTTTGGGTCGGGGTTGTCTTCGTGCAGTCTGCGAAAAATCTCCAGGCGTTTGGCGGCATTCATGAAATCAGGGCTTTCCTTGACGATGTGGGTGGGCAGAGCCCGGATGCAGGCGATTGTACAAGGCCAACAGCAGTCCCAGCAGCAGTAGCGCACCGGGCGCGAGGCTGGCCAGGTGCAGCTCGGCATGGCCAGCCAGCCATTGGCGGCTGGCGCCCAGCAGCAGGCAACTGGCAAAGACAGCCCCGAGGTGCTTTGCCAGCACGCGCCAGCGGCGTTGGCCTGGCAGCAGGTGGTCACTGGCCAGGCATTGCAGGCACAACAATGCGGGGTAGTGGCCCAGAGCAATGGCCAGTGGTAGTAGCCAGGCCCGCATGGCCAACTGCAGACAACTGGCCAGGGCTGCCAGCAGCAGCAGGCTGGCCAGTAGATATGCCCAGCTGGCCACGCGTTTACGCAGGGGGGCCAGCAACACTTGGTGCAGACAGCCCATCACTGCTGCGCACAGGCCGATGGCCGCGCCTTCAGCCAGCGTTCGGGTGGCGCCTAACAGGGGCGCGATGCTCATGGCCAGCAGGCCAAACCTATTCATGTGCGGCGCCCTCCAGCAATACACTACGCTGTTCATCGAAATAACTCAGCGCGTCCTGCAATGCGGCGATCACTGCCCGCGAGGTTACGGTTGCGCCGGCCAATTGGTCAAAATCACCCTGGTCCCGCTTGAGTGCCCAGTGATCGCCCAGATAGCGATTGTCGAACTGCTTCAGCCACTGCAGTTGTGGGTCACTCAGGTGATCGCCAAGCCCCGGGCTTTCCTGTTGTTCGACAACCTGGCTGCCGATCAGTCGGCCGTCTGTGGCGATGGCGACGCTTAGTACGATTGGTCCGGCATACCCCTGCACCTGTGTGACCAAAATAATGGCGCTTGGCTTGCCTGCCATAGTGGCGCGGTAAGCTGCCAGGATACGGCTGTTGGGCCGCTGTGCGGCGGGCCTTGGCAGCGGGCTTTCCAGTGGCTGGTTGTCATAGCTGCCTTCGGGCAGCACGGCCAGCCGCTGGCGGCTTTGCATTTGTTTTTCGGCGCTGGCGATGGCTGGGCTGGTCCACTGCCGCCAGGCCAGGGTGGCAGACACTGCCAATACTCCAGTCAGCAGCAGCAGGCCCACATCCCGTCCCCCCCGCTTCATCGGGCTGCCTGCTGACGTTGCACAGCCATGCGCTCGAGTACCGGAGCCAAAAGATTCATCAGCAGAACGGCGAACGCGGTGCCATCCGGGAAGCTGCCCCAAGTACGAATCAGGTAGATAAGCAGCCCTGTTCCCAGGCCGAAGCACAGCTTGGCCCAGTCGTTTCTGGGGCCGGACACTGGCTCGGTCGCAATGAAGAATGCTGCCAGCATGGTCGAGCCGGAAAACAGGTGCAGCAAAGGCGAGCCATTGGAGTCCGACCCCGAACCGTTCCAGCCCAACAGGCTGAATACCAATAACCCTGCCAGCAAACCTGCCGGCGCATGCCAACTGATCACCTTGCGCTGCAACAAGAACAGGCCGCCAAGCAGGAATGCCAAGTTGACCCATTCGCTGCCTGCCCCACCAATGCTGCCAAAGCCCGGATGGCTGGCAAACAGCTCGTCGATGGTCAGGCTGCGGTTGTGGCGTAAGCCGTCGAGCAATGTCGGCCGGGCCCAGGCATCGATCTGTTCGCCCCCAGCGAACACCTGTTGCAGGCTGTCGAGCAGGCCCGGGACCTGCCCAGGCCAATGGTTCATCTGCAACGGGAAGCTGAGCAGCACGAACGCATAACCCACCATGGCCGGATTGAACAGATTTCGCCCGACCCCACCATAGGCCTGCTTGCCGATGCCGATCGCAACACATGCCGCAATGACCGGCAGCCACCATGGCGCCAGGGTGGGCAGGGCGGCCGCCAGCAGCACGGCGGTCACCAGTGCACTGCCGTCGTTTAGCGCCTGGCTTGGTGGTTGACTGCGCAGTGCCAGCAGCAATGCTTCGCACAGCAATGCGGCACTGGCACACAGCAACAGGTTCAGCACCATGCCCCAGCCATGCAGCCACAACAGCGCCAGCAGTCCAGGCGTGCAGGCGAGCAAGACCAGGCACATGCTGGTGCGTAGCCGCGGATCGGGGCTGCTCATTGGCCAAACATTCCATTGAGGCCGGAAAACGCCATGGCCATTACCCCGGCACCGATCAATTGGATGGGCAGGCCGCGCAGCGCATTGGGGATGTCGGCGTGGGCGCTGCGCTGGTGCAGGTCGGCGAACACCATCAGCGCCAGCCAGAAGCCGCCACCCGTCAGCAAGCCTTGGAGTAGCGTGGTTGGCCAGCTGACGTCGTCGCTTGCCTGTTGCAGGGCCAGCCCAAGCGCTGCGGCATTGCTCAACAGCAGCGCTGGCAACCCCGCTACGGGCCAGGCCGGGCGCCACTTGGCCAGTAGCCAGGGCAGGCCCCAGGCGAGCAAAGCCAGCCAAGGCAATAGCAGGAACAGGGCAAGTTCGTGGATGTGCAGCGGGGCAAGTACGGCGTGCGCCAACAGTTGCGCGCCGATTACGCCCAGTGCAATGCACAGGGCACAGGCCAGGCCGTGCACCTGCAGTTGCAACCCGGAGAGTGGCTGTCGGAGCTGGCACAGGTGATTGATCAGTGCGGCGCTGATCAGGACCAGGATGTAGTCATTCATGAGATGACGATAGCCGGGAATCAGGGTGATTGTCCGGGTTTGACATGAAGGGGCCTGCGTATTGTGGGAGCGGGCAGGCCGCTCCCACAATGGCCCGCAGGGCTGTTACTTGATGCGCTGGCCTGGCTTGGCGCCGCTGTCCGGGCTCAGCAGGTAGATTTCTTCACCGCCAGGGCCGGCAGCCATGACCATGCCCTCGGATACGCCAAAGCGCATCTTCCGTGGCTTGAGGTTGGCCACCATCATGGTCAGGCGGCCTTCCAGTTTGGACGGGTCTGGGTAGGCCGACTTGATGCCGGAGAACACGTTGCGGCGCTCGTCACCAATGTCCAGGGTCAGTTGCAGCAACTTGTCGGCACCCGCTACGGCTTCAGCCTTGACGATCAGCGCCACGCGCAGGTCGACGGCCGCGAAGGTATCGAACTCGATCTCGGCCGACAGCGGGTCCTTGGTCAGTTCGCCATTGCCCGCCGGGGCATTGGCTTCGGCAGCCAGCAGGTCTTCCTTGCTGGCAGCGATCATGGCTTCGACCTTGGCCGGCTCGATACGGCTCATCAGGGCCTTGAACGGGTTAAGCGGGTGGTTTTCCAGGCGTGTCAGGTGGTCGTTCCAGGTCAGCGGGGCCACGTTGAGGAAAGCCTCGGCGTCAGCAGCCAGCACCGGCAGTACCGGTTTGAGGAAAATCACCAGTTGGCGGAACAGGTTGATGCCTTGGGCGCAGATGGCCTGGACTTCATCCTGCTTGCCTTCCTGCTTGGCCAGTGACCACGGTGCCTTGTCGGCGATCCAGGCGTTGGCGCGGTCGGCCAGTGCCATGATTTCGCGCATGGCACGGCCAAGATCACGGGCCTCATAGGCTTCGGCGATGGAGGGGGCGGCAGCCAGGAAGGCTTCGGTCAGCTCAGGCGCGGCATCACCGCCTACCATCACGCCTTCGTTGCCCTTGTGGATGAAACCGGCGCAGCGGCTGGCAATGTTGACTACCTTGCCGACCAGGTCGGAGTTGACCTTCTGCACGAAGTCTTCCAGGTTCAGGTCCAGGTCGTCGACGCCACGGCCCAGCTTGGCCGCATAGTAGTAACGCAGGTATTCCGGCTGCAGGTGGTCCAGGTAGGTGCGGGCCTTGATGAAGGTGCCGCGCGACTTGGACATCTTGGCGCCGTTGACCGTCAGGTAGCCGTGCACGTTGACCGCGGTTGGCTTGCGGAAGCCGGCGCCTTCGAGCATGGCTGGCCAGAACAGGGCGTGGAAGTTGACGATGTCCTTGCCGATGAAGTGGTACAGCTCGGCCTTGGAGCCTTCGTTCCAGAAGGCGTCGAAGTCCAGCTCCGGGCGGCGTGCGCAGAGGTTCTTGAAGCTGGCCATGTAGCCGATCGGCGCATCCAGCCATACGTAGAAGTATTTGCCAGGCTCGCCCGGGATCTCGAAGCCGAAGTACGGCGCGTCGCGGGAGATATCCCACTCCTGCAGGCCGGAGTCCAGCCATTCTGCCAGCTTGTTGGCTACCGCGTCCTGCAGGGTGCCGCTTCGGGTCCACTGCTGCAGCATGGCCTGGAAGTCTGGCAGCTTGAAGAAGAAGTGCTGGGAGTCACGCAGTACCGGGGTGGCACCGGAGATGGCTGACTTGGGGTTCTTCAGCTCGGTGGGTGCATAGGTGGCGCCGCATTTTTCGCAGTTGTCGCCGTACTGGTCTTCGGCCGCGCACTTCGGGCAGGTGCCCTTGATGAAGCGGTCGGCGAGGAACATGCCTTTTTCCGGGTCGAAGTACTGGGTCACCGAGCGGGTGGCGATGTGCCCGGCTTCACGCAGGCGCGAGTAGATCAGGCTCGACAGCTCGCGGTTCTCTTCGCTGTGGGTGGAGTGGAAGTTGTCGAAGTCCACCAGGAAGTCGGCGAAATCGCTGCTGTGCTCGGCCTGGACATTGGCGATCAGCTGTTCCGCGGTGATGCCTTCCTTTTCGGCGCGCAGCATGATGGCCGAACCGTGGGCGTCGTCGGCGCAGACATAGATGCACTGGTTGCCGCGCAGCTTCTGGAAGCGTACCCACATGTCCGTCTGGATGTACTCCAGCATATGGCCGAGATGGATCGATCCATTGGCATAGGGCAGGGCGCTGGTGACGAGAATCTGGCGTGGCTCGGACATGGTGGCTCGGCTACTTATCTGGCTACGGGGTAAAAATGAGGGTGATCGGCCACTATAAAGGGCTGGCGAAGATATTTCACCCCGCAAGCGTATCTGCTGACGATTGACGGGTTAGGATAGGCGGCTGTTTTACATTCAGTTTGCCAATGGGAGTCTCCATGAGTGCCGTCACCCGTGCCGCCGTTGAAGGCGTGCTTCGCCAGTACACCGACCCCTACCTGAACCAGGACCCGGTCAGCGCCGGCTGCGTGCGCGCCATCGATATCCAGGGCGGGCAGGTCAGCGTGCAGTTGCAGTTGGGTTATGCCGCAGGGCTGTTCAAGAGTGGCTGGGCCCAGGTGCTGCAGACCGCCATCGGCAGCCTTGAGGGTGTCAGTGGCGCCCAGGTTTCGATCGACTGCGTGGTGGCCGCGCACAAGGCCCAGGCACAGGTGCCAGCCATGGCCAACGTCAAGAACATCATCGCCGTGGCGTCGGGCAAGGGCGGTGTGGGCAAGTCGACCACCGCAGCCAACCTGGCCTTGGCCCTCGCACGTGAAGGCGCACGGGTAGGTATTCTCGATGCCGATATCTACGGCCCCAGTCAGGGTGTGATGTTCGGCATCGCCGAGGGCACCCGTCCACAGATTCGCGAGCAGAAGTGGTTCGTGCCGATCAAGGCTCACGGTGTGGAAGTCATGTCCATGGCTTTCCTCACAGACGACAACACGCCGATGGTATGGCGTGGCCCGATGGTGTCTGGCGCGCTGCTGCAACTGGTCACCCAGACCGCCTGGGATGACCTGGATTACCTGGTGATCGATATGCCGCCAGGTACCGGTGACATCCAGTTGACCCTGGCACAAAAGGTCCCGGTGGCCGGTTCGGTGATCGTCACCACGCCGCAGGATCTGGCTCTGCTGGATGCCAAGAAGGGCGTGGAAATGTTCCGCAAGGTCAACATTCCAGTGCTGGGCGTTGTCGAGAACATGGCCGTACATATCTGCTCGAATTGCGGCCATGCCGAGCACCTGTTCGGTGAAGGTGGCGGCGAGAAGCTGGCCAGCCAGTATGGCGTCGACCTGCTGGCGTCGCTGCCGTTGTCGATGCTGATACGTGAGCAGGCCGACAGCGGCAAGCCGACGGCGATCGCCGAGCCGGAAAGCCAGATTGCCATGGTTTACCAGGAACTGGCCCGCCAGGTGGGCGCGCGGATCGTGCTGCAGGAAGCAGCGGCGCCAGCAATGCCGAGCATTACCATCAGCGAAGACTGACGCAGTCCCAGTGGGAGCGGCCTTGTGTCGCGAAAGGGGTGCGAAGCGCCCCCAAGATCCGTGATGCAATCAAGTATTGCTGGGGCCGCTTTGCGGCCCTTTCGCGACACAAGGCCGATCCCACACTTGCATGCATGGCTTTTGCACAGGCATAAAAAAACCCGCCAGAAGGCGGGTTTTTTTGAAAGCTAGGAAGCTAGATCGACTTAGGCGATCTGAACTTCTTCAGCCTGCATGCCTTTCTGGCCGCGGGTAGCGACGAAAGTAACAGCCTGGCCTTCTTTCAGGGTTTTGAAGCCGTCAGCTTGGATGGCTTTGAAGTGCACGAACAGGTCGTCGCCCGACTGAGGGGTGATGAAGCCGTAGCCTTTCTCATCGTTGAACCACTTAACAACACCGGATTGACGGTTGGACATTTTTCTGTCTCCTTGGACAATTTGATAACGGTCAGGAAAAACCCTGCCCGGGACTGAGCGCAAAGAGAGCAGAAAATTCAGCGATGGGCCGATCAGGATCGTGCATCAAACTAGAGATTCTCGGTGTCACGTGCAGCACAGTGGCAACACCTTACCCCACTTTCCGCAACCTGCCAATGGTCAGAAGGCGCTTTAGGCAAATTCGGATCGGCGGCGGCTGCAGCCCCCACCCGGCGCGGGATTTGGGATGGAACTTTAACCTGGGCGCCGGGACCGGTAATATGCGCATCACGATTTTCACCACGCAACTCTTCAGGACACCCCGCCATGAGCATCAAATCGGACAAGTGGATTCGCCGCATGGCGCAGGAACACGGCATGATCGAGCCCTTCGTCGAGCGCCAGATGCGCGGCGAGCAGGACAGCCGTGTGATCTCCTTCGGCGTCTCCAGTTATGGCTACGACGTGCGCTGCGCCAACGAATTCAAGGTGTTCACCAACATCAACTCGGCCACCGTCGACCCGAAAAACTTCGATGCCGGCAGCTTCGTCGATATCAAGAGTGACGTGTGCATCATCCCGCCAAACTCTTTCGCCCTGGCGCGCACTGTCGAATATTTCCGCATTCCGCGTGATGTCCTGACCATTTGCCTGGGCAAGAGCACCTACGCCCGTTGCGGCATCATCGTCAACGTCACGCCACTCGAGCCCGAGTGGGAAGGCCACGTGACGTTGGAGTTCTCCAACACCACCACGCTGCCGGCGAAGATCTACGCCAACGAGGGCGTGGCGCAGATGCTGTTCTTGCAGTCCGATGAAGAGTGCGAAGTGTCGTACAAGGACCGTGGCGGCAAATACCAGGGCCAGCGTGGCGTCACCCTGCCGCGCACCTGAGCCGACAAGCGCGGGGAATTACCCGCGCATTTGGCACTCCAACGAAGTAACGCCGGTGTGCATGATGTGCATCGGCTTTCGTCAGGAGCAGCCTATGAAACTCCATCCCGCAATCAGTGCCAAGCTGGCAGGCCTGCAGCCCAATCACGTAGGGTTGTTGCCCTGGTCACTGCTGGCGCACCCGCTGCCCATGCAGGCGGGGGGCGTGCCCCATCAACCTGACCCCGATACTCCGCAACCGCCGGAACCTGGTGAGACGCCACCCATGGAGCCGGGTGAGCCGACCTTGCCGGACGAGCCGCCTCCCGCGCCAGTCGCCTGAGCGTCGCTATAGCGGCCAGATGCGGTCAGCGCCCGCCAGGTACACCCGGCTGGCGCTGGCGGGGGGGACTTCCCACCCTCCGGTGAACTCACCGAACGCAGGTAGCAGGCTGACCTGCTCATCGATCACGAAGCAAGGCAGGCGCAGGCGCTGACGGGCCTTACCGCGCAGGACGAACACCGGGTGTACATGGCCCGCGAGCACCGGATGGGTGCGGTGGGGCTGCGGTTCGTGCTGCAGGGCAAAGGGCTCCAGAACCCAAGGCTCGTCCACGATCTGAATATCGAGCGAAGCTGGTGGATCGCCGGCGTTGCGATCATGATTGCCGCGTATGAGGGCAATTTTCAGCTTTCTCTGTCGCTTCCGCCAATCATCCAGCTTGGCCAGTGTTGCCGGTGCTCGGGCCGTCCGGGCGTGAAGAAAATCGCCCAGGATGATCAGTTGCTCACAGTCGTGCTCGGCCAGCAGTCTATCGAGACGGGCGAGTGTCGCCTCAGTCGTTCCGCGTGGCACCGGTTGATGCAGGGCGCGGTAGCTGGCGGCCTTTCCGATGTGCACGTCGGCCACCAGCAGGGCGCGGCGGGCGGGCCAGTAGATGGCTTTGTCGGCGAGCAGCCAGAGCACCTGACCACAGTGTTCGATGGGTTGGTAATTCATTCCGCGTCCGCCGCTTGCTCCAGGTCCGCCACCATCCGCGCAATGCGGTCTGCCAGCTTCTCGGTGCTCAATGTCTCGCGCATGCCTTCCACCAGCAAGGCAAACGCCAGTGGCCCTGGCCGCTTCAACGCCCGCAGGTCCAGTTGCAGCGCGCTCATTTTCAGCAATTGCCGACGCAGCCGTTCGATTTCCAGCTCTTCGCTCAATACCTCATCCCGCGCCTGGCCAAGCAGCAGATTCCCCGCATCGTGTTTGCGAAACACCTCATAGAACAGCCCGCTGGAGGCCTGGATTTGCCGCGTGCTCTTCTGCGCGGCGGGATAGCCGCCAAACACCAGCCCGGCAATCTGGGCAATTTCCCGAAAGCGCCGCAGTGCCATTTCCCCGGCATTCAGGCTGGCCAGCACATCTTCCAGCAGGTGCCCGGTGCCGAGCGCTTGCGGCAGGTGACTGGCCCAGTCCACCTTGGCCGGGCTGAGGAGTTCGAATCCGTAGTCGTTGACGGCAATCGACACCGACAGTGGTTGTGCGCGGCTGACCCGCCAGGCAATCAGATTGGCCAAGCCCAGGTTGGCCATACGCCCGGCAAAGGGATACAGGAACAGGTGCCAGCCCTGGCGGGATTTGAAGGTCTCGGCCAGCAGTGTGCCTGTGGTGGGTAAGGCTGACCACTGCGCCTGAAGCGCAAGCAGCGGGCGTACTGCGCGCATTTCTGGCCCGTCAAAGCGTTCATGGGCGGCAGCATCGAGCTGCTCGACCAGCGCGTCGGCCAGTTCGCTCGAGAGTGGCATGCGCCCGCCGTTCCAGCGCGCTACAGTGGCCTTGCGCGCGGTGCTGCGACGCACATAGGCGGTCATGTTTTCCACCCGCACCAGCTCCAGTACCCGCCCGGCGAACACCAGCGTATCGCCGGGGCGCAGGCGGGCGATGAACGCTTCTTCAATACTGCCCAGCGTTTTCCCGCCGCCGCCCTTGCTCCAGTATTTCAGTTGCAGGTTGGCATCGCTGACGATGGTGCCGATGCCCATGCGGTGGCGCCGCGCCAGGCGTTCGCTGGTAACCCGGTAAACACCGTCGGCCTGGCGCTCGACGCGCTGGTAGTCCGGGTAGGCGGTCAGTGAGCTGCCGCCTTGGCAGACGAAGTCCAGCGCCCATTGCCATTGGTTGTCGCGCAACTCGCGAAAGGCCCAGGTGCTGCGCACTTCGGCGAGCAGTTGCTCCGGGCGAAAGCCACTGCCCAAGGCCATGCTGACCAGATGCTGTACCAGCACATCCATGCACAGGCACGGTGAAAAGCGGGCTTCGATGTGGCCGGCTATCAGTGCCTGTCGAGCCGCAGCCGCTTCCACCAGTTCCAGGCTATGGGTAGGCACCAGGGTGACCCTCGAGCGCCGCCCTGGCGCATGTCCTGAGCGACCCGCCCGCTGCATCAGGCGGGCAATACCCTTGGCCGAGCCAATTTGCAGCACCCGTTCCACAGGCAGAAAGTCCACGCCCAGGTCCAGGCTGGAGGTGCAGATCACTGCCTTCAGGCTGCCTTGCTTGAGGCTGCGCTCGACCCAGTCGCGGGTATCACGGGCCAGCGAGGCGTGGTGCAGGGCGATCAGCCCGGCCCAGTCCGGGCGGGCCTCAAGCAGGGCCTGGTACCAGATTTCGGCCTGGGCACGGGTATTGGTGAACACCAGGCTACTGGCACTGGCATCGATCTCATGGCTGACCTGGTCAAGCATCTTCAGGCCCATGTGCCCAGCCCAAGGGAAGCGCTCGATCGCTGCTGGCAGCAGGGTGTCGACTTGCAGCGCTTTGTCTTGCCGGCCTTGCAACAGCAGGCCACCTTGGGGCAGCAAGACATCCAGTGCGTGTTGCAGGTTGCCGAGCGTTGCCGACAAGCCCCAGGTCGGTAGGGCTGGGTGCCAATGGCGCAGGCGCGCCAAGGCCAGCTGCAGCTGTACCCCGCGCTTGTTGCCAAGCAGCTCGTGCCATTCATCCACCACCACCATTTGCAGCGTGGCGAAATCCTCACGTGCCTGTGCCCGGGTCAGCAGCAGGGTCAGGCTTTCGGGGGTGGTGATCAACACACTGGGTAGCCGCCGGGCCTGTCGGGCGCGTTCGGCACTGTTGGTGTCGCCGCTGCGCACCCCAACGTTCCAGGGCAGCTCGAGCTCTTCAAGCGGCGCTTGCAACGCGCGTGCGGTATCGGCGGCCAAGGCACGCATGGGCGTCACCCACACCACCTGTATGGGGGCCGGCTGGCGGCCCTGCGGCCTGGGCTTGAACGCACGTAGCGCAGCGAGCCATACCGCGTAGGTCTTGCCGGCACCGGTACTGGCATGCAGCAAACCGGACTCGCCCCGTGCGACGGCAGCCCATACGCGCCGTTGGAAAGCGAAGGGCTTCCAGCCGCGCATGGCAAACCAGGTGTTTGCGAGGTCGGTAGCAGCAGGCATGAGGCAGGTGGTCCCTCGACGGCTGTGCTTCTACAGACCACTGGCCGGCTGCAATGGTTTTACCCGGATCAATTGGCCAACAGGTAGCCGCTGCGGCATACCTGTTCGCCGGCCACATGGGCGATGACCATGCCAGCGGTGGCCATGCGCCGTACGCTACGCGCATACAGCAGGCCCGGCTGGCTGTTGCGCAGGGCGGTGACTCGGTCACTGAGTGGGTCGATGACTTCGGCAATCAGTTGGCCGGCCTCCAGGTGCTGGCCCGGTTTTGCATGGTAAACCAGCAACCCACCCAGTGGCGTTGCCACGGGTTCCACCGCGGCCAACGGCGTGGCGTGGCGTAACAGTGCGGGCAGGGCGGCCCTGGTGCCTTCGATGACACCGGCGTGGGTCAGGAAGTCGAGGATCGCCTGGCAGTCCTTGCTGGCCAGATCATGGCTGACATCCGCCTGGCCGCGCAGCTCGACGGTTACCGAGCAGCAGCCTAACGGAATCGGGAAGCGTTTGCCGAAACGCTGCTGCAATTGCCACCAGACCAGGCTGAAACACTCATCGAACGACTGCCCGCCCGAGTCGGTTGCCAGCAGGCTGGCCTGGGCGCCCAGGTAACGGGCCAAGGGTTCGATCTGGGGCCATGCATCGGGTGTGGTGTACAGGTGCTCGACCGCTTCGAAGTCGCAGTGCAGGTCCAGCACCATGTCGGCATCGCAGGCCAGGCGCTGCAGTATCAGGCGCTGGGCCTGCAGGGGGGTCCGGGCCGGGTGTGCATCCAGGCCGCGGCGCAGGTATTCGCGGATCAGTGCAAGGTTGTGCTGCGGGTCCTGGGTGAGGTGTTCTTCGATCTGGTCGCCGATGCTGTCCGACAGGTCGACGAAGTTGCGATTGAAGTTCTCGCCACTTTGCAGTTCAAAACGCCCCAATGGCGCATCCAGCAGCACTTGCTCCAGGCCCACCGGGTTGGCAACCGGCACCAGAATGATCTCGCGCTGCAGTCGGCCTTGCTGTTCCAGCTCGACCAGGCGGCGCTTGAGGTGCCAGGCTACCAGCATGCCCGGCAACTCGTCGGCATGTAGCGAGGCCTGTATATAGACTTTGCCACCACTGCGGGGGCCGAAGTGGAAGCTGTGCAGTTGGCGGGTGATGCCCGGAACGGGGGAGAGCAGGTCGTGGGTTGAGTGATGCATGTTGGTCCTGGCTGCGTGGCGAAAACGGTCTGCGACACGGGTCGGCTCAAAAATAGAAGCATAGTTTCAGCGAATGCGCCTCATCCTGCAGCAATCGGGCAACGCAAACTTTTTCAGGCCAGTAGCGCCTGCAAGGTGGCCAGGTCATCTGCCTCCTCCACCGGCTTGTCCAGCCGCCAGCGCAGCATGCGCGGAAAGCGCACGGCGATACCGCTTTTGTGACGCCGGGACAGTGCGATGCCTTCGAAGCCCAGCTCGAACACCAGCGTTGGCGTCACACTGCGCACCGGGCCGAACGTTTCCACCGTGGTCTTGCGGATGATGGCGTCCACCTTGCGCATTTCTTCGTCACTGAGCCCTGAATAGGCCTTGGCAAAGGGCACCAGCGCCCGATCAGGGGTACCTGCCGGTGCATCCCATACGGCAAAGGTGTAGTCGCTGTACAGGCTGGCCCTGCGGCCGTGGCCGCGTTGGGCATAGATCAGCACCGCATCGACGCTGAACGGGTCGATCTTCCACTTCCACCAAATGCCCATGTCCTTGGTGCGCCCCACGCCGTACAGGGCCTTGCGCTGCTTCAGCATCAGCCCCTCCACACCCAGGCTGCGCGACTGTTCGCGCTGGCGGGCAAGGTCGGGCCAGTCCGGGCCTTGCAGCAGAGGCGACAACAGCACGGGGGCAAGTGGGTGTTCATCCACCAGGCGTTCCAGCTGGCTTCGACGTTCGTGTTGCGGTCGGCTGCGCCAGTCATCGCCCTGCCACTCCAGCAGGTCGTAGGCCTGCAGCACCACTGGCGCATCGTTCAGCAGTTTTTTACCCAGCGTTTTGCGACCGATGCGCTGTTGTAGCAAGGCAAATGGCTGCACGGCCAGTTCAGTCTCGTTTTCACCGGGTTTCCAGACCAGAATCTCGCCGTCGAGCACCACGCCATCGGGCAACGTCTGTGCCAGACCATGCAGTTCGGGGAAACGCTCGGTAACCAGTTCTTCGCCGCGTGACCACACCCACAGCTGGCCATCGCGCTTTACCACCTGCGCCCGAATGCCGTCCCACTTCCACTCGATTTGCCAATCGCTTGGTGGCCCGAGCAGGGTGTCGAATTGATCGCTGGACACTTGCAGGGGATGGGCCAGGAAGAATGGGTAGGGCTGGCCGCCACGCTGGTTGTGTTCATCGGCGGACTCTGGGGCGATCAGCCTCTGGTAACTGGCTGCAGTCGGGCGATGGCCTATATCGGTGTAGCCGACCAGGCGCTGGGCCACGCGTTTGGCGTCCAGCCCGGCCAATTGTGCCAGGGCGCGGGTGACCAGCAGCTTTGACACGCCCACGCGAAAGCTGCCAGTGATCAGCTTCAGGCATAGCATCAGGCTGGCGCGTTCCAACCGGGCCCAGAGTGGCGGTAGGCGCTGCCGGACTTGCTCAGGCGGCAGCCCGCGCAGGGGCAGCAAATGCTGTTCCACCCAGGTGGCCAGGCCCTCCTCGTTGCCATCGACGTGCAGCGGCAGCAGCAGCGAAATGGTCTCGGCCAGGTCGCCCACGGCCTGATAACTTTCTTCGAACAGCCAGTCCGGCAGGCCTGCCAGCGCTGTTGCCAGTTCGCGTAGAAGGCGGGTGGGCACCAGTTGGCGTGGGCGCCCGCCGGCCAGGAAATACACCGCCCAGGCAGCATCTTCGGCGGGCGCCATGTCGAAGTAGCCGCGCAGTGCCTCGAGCTTGGCGTTGCTGGAGGTGGTCGCGTCCAGACGCAGGAACAGCGTAGCGAAGGCTTTCATGGCGAAGTGGCCGTGTTCGGCGCATCGTCTTCGTCGCCATACTCGGTGACGAAGGCGCGGGCATCCAGGCCTTGTTCGGTGAGGTAGCGCACCAGTACGTCGACCGAGCCGTGGGTGACCATTACCCGTTTGGCACCGGTCTGGCCAATGGCCCAGAGCAGGCCGGGCCAGTCGGCGTGGTCGGATAGCACAAAGCCCCGGTCCACGCCGCGCCGTCGGCGGGCGCCGCGTAGCAGCATCCAGCCGCTGGCGAAGGCATCACTGTAATCGCCAAAACGGCGCAGCCAGCTGCTGCCGCTGGCTGATGGGGGCGCCAGGATCAGTGCCTGGCGCAGCAGTGGATCGTTGCGCGGGATGTCGCCTGCGTAGCGGGTTTCCGGCAGGCGGATACCGGCAGCCCGGTACACCCGGTTGAGCGATTCCATGGCACCATGCACGAGGATCGGGCCGATGCTGGCATCCAGCCCATGCAGAATCCGCTGGGCCTTCCCGAAGGCATAGCAGAACAGCACGCTGGCTTTGCCCTGTTCGCTGTTGGCCCGCCACCAGGCATTGATGTCGGCGAAGGTCTCGCTTTGGCTTGGCCAGCGGTAGATCGGCAGGCCGAAGGTCGACTCGGTGATGAAGGTGTGGCACGCCACTGGTTCGAAGGGCGTACAGGTGCCATCGGGTTCTACCTTGTAGTCACCGGATGCAACCCAGACTTCACCTCGGTACTCCATGCGCACCTGCGCCGAACCCAGCACGTGCCCGGCCGGGTGCAGGCTCAACGTCACACCGTGGTGCAGCAGGCGCTCACCGTAGGGCAGGGTCTGCAAATTGATGGCCTGGCCCAGGCGGCTGCGCAGAATGCCGGCACCGGGGCTGGCGGTCAGGTAATGGCCATTGCCGGTGCGTGCGTGGTCGCCGTGGCCGTGGGTAATGACAGCCCGGTCCACGGGCCGCCAGGGGTCGATATAGAAATCTCCGGGCGGGCAGTACAGCCCTTCGGGGCGGGCGATGACAAGGTCCATGGCACGGGCACTGGTTCTGGGCTTACCCGTTAGGATACGTGGTGCAAGGCGTTAGTTCGGATGGATGTAGGAGGGAGCTGCTGAATACGTTCACCAGGCCCCCTCGTGCTTCCCTCAAGCACGCCTTTACCGCCCCGGCACCAACGTAAGCCGCTGGTTGCCATACGCCCTGGCGAAGTTCTGCTGTTGCAGCGGCAGGCTCATGAATCGCCCTTTGAACCAGGCATCCAGCCCGTCGCGGTAATGCGCGCTGGCCGGGTTGCCGGACTCGCCGTTACTGGTCAGTATCTGCAAGGGTTCGGCCTGGCCGAAGTCGACGATCATCCGTGCCGAGGCTGGCAGGCGAGTGTCGAAGTCGCTGCCCCAGGCGAATGGTGTGAGGGCCAGGGTAGTGAAGTCGCCGCCTGCGGCAAGCGGCGCACGGCTGATCGCATCACCCAGGCCATGGTAGGCCGGTGCCGGCCAGCGGTACTGGTGCAGCTTGCCCCACTGCCAGGTGCGTCGGTCGGCCCCCAGTTGCGCGATACCGGCCTCCATTGCGCCCGCCAGGCTGCGGGCGAGGATGGTGGGTTTGTCTTCTTTTTGCGGCGTGGTGCGGTCATCCCAGAAAGGGCTGTCATCGCGGCCCAGCAGGTGATCGGCCTGCGCCGAGAACGACAAACGTGCATTGCTGACGAACGCCTGCCAGGCCGGGCTGGACGCCGGGCCAAGGTCATCGAGGAAGGTCTGTCGAGCGACCTCCTGCAAGAACAACGCGTACAGCGCGGCATCTGCCGACACCGGGCTCAGGCGGCCATCGAAAGCCTTGATCCGGGCCAGTGTGTCGCGGGCCTTGTCGCGCTGCACAGCGGGGAGGGCGTCGATTGCCTGCTTCAGAGGCTGGGCCATGCCGGGGGCGTCGAACATCTGCTTGAGCTTGTTGGCCAGCAAGGTCACCTGGTCGTTCTGCAGGGCCATCAGGCTGCGACTGTCGTGGCGGCCGTTGCCGGCCAGCTGTGCCAGGCGTTCGGCACGTTCGGGGTAATACCAGGTGCTGGACAGCTGCATGCCATAGCCGCGCGGCAGGCTGCGCTGGTTGGCGTGGCCGATCCAGCCCGCGGGTGGGTCCTGGTCGTATGGGTGCAGCATCGGGTCGGCATAGCCGTCCCAGTCGTAACGCCCGTCCCAGCCCGGCGAGGGCAGCAAGCCCTGGCCTTCGCGGCGATTGGGGTAGCGGCCACTGACTTGCCAGCCGATGTGCTCAGGCTCGGCGAAAACGAAGTTGACGGCAGCAGCGGTCACTTCCCGGGTGCTGTCGAAGGCTCGCTCCAGGTTCTTGGCCCGCGTCAGGTCGAACAGCGCATCCAGGCTGCGATCACCTTTGAACTGTGGCAGGTTCAGCGCCAGGCCCAGGCTAGCGTTTTCTGGCTGGGCCAGCAGGGTGCCGTGGCGGGTGTCGTACATCACTTCGCGCAGTGGTCGTTGCCCACGGATAAAGAAGGTTTCGATACGGGTGCGGGCCGGCAGCCATTTACCGTCGGCCAGGTAGCTCAACTGATTGCCTTGGCGGCGCAACTGCTCAAGGAACACGTCCTGATTGTCGGCCATCACTGCGCTGCTGCTCCAGGCCAGCTTGCCATTGTAGCCGGCCAGCACGATCGGCAGGCCGGGCAAGGACAGGCCGGCCACCTGGTACTTGCTGGTATTGATTTGTACCGGGCTCAAGGCCCAGCCGGCGCGGCTGTCGCTGGCCAGCAGGCTCTTGCCGCTGCGGCTGCGCTGCGGGCCCAGGGCCAGGTTGGCCGACCCCGGGCTACCGAGCAGGTCGAGGTCGGCGAGCTTCTGGCTGGCGGCTGTCAGGGCGGGCAACCCCGGCAACTGGCTGGCGAGGTTCAGGCCCCTGAGCTTGTCCACTTCCATTTCGGCCAACGGCTCGTCCGGGGCCCCGGGCAGCAACCAGGCCAGCTTGTCGCTACCCACTTTCTGCGCCAGGGTCAGGGCGCTGAGTTCCTCGTGCAGGTTGACCGACTGGCTGAACGCGTACAGGCAGAAGATCAGCGCCGAGTCTTCAGGCTTCCAGTATTCGGGGCGATAGCCACTGCTGGCCAGGCCTGCTGGCAGCTTGTCGCGGTAGCGGAACAGGTAGGCGTTGACCCCGCGCGCGTACACTTCGAAGAAGCGCTTGAGCCGTGGCGATGCGTCGGCGTATTGCTGGGCGGCACTCTGCTTGAGGTTGGCGGCGCGCATGAGGCGGTCGATGTCCAGCGCTTCGCTGCCGGCCAGTTCGGCCAGACGGCCCTGGGCGAGCAGGCGCATGGCGACCATCTGTTCGATGCGGTCGCTGGCGTGCACATAGCCCAGGCTGAACAGCGCATCATGGAAGCTGCTGCTTTCGATCAGCGGCGCGCCCATTGCATTGCGCCGTACCGAAACGTTCTGCGCCAGGCCCTTGAGCGGCTGCACGCCGCTGGTCGGTGGCACGCTATCCTGGTAGCCGCCCATCTGGCAGCCGGCCAGCCCGAGCATGCCGAGCAGGGTGGCAGCGGTTGCGAACCGCAAGCGGAAGGGAGGAAAGGCGGGGGCGGCCATGGCAAGGGCTCCTGCAAGGCGAGGCTGGTTTGGAATGGCGCTAAGGTAGTAAGCGCGCAGGCGCCGTGCAAGGTCCCAGGTCGGTTTATTTGATTGCGCGGGTCAAACGTCGAAGTGCTCAGCCAAGGCGTCGGAAAAATGCGTGCAATTGATACGCGTGTAGCGTTGATAGTCACGGCTCACCGCGAATGCAGAGCCGGGCATCAGCAGGATCTTGTGCTGCTCCAGTTTACGCATGAAAGGTTGCAGGTCGGGCAGGTCCGGGTGGTAGACCCAGAGGAACATCCCCCCTTGTGGTGCAATGTCGAACTGCCAGCCGCGCTCGAGCAGCAAGCGTTGGGTTTGCACTTGCTGGCGAATCAGGCGCTGCTGCACGTCCTTCATGTGCCGGGCATAGGTGCCATCCGACAATATGGTGTTGACGAAGCGTTCGCAAAACGCCGGGACAGCAACGCAGGTCAGCAGTTTAAGGCGTGTGAGCGGCTCGATCAGGTCTTGCGAGCAGGCAATGAACCCCACGCGCAGCGATGCCGACAGGCACTTGGAGAAGCTGCCGATGTAGATAACCCGGTCAAGGTTGTCCAGCTCGGCAAAGGTCTGGCGCACGGCGGGGCTGAAGTCCCCATACACATCATCCTCGACCACGAAGAACTCGTGCTCCACCGCCAGGCGCAGGACGCTGAAAGCGTTGTGCGGGCTGATGTTGCTGCCGGTCGGGTTGTGGAAGGTGCTGTTGCAGAAAAACGCCTTGACCTTGTGCCTGGCCAGGTGGCTTCTCATTTCTTCCACGTCCGGCCCGTCCTGGGTCCGCCGAATGCCGACGACGTGCCCGCCCGCCAGCTGGATCAGCTTGATCAGGTTGCCGTTGCCCGGTTCGTCGACGAAAACGTGGTCGCCTGGTTTGATCAGCAACCGTGCCACCAGGTCCAGGCCTTGCGTGGCACCCAGTGTGGTCAGCAACTGGTTGGGGCGGGCTTCGACACGGGTCAGCCGTTTCATGTGCACGCACAGCTGTTTACGCATGGGCAGATAGCCCTGGATGTCGCCGTACTCTGCCAGCGAGCTCTGCTCCAACCGCGCCGTGCGCCGAATTGCCTTGGCCAGCAACTCGGTGTCGCGCCATGCAGGGGGCAGCCAGCCGCTGCCCAGTTTGGTGAAGTGCTGGCCGCCCTGCAGCAGCCGGAACAGCGGATCGCCGGCCATGCACTCGGGTTCGTGGATCACGCTGGTTTGCCGGGCGCGGTTTGCCACGAAGTAGCCACGGCCGGGTGATGCCGTCAACACACCTTCGCTGACCAACTGGGCATAGGCCGATACGACGTCGTGGTAACTGAAGTCGACTGCCGCCGTCAGCTTGCGGATGGAGGGCATGCGTTGCCCTGGCAACCACTCGCCTGCATCCAGGCGTTGTTTCAACAGGTGATGAAGGCTGCAGGGGGTCATGGCAGGTCCGAAACCGTTAGAAAAAAAAGCCTAACAGTTAACGGAAATGCTTGTCGACTGTTCGTTTGCAAATGGCCAGCACATGCCACTATCCCCGTGTCGAAACTTTCGGCTGCCAACAAAGGCGGCACTTATAGCGTTTGTGCAGACCCGACAACTGGATATCAAGCCCATGCACCCTATGGACATGCAATCAGCCGTCATTGCCAGGCTTCCTGTCCCTGACGAACTGGAGTCATTCAAAGTTGTAAAGAATCTTGTGACCTCGGCGTTATTGGAGTGTTGTTCAATCGTCGAGTTCGAAGCACTGAAAGAAACATCGGTCATTGAAAGTGTGACTGAACAGGCACATGCCGATTTGCAGGCATTTGCCATGAAAGATCCGGCTGCCGGCCGCGACCTGGTATTCATTGCAAAAACCTACACCTCTTATTCTGCGGTTTTGCATTATCGGCTTGCCCATTGGATCTACAACAATAGCGCCGCTACCTACGGCGCCGGCGGCCAATGCCTGGCCGCCATGATTTCCCGGCGCGGAAAAATGCTGTCGGGGGCGGAGATTCATTTCCGCAGCCGCATCGGTGCGCGCTTCATCATCGATCATGGCATGGGCACCGTCATTGGTGAAACGTCGACCATTGGTGACGATTGCTACGTGCTGGGCGGGGTGACCCTGGGCGCCCGCGGTATCAGTGACAACCCCTCGAACCCCAGGCATCCGACGTTGGGTAACCGGGTACAGATCGGCGCTTTCGCCAGTGTGCTGGGCGCAATTCATGTGGGTGACGGCGCGTTTATCGGACCGGGCTGCATTGTTACCAAAGACGTCCCGGCCGCTGCCCGGGTACAGGTTAAAACATCATTGCAGGTGGTATTGGAATCATGAACTCTCTTAACTATGAAGTTTTACGAAATACCGAGAAACTGTATTACAAAGACCAGTACCTGGCGGGCGCGAACACTCAAGTAGCACGCGTGCACAGTGACGGCATCGAGTTGTTGAGCACAGTGGCCTACCCGGAAGGTGGCGGCCAGGAAGCGGACTTCGGCACGATTGAATTACCGGTGGGTACCGTGCGATTCATCTGGGTTAAAAAACTCTACGGTAGCCCTATTCGCCTGGAGGGTTTCAAAGGCGGAAAACTGGGCGGCATCATTATTCACAGCTTGCACCCTGATGATTTGCACTTGCTTGATGAAGTCATCGTAGGCATGCCGGCCCGCGTCACTATCGATATTGAACGGCGCGAACGGCTGACGTTGTCTCACAGTGCCAGCCACTTCCTGTATGCCGCCGCCATCGGGCTGCGTGAAGAGCTGAAGCAATGGACGATCGGCTGCCATATCAAAGAAGACACGGCACGTTTCGACTTCCTGGTCGAGGACGCGTTCACGGCTGAAGACGTACTTGAAATCGAACGACGGGCGAATGAACTGATCGGCTGCGATGCGCCCATCGAGCACTACGCGGTTCAAGGCCTGGAGGACGCGCGTTTGTGGACCTACAACGGGATCGAAATCCCGTGCGGTGGCACGCACCTCGATTCGCCTCGGCGCATCGGGCGCCTTGGCGTCAAGCGCAAACGCCTGGGTAAAGGCAAGGAACGGCTGATCTGCGTGTTCCCCGAGGCCGAAATCGACCTGTCCCCTTATCACGAGCACGCATTATGAACAGCACGTTACCGCGGCGCACGTACCTGTATTTCACCGCACAGTCGATCAACCTGACGACTGCCGTGATGTCGGTGACGATGGCCGCCATTGTCGGGGCCTCGTTGGCGCCTGACGCCGCATGGTCCACGGTGCCGTACGGGTTCCAGTTTCTTTGCCTGATGTTGGCAACCTATCCGGTTTCCAGGCTGATGAGCCGCATCGGCCGTAAAAAGGCGTTCATGCTGGGCGCGATTCCCCTGGCGCTGTCTGGCGTAAGCGGCTTTCTGGCGGTGGAGCACCAGCATTTTCCAACGCTGGTCCTCAGCCACTCAGCATTGGGTGTGTACATCGCGTTCGCCAACTTCAACCGGTTCGCGGCAACCGACAATCTTTCCCAGGCCTTGAAGCCCAAGGCGCTTTCGCTGGTCGTGGCTGGCGGGGTCATCGCGGCTGTCGTCGGGCCAACGCTTACCGAGTGGCTGCGTGATGTTGGTGGCTTCCCACTGTTTTCGCTGTGTTATGCCGCGTTTGTCGGCCTGGCGCTGCTGTCGTTGTTGATTGCCCTGTGCCTGCCCAATGATGCGGGTACGGCCAGCGCGATCAACAGCGCAACACAGCCGGCAAGCACCCGCGCCGAGCCGGCAGGCCCGAGCGTGGTTGTGGCAATGGCTGTCGCTGCGCTGGGCTACGGGATCATGAACCTGCTGATGATCCAGGCTTCGATGCACATGAAACACATGCACGAGGACTTCACTGACGTCCGACTGGCGATCCAGTGGCATGTGATCGCCATGTTTGCCCCGTCGTTCTTCACCGGCGCCATCATCCAGCGACTGGGTATCAAGACCACCATTTGCGCGGGCCTGGCCCTGTTGATCGGTTGTTCGGCGATGAATATCTGGTCGCACAGCTACGCCATGATGACCCTGGCACTGATTGCCCTTGGACTGGGCTGGAACCTCACTTATGTAGGCGGAGGTGCGTTGCTGGCCCAGTCACTGCAGAACAGCCCGGCCGCGATGCAGATGCAGGGCAAGAACGACCTGGCCATTGCCATTTTTGCCACCCTCGGCGCATTCAGCCCTTCGCTGTTGCTGAGCTCGGTTGGCTGGGACGGTACCAATGCCATCTGCATGGTCCTCTGCATGGGGCTGCTGGTTGCCACTGCCGGGCTGCTGCAGAACAAGGCCGGTCTGCATACTTCAATGGAAGGTAGCCGCAAATGAGCGAGCTCATCAGTGTCAGCGATCGTATCTACACCAAACTGGAAATGAACAACCCGGGCGGTAGCCACAAATACCGGGCGGCGCGGCAGATCGTCGAACATGCCGTGCGCAAGGGTGACATCACTCCTGGGGTGACGACCGTCATCGAAAAGACCGGTGGCAGTTTCGGCTTTGGCTTGCTGGCGGCTTGCCACAAATACCAGGTCGCCGTAGAGCTGGCGGTCGGGCTGAGTTTCAGCCAGACCAAGCGGGATCTGCTGGAGTGTTTCGGTGCCCGACTGATCGGCAAGGAAATGCTGATGGCCGGTGCCACACCCAAGGACGTGGTGATGCATCACCTGGATAACCAGGCCGCGCTGGGCAAGTCATACTTCTACACCGACCAGTTCAACAACCCGGTAGGCATCGAGGCCCACCGCTATCAGACCGCCAGCGAACTGGCCATGCAACTGACCAACGCCGGGGCGGGGCGACAGATCCTGTTCGTGGGCTGTGCGGGTACTGGCGCCAGTTTCACGGGTATCACCCTGGGGCTGAAGGACCATGGCTTCGAGGTGTCGACGGTGCTGGTCGATCCCAATGGCTGTGACTCGAGGGCCGGCGTGTTCGCCGATCATCGTTTTGAAGGCATGGCCGTGGGCGTTTGCCCGCCGTTCATGGACTGGTCGCTGGTGGACGAGCGGGCCCAGGTGCACCATGCAGAAATGCTGGCCGCACAGCGCTGGTTCTACATGCAGAGTGGCATTTTCGTCGGTAATACAGCCGCTGCCTGCCTGGCGGTTGCCCAGCGCATGGCCCAGCACCCGCAGTATGTCGAGACCACCCTGGTGACCATCGCCTATGATGCCGGCCTCTGGTACCAGGACCTGCTGGGGGCTAACCGGCGAAAGGCCGCGTAGCCTACCTGTGCCAGGCTCATGATTCAGAGGCTGGCACGGTACCTGTGGGAGCGGGCAAGCCCGCGAAGCAGGTGGCGCGGTGGATGGCACGGGCTTCGCCCGTGTTCGCGGGCGCGCCCGCTCCCCACAGTGTTCGCGCAATCTCTCAGTTTTTTATCGAGTCAGTCGATCAGGCGCCGTGGCACTTCTTGTACTTTTTCTCGCTACCGCACGGGCACGGGTCGTTACGGCCAACGTCCTTCAGGGCGTTGCGTACCGGCTCCTGATGGCCGTGGTTGCAGTGCGGGCCGTGTACATGGCCGTGATCGTGGTGGTGATCATGGTCATGGTTGCAGTCAGGGCCATGAACGTGAGGCTGTTGGGACATTGCAGGGTTACTCCGGTATGTGATCGCCGGAGATTATCTCACCACTGCGTGATATGTGCAGGTCCCGATGGATGAGCAACCCGGTCGCCAGTTCGCCCTGCAGGGTGTAATGCAGCGGCTGCTTGCTTTTCAGCAGTTTGGCCAGTGGCTTCAGGTGCTGCCACAGGTTGGTTCGTGCGGTGATCTTGAACGTGCGCCGTGCATGCCCGCCCACGCTGCGCCATACGCTGGCTTGATCCTGCACCAGTAGCAGGTCATTGAGGCGTATTGCATACGACACGTTGCGAATGAACAGGCGGCTGTCATTGGGGTTGTCGACCCGCAGGTGCAACACGAACTCCTGTTCCAGCAACCTGGCCTTGACTGTTTCGACCTCGACCAGATGCACTTCGGGCTCGCGCCAGTCCTCGCCCCAGCTGGCACAACCCGTCAGCCATGCCAGCAGCGCACCGAGCAGTAGCAGACGGGTGCGCTTGATCATGTTCAGTTCCCTACGTAGCTGGCGCAGCATTTCTTGAATTTTTGCCCGCTGGCGCAGGGACAGGGGTCGTTGCGCCCGGCCTTCAGCCCGACCGTTGGGTCGATGAAGTACCAACGACCGGCATGCTGGACGAAGGCCGAGCGTTCACGGTGCTGATGATCGCCCTCTTGGTCGTGCCAACGCGCGGTAAAGGTGACGAAGCCGTGTTCCGGCTGGCCGCCCAGCACTTCTGCGCTTTCCACCTCCAGGCCCAGCCAGGTGCTCTGTGCACTCCAGTCGGCGATGGCAGCACGGTCCAGGTCGGCTTGCTGAACCGGTAGGGTGGTGGCTACCAGGTAGTCGACCAGGCCCAGCACGTACGCACTGTAGCGTGAGCGCATCAGGGCCTGGGCATCCGGTGCCGGGGTACCGGCATGGTAATGCCCGCAGCAGGCGTCAAGCAGGTTGCCACTGCCACAAGGGCAGACCGAGACACTCATCATCACCACCAGTACTTGCCGAAGTTTTCAGGGTTGGCCCAGAACCTGGCGTTGAGCCAGTCCGGTACCTGCTTATAGTCATGTAGATCATAGGTGAACAGGCTCAAAACCTGTTGGTCACGGCGGAATTTCTCGCTGGCCGACAAGGCCAGGGCGAAGAAGTCGGTGTCCTGCCAGCCGCAGGCGGCCAGGTCGGCCAGCACTGCAACCCGGCTGGCGTTGAGGTTGCGAATGCCGCCGAGCAGCTCCAGGCCGGTGCGCTTGGGCAAGTGCTCCAGGCAGTCCACCAGTACCGCCAGATCAAAGCGCTGGGCGGCCAGTTCGGCCGGCAGCGGGCCAGGGGCGGCGATGTCGATGGTCACCTGGGGGTGCGCCTGGGCGAAGGCGTCCAGCGCCGGAAAGCGCGTACCTACCAGCAGCAGGCGTCGCGGAGTGAAGCGCTCGAGCAGGGCTGCCAGGGCCTGTTGCGGGGTGCGTTTGGAAAAACCTTCGGTCATTGCCATTCCTCGTTCTAGTCGTCCAAGACTAGCGGGCTGCGGCGTGTGGGCAAAGAGGCATGTGGCCGTGACGTAGCTTATTGCTGGCAGGGTTGGGATGAGCGGTCTTTACTCCCAGAGATCGGTCTTATGCCGATTCCCCCTAGGAGAAGCAATGAAATGAGCATAGTACGCACAGCGATACCCCTGGTACTGCTCACCAGTGTGTTGACTGGTTGTGCAGGTTTGCAAAAAACCGACTGGCCGAAATGTGCCGCCGTCGGGGGTGTAGGCGGCGCCGCCTTGGGCGCCATCGAAAGTTCCAGCTGGGCTGGCTGGGGTGCGTTGTTGGGCGGTGGCCTGGCGGCGGGCTATTGCTGGGCCCACGGCGATGGCGACGAGGATGGCGACGGCGTGCCCGACAGCCGTGACAAATGCCCTGGCACCCCGCGTGGTGTGCAGGTCGATGCCAACGGATGCCCGCCTGAGCCGGTCGCGGTGGTCGAAGAAGTGGTGGTGCAGAAGGAAGAAGTCATTGTCATCCGTGATGTGCACTTCGAGTTCGATTCTGCGCGCCTGACTGCCAGTGACAAAGAGCGCCTCAATACCATTGCCACGCGTCTGAAGCAGGAAGCGCCATCTGCCCGCCTTAGCGTCAGCGGCCATACCGACAGCGTCGGTTCCGACAGCTACAACCAGAAGCTGTCCGAGCGACGTGCCCATTCGGTGACCGATTATCTGGTCGACAGCGGTGTAGCGCGCAGCAGCTTCGTTTCGGTGGTCGGCGCGGGTGAGACCCAGCCGGTGGCAGACAATGCCACAGCCGAAGGGCGTGCCATGAACCGTCGTACCGAGATCAAGATCCAGCGGTAAGACGGCGTGCGCTCGTGCCTTGAGCAGTGGCACGGGCGCATCTTCATGCCGCCCGGCCGTTTGTGGCCAATGACACAGGAGCATTCAGCATGAGTGTGACGTCGAAGGCGGCATTGCCGCTGTTGGTGGCTGCCAGCCTGCTCGCGGGCTGCGCTACGCACAGCGATGGCAGTGCGCCCCTCAATCAAAGGACCTGGCCCATCTGCAGCCTGCTGGGCGGCTTGGTCGGTGGTGGCCTTGGCGCCATCGAGAGTTCTTCCTGGGCTGCCGGTGGTGGTGCCCTGGGCGCCATCGCCGGGGGGCTGATTTGTTATGCCCAGGACGGTGACGAAGACGGTGACGGCATTTTCGATCGGCGTGATCACTGCCCCGAGACCCCAGCCAACACGGCGGTCGACCACATGGGTTGCCCACTCAGACAGTACCCGGCAGCGCCACCTGCCAGTGCTCCCGAACCCTCGCCAGAGGTGATCACCCTCGATGACAACGGCGCGGTGATGTTCGCCTTCGACTCCGCCGAACTGACGCCGGCGGCCCAGCAACGCCTGCAAGGCCTGGTGGCGAAACTCAACTCACCGACGGTGGCCAAGGTCCGTGTGATCGGGCATACCGACAGTGTGGGCTCCGACAGCTACAACCAGGCACTTTCCGAACGCCGCGCCAGCAGCGTCGCCGAGTACCTGATTGGTCAGGGCCTGGAGATGGGCAAGGTCACCAGCCAGGGCCGCGGGGAAAGCGAGCCGGTGACCGACAACGAAACCGAGGAGGGCCGCGCGCGCAACCGACGGGTGGAGCTGCACTTCAACTGAGTGGTGCAGGCGCCTGCCTTGGCATTACCGTCAATGTCGTTCGCACGGTTTGCTCGATCGGGTCGCCTCGACATGACAACAATCTATAGGGACGGGTATGAAGTTCATCCTGGGTCTGGGCAAGGTCCTGACGGTCGCTTTCTGGGGGGTGTTGTTGTTCAATCAGCTGATGCCACAACCTTTGCCCTTCAATCTGCTGATCAATGCCACAGGCATCGTCTTGTTGGGTCTGCACTTGCTTGAAGTGCTGTTCTTCAATCGCAGCCTGCGCGGGCGCAGTCACCGTTGGTTTGACCGGTTGCAAATCCTGTTGACGGGGATCTTCCATGTCATGTCCATTCCCCGTGTGCGCGAGGCGCCGCGGGTGAAGTGAGCTGCAGTGGCTGTGACTCTCACCGCGATCCCTTGTGGGGCTTGCCCGCGAACACCGGCAACGCCGGTGACATCCACCGTGGCACCGGTTTCGCTACTGGTTGCGCGCAGAACCTGTCAGATCACCAGCCGCGAACTGGCCACCGCAACCACGGCCAGCCCCAGCAGCAGATTGACCCCCACCATCCGCCGAATGCGCCCCAGTACCGCCGCCCCCGTCGGCCAGTCCTCGGCCTGCACTGCTGCCTTCAATTCCGGCAGCAGCAACGCCTGAATGCGCATGAACAAGGCAAGCATGGCGATCCCGCCACCGATCATCACGTGTACGTACCTGGGTGCTGTCTCGAAACCGCTGAAGCGCATGTGCAACATGCCGATACCACTTATCGCCAAAATCGCCACCGCCAGCCAGACCCAGCCGAAGAAGCGTCGGAAAACTTCCACCCACAAGCGCAGGCGGGCAGGCCCTTCCAGGGCTGCAACCGTTGCCGGGCGCAGCACCAGCCAGGCGAAGAACATGCCGCCGACCCATACCAGGGCGGCCAGAACATGCAGTGTGTAGGGCAGGGCAAAGGCGAGCATTCGGATCTCCATGCGGCAGAAAGGGCAATAGCGGGGTATGATAGCCGCCCCATGCGAAACACTGAAAATATATCCAGCCCTCCGGGCGCCTGCAGACCATGATCAGCAACGAACTCAAAGCCACTATCCAGGGCGCCTATTCGCGTTTTCTCGAAGCCAAGAGCCTCAAGCCGCGCTATGGCCAGCGCCTGATGATCGCCGAAGTGGCCAAGGTACTTGGCGACATTGCCTGCGACGATGAAGGCCGCCGCGCTGGCGAGCCTGCGGTGGTGGCCGTGGAAGCGGGCACCGGTACCGGCAAGACGGTAGCCTACAGCCTGGCTGCCATCCCGGCTGCCAAGGCCGCGGGCAAACGCCTGGTGATCGCCACGGCCACCGTGGCCCTGCAGGAGCAGATCGTCTTCAAGGACCTGCCCGACCTGATGCGCAGCAGCGGCCTCAACTTCAGCTTCGCCCTGGCCAAGGGCCGTGGCCGCTATCTGTGCCTGTCCAAGCTCGACATCCTGCTGCAGGAAGGCCACGCCCAGTCCGCCACGGCTCAACTGTTCGAAGAAGAAGGCTTCCGTATCGAAGTCGACGAGCGCAGCCAGAAGTTGTTCAACAGCATGATCGAGAAGCTTGCCGGCAACCGCTGGGACGGTGACCGTGACAGCTGGTCCGAGGCCCTGGAGGACCAGGACTGGGCACGCCTGACCACCGACCACAGCCAGTGCACCGGCCGCCACTGCCCCAACTTCCAGCAGTGCGTGTTCTACAAGGCCCGCGAAGGCATGGGCAAGGTCGACGTGATCGTCACCAACCACGATATGGTCCTGGCCGACCTGGCCCTGGGTGGCGGCGCGGTACTACCCGATCCGCGCGATACCATGTACGTGTTCGACGAAGGCCATCATCTGCCAGACAAGGCCATCGGCCATTTCGCCCATTACTCGCGGCTGCGCTCTACCGCCGACTGGTTGGAGCAGACCGCCAAGAACCTGACCAAGCTGCTGGCCCAGCATCCGCTGCCCGGCGACCTGGGCAAGTACATCGAGCAGGTGCCGGAGCTGGCACGAGAAGTACGCACCCAGCAGCAGTTCATGTTCACCCTTTGTGAACAGGTGGCCGACTTCCGTCCCAGCGAGGACACCGAAGGCCGTGAGCGCCCGCGTTACCGTTTCGAGGGAGGGGTGGTGCCGGAGCAGATTCGCGAAGTGGGCATCGAACTGAAAAAGGGCTTTGCCCGCCTCAACGATCTGTTCACCCGTCTGGCTGACCTGCTCAAGGAAGGCATGGACGGCGAGGTCAACATCGGCATCGCCAGCCACCAGGCCGAAGAGTGGTATCCGTTGTTCGGCAGCCTGGTCACCCGTGCTCAAGGCAACTGGGAGCTGTGGACAGCCTTCACCGCAGAAGACCCGGAAGACAGCCCCCCCATGGCGCGCTGGCTGACGTTGGCCGAGAGTGGCGCGCTGTTCGACATCGAAGTCAACGCCAGCCCCATCCTCGCCGCAGAAATGCTGCGGCGCAGCCTGTGGAGCGTGGCCCACGGTGCGCTGGTAACTTCGGCGACATTGACCGCGCTGGGCAAATTCGACCGTTTCCGCATGCGTTCGGGGTTGCCGCGCGACGCAGTCACCTGCGTGGTGCCCAGCCCGTTTGTGCATGGCGATGCCGGCCTTCTGCGGGTCCCCGACCTGC
This sequence comes from Pseudomonas sp. VEM90, assembly GCF_054611535.1. NCBI lineage: Bacteria > Pseudomonadati > Pseudomonadota > Gammaproteobacteria > Pseudomonadales > Pseudomonadaceae > Pseudomonas > Pseudomonas sp. VEM90. Next base: position 33,514 of record NZ_JBTRAR010000021.1, on the reverse strand, counting down.
AGGCCGACCCGCGCGATGCGGCAGCGCACACCGCGGCGATCATCCGCGAGCTACCGAACATTGTCGAAGATGCCCGTGGCGCGCTGGTGTTGTTCTCGTCACGCAAGCAGATGCAGGATGTGTTTGACGGTCTGGACCGTGACTGGCGCAAGCTGGTGCTCATCCAGGGTAACCTTTCAAAGCAGGAAACCCTGAACAAGCACAAGGCGCGGGTCGACGATGGCCAGCACAGCGTGCTGTTTGGCTTGGCCAGCTTTGCCGAAGGCGTCGACCTGCCGGGTGCGTATTGCGAACACGTGGTCATCGCCAAGATTCCCTTCGCTGTGCCCGATGACCCGGTCGAAGCTGCGCTGGCCGAGTGGATCGAGGCACGTGGCGGCAACCCGTTCATGGAAATTGCCGTGCCCGACGCCTCGTTGAAGCTGATCCAGGCCTGCGGTCGCCTCCTGCGTACCGAGCAGGATCGCGGCGTTATCACCTTGCTTGACCGGCGCTTGGTCACCCAGCGCTACGGCAAGGCTATTCTCAATGCGCTGCCGCCGTTCCGGCGGGAAATTTCCTGACCGCCGAGCACTTGCGCCGGCGCATTGTCCATTACTCAGTCTTGGGCCCATCAGGGCCCTGAAGGAGAGCCCTCGCCTTATGATCCGCCGTACCGTGCCCGCCGTCTTCGCCTTGTTGTGCAGTTCGCCCTTGCTGGCCGAGCAGCAAACGCTGTTCAGCTTCGTGCGCCCGGCCTCGGTGGTCAATGTGGCGACCGTGAATGCCGGCATGCCGCAGTACAACGCGGAACAAACGGCCGAGGGCGAGGTGTTGCGGCGTGTGGTGTTCAACCCGGCGCAGCAGCCCACCCTGCGCCTGAGCCCGCAGAGCGGGGTGTGGGACTGGTCCGCCGGGCAGTTCCTGACCTTGCGCCTGCAAAGTGCCATGGATTGGGCATTGACCGTGGATGTCACGGTGCAAGGCAGCGATGGCGGCACCTTGACCAGCCGTATCGACCTGCCCGCAGGCCCCGCGCAAACGGTGATGGTGCCGCTGACAGCCAGTTCGCCGCTGGACCAGGGCATGCGCGCCGGCCCGCCGATGCCGTGGACCCACGGTGGTCAGCGCCTCCTTTTGACCAGCAGTGCCGGTGCAGTCGACCTCAAGCAGGTGATCTCGGTCAGCCTGAGCATCCCCAGCCCCAAGGTGGCGCAGAGCCTGTTGATCGAGCGTGTCGGTATCCAGGATGACGACCAGGCGTACAGGGCGGCCTATCACGAGCTGATTGATGCCTATGGCCAGTCGACTCGCGGGAACTGGCCCGAGAAGGTATCCAGTGACGAGCAGCTCAAGGCGGCCGATACCCGTGAACAGCAACAGCTCAAGGGTTGGTTGGCGGAGCGCAGCAAGCAGCAGCTGGACGCTTACGGTGGCCTGGTGGGCGGGCCGGCCTTTGCAGCCAAGGGCTTCTTTCGCACTGAAAAGCGTGATGGCCGCTGGTACCTGATAACGCCGGATGGGCACCCGTTCTATTCGCTGGGGGTGAACGCCGTGGCGGCAGACGGTGGGCGTACTTATGTCGCCGGGCGCGAAGGCATGTTCAAGGCCCTGCCCGCCGAGGGCGATGCACTGGCCGGGTTCTATGGCGAAAGCAACAACGACGATGGCAATGCCTCGTCGCAGGGGCGCAATTTCAAGCAGGGGCGTTGGTTCGACTTCTACGCCGCCAACCTGCAGCGTACTTATGGCAAACCCTGTCCGCCCGCAGTGGAGGGCCAGCCAGCCAACTGCGCACTGCCGGTGCTGGATGCCGACCGCTGGCAGGCGCACGCGCTTGACCGGCTTCTGGCCTGGGGGTTCAACACCGTTGGCAACTGGAGCGAGCCGGCCCTTGGCCAGGCCAGACGCATGCCGTATACCTTGCCGCTGTCGATCGTGGGCGACTATGCCAGCATCAGCACTGGCATGGATTGGTGGGGGCGCATGCCCGACCCGTTCGACCCGCGATTTGCCATGGCCACCGAACGTGCGGTGGCCATCGCCGCTCGCGATCACCGCGACGACCCTTGGTTGATCGGCTACTTCGCGGACAACGAACTGGCCTGGGCTGCCCCCGGAAGCGATCCCCAGGCCCGTTATGGCCTGGCCTACGGTACCTTGCGCCTGACCACCGACGTGCCAGCCAAACGCGCGTTTCTCAAGCAGCTGCGCGACAAGTATCGCAACCAGGAGGGGTTGTCCAAGGCCTGGGGGATCGAACTGACCGCCTGGGAGCTAATGGAGGATCCTGGCTTCGAGGCGCCGTTGCCTAACCCGGAGCACCCGGAAATCGAGCGTGACTACCAACACTTCCAGCGGGTATTTGCCGAGACCTACTTCAAGACCATTTCCGATTCGTTGAAGTGGCATGCGCCCAATCACATGCTCCTGGGTGGTCGCTATGCGGTCAGTACACCGGAGGCGGTCAAGGCCTGTGCCGAGTTCTGCGATGTACTGAGCTTCAACTTCTATACCCTCAAGCCACAGGACGGCTACGACTTTGCCCGCCTGGCGGAGCTGGACAAGCCGGTGCTCGTGTCCGAGTTCCAGTTCGGCTCGCGTGATCGCGGGCCGTTCTGGCCGGGGCCATTGGAGCTGGCGCGGGAAGAGGATCGCGGCCCGGCCTACGCAAACTTCCTCAAGGCGGCCCTGGCGCAGCCGATGATCGTTGGCGCGCACTGGTTCCAGTACCTCGACCAACCGGCCAGCGGTCGCCTGCTCGATGGTGAGAACGGCCACCTCGGGCTGGTGGCGATTACCGACATGCCCTATCCAGGGTTTGTCGATGCCGTGCGCAAAAGTAACCTGCACACCATGAGCCAGCTGCGTGCCGAGCTGGAAAGACCGGCCCCCTGAAGTCAGGCTGGTGCAGTCATCTTACGTGGGAGTGGCTTTGTGTCGCGACCACTTGGTCCAAGCCAGTTTGCAAAACGCCCAACTACTGAAACAATGCACACCTTTTTGGATATGGTCGTACGGAGAGCAGCGGGTGCAGATCCAGGGTCACTATGAGCTGAAGTTCGAAGCCGTGCGCGAAGCCTTTGCCGCGCTGTTCGATGATCCCCAGGAGCGTGGCGCCGCGCTGTGCATCCAGGTGGGTGGCGAAACCGTCGTTGACCTGTGGGCCGGCTGTGCCGACAAGGACGGCCAGCAGGCCTGGCACAGCGATACCATCGCCAACTTGTTCTCTTGCACCAAGACCTTCGCGGCCGTTACCGCCCTGCAACTGGTCGGCGAGGGCAAGCTGGCCCTCGATACCCCGGTGGCCAACTACTGGCCCGAGTTTGCCCAGGCGGGTAAGCAGTCGATCACTTTGCGCCAGTTGCTCAGCCACCGTGCCGGCTTGCCGGCCATTCGTGAGCTGCTGCCGGCCGAAGCTTTGTATGACTGGCAGGTCATGGTCGATGCCCTGGCCGCCGAGACTCCGTGGTGGACGCCAGGCACAGAACACGGCTATGCCGCCATCACCTATGGCTGGCTGATCGGCGAGCTGATCCGCCGTGCCGACGGCCGTGGCCCTGGCGACTCGATCGTGGCCCGTACCGCCCGCCCGTTGGGGCTGGATTTCCATGTTGGCCTGGCCGACGAAGAGTTCCACCGCGTGGCGCATATTGCCCGTGGCAAGGGCAACGCTGGAGATGCCGCAGCGCAACGCTTGCTGCAGGTGACCATGCGCGAGCCTGAGGCACTGTCGACCCGCGCCTTTACCAACCCGCCCGCGATACTGACCAGCACCAACAAACCGGAATGGCGACGCATGCAGCAGCCAGCGGCCAATGGCCATGGCAACGCACGCAGCCTGGCGGGGTTCTATGCCGGTCTGCTGGACGGCAGCCTGCTTGAATCCGAACTGCTCGATGAGCTGACCCGCGAGCATAGCCTCGGCCAGGATCGTACCTTGCTCACTCAGACCCGTTTCGGCCTGGGCTGCATGCTCGACCAGCCCGATGTGGCGAATGCCACCTTTGGTCTTGGCGCCCGCGCCTTTGGCCACCCCGGTGCCGGTGGCTCGGTCGGTTTTGCCGACCCGGAGCACGATGTGGCCTTCGGTTTTGTGGTCAATACCCTAGGCCCTTATGTGCTGATGGACCCACGGGCCCAGAAACTGGTGCGCGTTCTTGCCACTTGCCTTTGATCGGGTAATGCGGGTATTGCCACACCCCTTTGACTATCCTCAATGCCAAGGCCTGAAGTCCCTGGGCAAAATATCTTTCTATTTCATGGTGTATCGCTGATGTCTTCACATAAAACCTTAGCACTCGCCCTGTGCCTGACCGCCGTTACCGGCTGCGCCAGCCACTCCCCGGATGGCTCCAAGGTAGGTGGTTCCAGCTGGTGGCCTTTCGGTTCGGAAAAGGTTGCCGAGCAGGAAGTGAAGTCAGCCGTTACTGAAACCGTGGCCAAAGCCGATGCCAAATCCGAAAGCGCCAGCCGCTGGTGGTGGCCGTTTGGCGGTGACGATGAGCAAGCCAAGGGGCCGGTGGTGCCGAAGATTGATCAGAAGGCTACCCAGGCCTGGCTGGACGAATACGAGCCCAAGCTGCGTGAAGCGATCAAGGACAGCAAGCTGGAGCTGGAGCGTCGCGACAATGTGTTGGCGGTAACCCTGCCGGTAGACAGCTCATACAATCGTGATCGCCCGAACATGCTGCTGCCCCTGTCCCTGGGCCCGATCACCCGCGTCGCCAAGACTGTCGAAGGCGACCCCAAGACTGCCGTGCTGGTGCTGGGCCATGCCGACAGCAGCGGTGCCGCCGTTGCCAACCAGAAGCTCAGCCTGGAGCGCGCCGCTTCGGTATCGGCCATCTTCCGCCTCAGCGGCCTGCAGCGTGACCGCCTGACCCTCAAGGGTATGGGCTCGATGATGCCGCGCGCTGCCAACGACAGCGCCGAGGGGCGCTCCCTGAACCGCCGCGTGGAAATGTTGCTGACCCCGCAGAACACCATGGTTGCACTCCTGGCCAAATACCAGCAGGCCGCCCCGGCACCCGCCCCGGCCTCTATGGTGGCCGTGCAGGATGCCAAGGCTGCTGGCAGCAAGCCGGTCGCCAAGGCTGCGGCGAAGAAACCTGTAGCCAAGGCCAAAACACCTGCGAAGACTGCAGCCAAGAAAAAAGCTGCGCCAGCCAAGCCTGCGGCCAAGAAAGCTGCCGTTGACAAGAAAGTAGCTGCCAACAGCCCTGCGAAGACCAACTGATCGTCAAGGAACCGCAGTCATGACCCAATCCCTGGCCGATATGCGCCGCGACTACACCCGTGATGGACTGACCGAAGCCCAGGCACCGGGGGAGCCGTTTGCCCTGTTCCACCAGTGGTTCGCCGATGCGGTGAAAACCGAGCAGGTACCGGTGGAAGCCAACGCGATGACCTTGGCCACCGTGGACGGCGAAGGTCGCCCGCATTGCCGTGTATTGCTGTTGAAGGGGCTCGACGAGCAGGGGTTCACTTTCTTCACCAACTACGACAGCGCCAAAGGCCAGCAACTGCAAGCCAACCCCTTTGCGGCCATGACCTTCTTCTGGCCGGCGCTGGAACGTCAGGTACGCATTGAAGGTCGAGTGCAGAAGGTTACGGCGCAGGAGTCGGATGCCTACTACCAGGTCCGCCCGCTGGGCAGCCGTCTGGGGGCCTGGGCCTCGCCACAGAGCCGCGTGATTGCCGGGCGTGAGGAACTGGAGGGCCTGGTAAAGGCCACTGAAGCGCGTTTCTCCGACACCCAGCCGCATTGCCCTGAGCATTGGGGGGGATACCGTTTGTTGCCCGAGCGCATCGAGTTCTGGCAGGGGCGCGCAAGCCGCCTGCATGACCGGTTGAACTATCGGCTGGTGGATGGGCAGTGGCTGCGAGAGCGGCTGGCACCCTGAGTAACTGGGGCTGCCAAGCGGCCCCAGCCATCGATCAAGTTACCCCGGATATCCCGCCGCCTCGCGCTCCAACCACCCCGGTAGTTGCTTACGCCCTACCTTCTCCTGCCGCGCCTGCGCCAACCTTTCAAGCATGAACGCGCGTTTTTCAGGATCAGCCCCTGCCAGCGACAAGGCCAGGTCACGGTCCATCCAGCGGCGCATGCGCACATACAGCCACCAGTGAAAATACAGTCCCGTAACGGTGGTGACCACGACGATGAAGTAATCCATGGCTATTCTTGGTCTCACTTGAAAGGCCTTCGACACAGCCCGGCAGGCTGTACCCCGGCTGAATGAAAACAATTTTATTACGTTTGTACCGTGACAGCCGTCAATGTGCAGCGTCTAATGAGCACCTGACTTATGGAGACTTTACCCATGCGTAAATCCGCTTTGCTGGTGGCGACCTTTACCACCATGTCGCTGCTGCTGGGGGGCTGTGCCTCGAGCCTGACCGGTGACAGCTACTCCCGTGACGAAGCCCGCCGCGTGCAAACCGTGCGTATGGGCACCATCGAATCCCTGCGTCCGGTCAAGATCGAGGGCACCAAGACCCCGATTGGCGGCGGTGCTGGTGCCATCGTGGGCGGTGTAGCCGGCAGCGCCGTGGGCGGTGGCCGTGGCAGCATCGTGGCTGCCGTGATCGGTGCCGTGGCCGGTGGCTTGGCGGGTTCCGCAGCAGAAGAAGGCCTGACTCGTACCCAAGGTGTCGAAATTACCGTTCGTGAAGATGATGGCAGCATGCGCGCCTATGTGCAGGCCGTGCAGGAGAACGAAATCTTCCGTGTTGGCGACCGAGTGCGCATCATGACTGTAGACGGTACCAGTCGCGTTTCGCACTGACCGTAGTGCAGTAATAAAAACCCCGACATGGCTGCTGCCAGTCGGGGTTTTTCTTATGCTTCAGTCAAGTCAGGCAACGCTGGTTTTGCGGCTGGCCATCGCGGTGACGGCGTAGCCGATCACTGCGGCAAAGAACGAGCCAGTCAGAATACCCATGCGGTCCATGCCCGCGTAATCACTGCTACCCGGGGCGAAGGCGAGCGAGCCTACGAACAGGCTCATGGTGAAGCCAATGCCACAGAGTATCGCCACCCCCAGTATTTGCCCCCAACCAGCACCTGCAGGCAGCGAGGCCAGGCGCAGCTTGACCGCCACCCAGGTCAGGCCGAAAACCCCCACGGTCTTGCCCAGCAACAGGCCGACCGTGATGCCCATCGGCACTGGGTGGGTGAAGCTATCTACGGTCATGCCTGTCAGTGAAACGCCGGCATTGGCGAAGGCGAAAAGTGGCAGGATGGCATAGGCCACCCAAGGGTGCAGGGCGTGTTCCAGCGCCAGCAGAGGCGACGATTCAGCATGGCGTGTACGCAGCGGAATGCAAAAGGCCAGGGCGACACCGGCCAAGGTGGCATGCACACCACTCTTGAGTACGCAGACCCACAGGATCAGGCCAACGATCATGTAGGGTCCAAGCTTGACCACGCCAAGCCGGTTCATCGCCACCAGCACCACCAGACAGGCCGCAGCCAGCAGCAGTGACACACTCGACAGGGTGCCGGAGTAGAACAGGGCGATCACAATGATTGCACCCAGGTCGTCGATGATCGCCAGGGTCATCAGGAACAACTTCAGTGACACCGGTACGCGCTTGCCGAGCAGGGCCAGGACACCGAGGGCGAAGGCGATGTCGGTGGCGGTAGGGATTGCCCAGCCGGCCACGGCTGCGGGGTTGTCACGGTTGATGAACCAGTAGATCAGCGCTGGCACCACCATGCCGCCCACGGCTGCGGTGGCAGGCAGGATCACTTGTGAGGGCTTGGATAGGTGGCCGTCGACCACCTCGCGTTTGACTTCCAGGCCGATGAGCAGGAAGAACAGGGCCATCAGGCCGTCGTTGATCCACAGCAGCAATGGCTTGGCGATGTTCAGCGCGCCGATCTGGACGGCGACGGGTACGTCGAGCAAGCCGCTGTACAGGTAGGACAGTGGCGAGTTGTTGATGACCAGGGCCAGAACGGCGGCAGCGATCAGCAGCAGGCCGCTGGCGGCTTCCAGTTGGAAGAAACGGGTAAGCAGGCTACGCACGGGCTATAGGCCCTCCATGAGCAGTTTACGAAGGGTACGGGCGTACACCCTAGCCTGTGACGATGTTCCTTAAAACAAAAACCATATTCGTTTTTGTTATATGTTGTTGCCAGCAGGCCTTGGGGAAATCCGCCCCTGCGGGGAGACCACTGTTCCGTGCAGGAGCGGGGTCACCCGCGAAGAGGCCCTGTCATTCGATAAAGAATCAGATGCCGAGCATATCCCGCGCCACCGCCTCGGCGATGCGAATGCCATCCACACCGGCTGACAGGATCCCGCCCGCATACCCGGCCCCTTCACCCGCCGGGAACAGCCCCTTGAGGTTCAGGCTCTGGTAATCCTCACCCCGGGTAATCCGCAGTGGCGACGAGGTGCGCGTCTCGATCCCGGTCAACACCGCATCATGCAGGTTATAGCCCTTGATCTGTCGGTCGAACGCTGGCAGTGCCTCACGGATCGCCTCGATGGCGAAGTCCGGCAGGCTTGGCGCCAGGTCGCCCAAGGTCACGCCCGGCTTGTAGGACGGCTCGACGCTGCCCAGAGCGGTGGAGGGGCGGCCGGCGACAAAGTCGCCCACCAGTTGCGCTGGGGCCTGGTAGTTGCTACCGCCCATTACATAGGCGTGCGCCTCCAGGCGCTCCTGCAGTTCGATACCGGCCAGCGGGCCACCCGGGTAGTCGCGCTCGGGATCGATGCCGACGACGATGCCGGAGTTGGCGTTGCGCTCGTTACGCGAATACTGGCTCATGCCGTTGGTGACGACTCGGCCTGGCTCGCTGGTGGCCGCGACCACGGTGCCACCCGGACACATGCAGAAGCTGTATACCGAGCGGCCGTTGCTGGCGTGGTAAACCAGCTTGTAGTCGGCGGCACCCAGTTTCGGGTGGCCGGCGTACTTACCCAGGCGCGCCTTGTCGATCAGCGTTTGCGGGTGCTCGATACGGAAGCCCACCGAGAACGGCTTGGCTTCCATGTAGACACCTTTGGCGTGCAACATGCGGAAGGTGTCACGGGCGCTGTGGCCCAGGGCCAATACCACATGGCGAGAGTGCAGTTGTTCGCCGCTTTCAAGCACGACACCGGTCAGTTGGCCATCTTCGATCAACAGGTCGGTGACCTTCTCCTGGAAGCGCACTTCGGCTCCCAGGGCGATCATGTCCTGGCGCATCTGTTCGACCATGCCGGTGAGGCGGAAGGTGCCGATGTGCGGCTTGTTGATGTACAGGATTTCGTCCGGCGCACCGGCCTTGACGAATTCTTCCAGCACTTTACGGCCGTGGTGTTGCGGGTCCTTGATCTGGCTGTAGAGCTTGCCGTCGGAGAAGGTGCCGGCGCCGCCTTCACCGAACTGCACGTTGGACTCAGGGTTGAGTACGCTTTTACGCCACAGACCCCAGGTGTCCTTGGTGCGCTGGCGAACTTCCTTGCCGCGTTCGAGGATGATCGGCTTGAAGCCCATCTGTGCCAGCAACAGGCCGGCAAAGATGCCGCAAGGGCCGAAACCGACTACGATCGGGCGCTCCTGCAGGCCTGCCGGGGCCTGGCCGACGAACTTGTAGGTGACATCTGGCGCAGGGCCGATGTTGCGATCATCAGCGAACTTGCTGAGCAGCTCGGCCTCGTTGCTGGCTTCCAGGTCGATGGTGTAGATGAACAGCAGTTCGCTGTTCTTCTTGCGCGCATCGTAGCTGCGCTTGAACAGGTTGAAGCTGAGCAGTTGCTCGTCGCGGATGCCCAGGCGCTGGACGATGGCTTCGCGCAACGCTTCGTCAGGATGGTCCAGGGGCAGCTTCAGTTCGGTGATTCGTAGCATGGCAGGGTCCAGTATCCCGGCCATGGGCGGCCGGCGGCTTTACACAAACCGCCAAGTATAAGCTGTTCGCTGCCCCTACTGGCAGGATAAAAACGCCCGGTGATCAGTTGTCGCGTGCGCCGCCGTAGTAAGCACAACCCTGCAAGGTCTTGCCGTCGATGCGCAGTTCGGCGCGCAGGTGGTGGATGGCGCCAGTGGCGATATCTGCACAGCGCTGCGGAGCGACCCACAGTTCCACGTGCTGGCCGTTGGCTTCGCTGGTCAGGGTCAAGCCACCACCGGGTACTTCTTCTTCCAGGAACGGCAAGGGCAGGGGGGGCTGGCCGATTCGCTCGATGACCATGCCCTTGCCGCTGGCTTTGATGTCCCAGTCCGGTTCATGACCGTTGGCGCGCAGGGTCAGCTGCTTGAAGTTGGGGTCGTCGCAAGCGCGGGTGGAGGGTTCCAGGCGGTACAGGCGGCTGACCTCCAGCTGGCCGTCGTTGTCGGCCTGCTTGGCGCCAGTGAGGCGACCGCGCACGTCGGCGAACAACTTGGCGTTGGCGTCCTTGGCCAGGTTGGCGGCCTCCGGCAGGATGCCGGTGCCGGCGACGTCATTGATCACGAAGCGGCGTGCCTCGCTGCAGGGCTTGAACAACAGGCGGCCGCCATTGGCGCTCAGTTCGCCCTGCATGCGCGTGGTGCCGATGTTCGGGTCACGGGGCTGCTCAGCCAGTAACTGGCAGCCAGCGAACAGGGGCAGCAGGGCACTGAGCAGCAGGGTAGGGGTGAGGCGCATGGGGCGGGCTCCGGGGAATCTTTGCCAAAGAGCTGGCCACGATACACGTCCTGCAGGCAGAAAAAAGGGCCCGAAGGCCCTTTTTCATTCAACCCCCCAGGTACGCGTCGCGCACTTTCGGGTCGGTCAACAGTGCTTCCCCCGTACCCTGCATCACCACCCGACCGTTTTCCAGCACATAAGCCCGGTCAGCGATCTTCAGCGCCTGGTTGGCGTTCTGCTCCACCAGGAACACCGTCACGCCATCGCGGCGCAGCTGTTCGATGATGTCGAAGATCTGCTGGATGATGATCGGTGCCAGGCCCAGCGAGGGCTCGTCGAGCAGCAGCAGCTTGGGCTTGCTCATCAGTGCCCGGCCAATGGCGAGCATTTGCTGCTCGCCGCCGGACATGGTGCCGCCACGCTGCATGTAGCGCTCCTTCAGGCGCGGGAACAGTTGCAACACCTTGTCCAGTTGCTCCTGATAGTCGCCCTTGTCGGTGAAGAAACCACCCATTGCCAGGTTTTCCTCGACGGTCAGGCGGGCGAACACGCGGCGGCCTTCCGGCACGACGGCGATGCTTTTGCGCATGATGTGCGAGGACGGCTGGCCGACCAGTTCTTCACCCAGGTACTTGATGCTGCCACTGTGCGCCTGCGGCGAGCCGCACAGGGTCATGAGCAAGGTCGACTTGCCGGCACCGTTGGCGCCGATCAGGGTGACGATTTCGCCTTGGTTGATCTCCACGTTGACGCTGTGCAGCGCCTGGATCTTGCCATAGAAGGTGGAAACGTTTTCAAACTTCAGCATTTACGCTTCCCCCAGGTAGGCTTTGATCACATCAGGGTTATCGCGGATCTCTTCCGGCGTGCCGTGGGCCAGGGGGGTGCCCTGGTTGATGACCACGATATGGTCGGAGATGCTCATCACCAGCTTCATGTCGTGCTCGATCAGCAGCACGGTGACGCTGTGCGACTCACGCAAGTAGGCGATCAGGGCCTTGAGGTCTTCGGTTTCTTTCGGGTTCAGGCCTGCGGCTGGTTCGTCCAGCATGATGATGCGTGGCTGGGTCATCATGCAGCGGGCGATTTCCAAGCGGCGCTGCTGGCCGTAGGCAAGGGTGCCGGCGGTGCGGTTGGCGAACTCGGTGAGGTTGACCTTCTCCAGCCAGTACTGCGCACGCTCCAGGGCTTCCTTCTCGCTGCGGCGGAAACCCGGGGTCTTGAACAGGCCAGCGAAGAAGTTGGTGTTGAGGTGGCGGTGCTGGGCGATAAGCAGGTTTTCCAGCGCGGTCATTTCCTTGAACAGGCGCACGTTCTGGAAGGTTCGCACCACGCCCTTGCGCGCAATCTGGTGGCCGGCCAGGCCCTGGATCGGCTGGCCATCGAGCAGGATGGTGCCGCCGCTGGGCTTGTAAAAGCCGGTCAGGCAGTTGAACACGGTGGTCTTGCCGGCGCCGTTCGGGCCGATCAGCGCCACTACCTGTTTCTCCTTGACGGTCAGGCCCACACCGTTGACCGCCAACAAGCCGCCAAAGCGCATGCTCAGGCCGCTGACTTGCAGAATTTCGCGGCTCATCGGGGCAGCTCCATCTGTGGACGTTGCATAGGCAGCAAGCCTTGCGGACGCCAGATCATCATCAACACCATCAGCGCACCGAACATCAGCATCCGGTATTCGCTGAACTCACGCATCAGCTCAGGCAGCAGGATCATCACGATGGCCGCGAGAATCACGCCCAGTTGTGAGCCCATGCCGCCAAGCACGACGATGGCGAGGATGATCGCCGACTCGATGAAGGTGAACGACTCCGGCGTCACCAAGCCTTGGCGCGCGGCGAAGAAGCTGCCGGCGAAACCGGCGAAGCAGGCACCCAGGGTGAATGCCGAGAGCTTGATCACGGTCGGGTTCAGGCCCAGTGCACGGCAGGCGATCTCATCTTCACGCAGTGCTTCCCAGGCACGACCGATCGGCATGCGCAGCAGGCGGTTGATCACGAACAAAGCCAGCAGGGCCAGCAGCAGGGCCACCAGGTACAGGAAGATGACCTTGTTGATCGAGTTGTATTGCAGCCCGAAGAACTCGTGGAAAGTCTGCATGCCCTCGGCTGCACGGCGTTCGAAAGTCAAGCCGAAGAGCTCCGGCTTGGGGATGTTGCTGATGCCGTTGGGGCCACCGGTCCAGTCGGTGAGGTTACGCAGGAACAGGCGGATGATCTCGCCGAAGCCGAGTGTCACGATCGCCAGGTAGTCACCGCGCAGGCGCAGCACCGGGAAGCCGAGCAGGAAGCCGAATGTGGCAGCCATCAGGCCGGCAATCGGCAGGCACACCCAGAAGCTCCAGCCCAGGTAGTGCGAGAGCATGGCATAGCTGTAGGCACCGACGGCATAGAAACCCACGTAGCCGAGGTCGAGCAGGCCTGCCAGGCCGACCACGATGTTCAGGCCCAGGCCCAGCAGCACGTAGATCAGGATCAGCGTAGCGATGTCGACCGCACCGCGAGAGCCGAAGAACGGCCATACCAGTGCCATCACGATCAACCCGATGATGACATAGCGCTGGGTCTTGGGCAGGGTGAGGTAGTTGCTGACTGCCGGGGGGATCAGCTTGCGATCCGAACGGCGGCCCATCACCGAACTCCACTGCTTGTCGAACAGCACGCGCAGGAACATCAGCACCGAACACACGGCGATGATGCTGATGGTGAACGAGCCCTGACTGTGCACGACCAGGCTGATGCCGTCGATGCTCAGTTTCAGGCCCAGCACCGGGAAGGCCACGGCCCAGACCAGCAAGGCGCTGAAGAACGCCTGTTTGAGATTTCTGTTCATACTTTTTCAACCTCCGGGCGGCCCAGGATGCCGGTCGGCCGGAACAGCAGGACAAGAACCAACAAGCCGAATGCCACCACGTCCTTGTACTGGTCACCGAATATGTCGGCGCCAAATGCTTCGGCTACACCCAGCACCAGCCCACCGAGCATGGCGCCCGGAATGCTGCCGATGCCCCCCAGTACCGCTGCGGTGAAGGCTTTCAGGCCCACCAGGAAGCCGGCGTTGGGGTTGATCACCCCGTACTGCATGCTCAGCAGTACGGCCGCCACGGCCGCCAGGGCGGCACCGATGACGAAGGTGAGGGCGATGATGTTGTTGGTGTTGATGCCCAGCAGGTTGGCCATCTTGATGTCCTCGGCACAGGCGCGGCAGGCGCGGCCCAGGCGGGAACGAGAGATGAACAGGGTGAGCAGTGTCATGGCCACCAGGGTGACGACGAACACCAGGATCTGCATGTAGCTGATCAGTACTTCTTCAGCACCGCCTGGCCCGAAGGAGAAACTCCCGGGGATCAGGTTGGGGATGGATTTATCCTTGGAGTCCTGCGAAAGCAAGACCGTGTTCTGCAGGAAAATCGACATACCGATGGCGGAAATCAGCGGGATCAGACGGTTGCTGTTGCGCAGGGGGCGGTAGGCAACTCGTTCGATGCTGTAGCCATAGGCACTGGTGACGAAGATCGTCGCGACGAAGGCGACGGTCATCAGGATCGGCAGCGAATGGATACCCATCATGGCCAGACCCGCCAGGGCGATGAAGGCCACGTAGGAACCGATCATGTACACCTCGCCGTGGGCGAAGTTGATCATGCCAATGATGCCGTACACCATCGTGTAGCCGATGGCGATCAAGGCATAGGTGCTGCCGATGGTCAATCCATTAACCAGTTGTTGGAAGAAATGGTAGATCTCAGGCATTACAGCGCTCCTAAAAACCTGATTTGCATTTCACTGGCAGGGGTACGGCCAGGAAACCGCGGATGACGGTTTTAAGATTTTCAGGTGAGCCCGCCCCCGGATCGCGGGGATCGGGCCCATGAACCTCATAAAACGAAGCCCACTGCTCGCACAGTGGGCTCGTAGGTCAGCTATTAGTCACGCAGTTACTGAGGGGAGACTTCAGTCTTCGGCTTGCCGAAGTGCCATTCGTAGACCACGAACTTGAAGTCTTTCAGGTCGCCTTTCTTGTCGAACGACAGGTCGCCGGTCGGGGTCTTGAAGGTACCTTCGTGGATGGCCTTGGCCACCTTCTCGGTATCATCGGAGCCGGCTTTCTTGATGCCTTGAGCGATCAGTTCGACGGCCGAGTAGGCAGGGAATACGAACGGGCCACTCGGGTCCTTGCCATCAGCCTTGATGGCGTCGACGATCTTCTTGTTCTCCGGGTCTGCGTCGAACGACTTCGGCAGGGTGACCAGCAGGCCTTCGGAAGCGCCCTGGGCAATCTGCGAAATGGAGTCGTTACCCACGCCTTCCGGACCCATGAACTTGGCTTTCAGGCCTTTTTCCTGAGCCTGGCGCAGGATCAGACCCAGCTCTGGGTGGTAGCCGCCGTAGTAGACGAAGTCGACATTGTTCTGCTTGAGCTTCTGGATGATCGAGGAGAAGTCCTTGTCACCAGCGTTCAGACCTTCGAATACGGCAACCTTGGTGCCTTTGCTTTCCAGGGTCTGCTTGACGGCGGTGGCGATGCCTTCACCGTACTGCTGCTTGTCGTGCAGGACGGCAACGACCTTCGGCTTGACGTGGTCGGCGATGTAGTTGCCGGCTGCCGGGCCCTGGGCGCTGTCCAGGCCGATGGTGCGGAAGATCAGCTGGTAACCACGGGCGGTGATTTCCGGGCTGGTGGCGGCGGGGGTGATCATGATCACGCCTTCGTCTTCGTAGATGTCGGACGCAGGTTGGGTGGAGCTGGAGCACAGGTGGCCGACGACGAACTTGACGCCATCGTTGACCACTTTGTTGGCGACTGCCACGGCCTGTTTAGGGTCGCACGCGTCGTCGTATTCCTTGGCTTCGAGCATCTTGCCATCGACGCCGCCCGCGGCGTTGATATCCTTGATGGCTTGCTTGGCGCCGATGAACTGCATGTCGCCGTACTGGGTCACAGGACCCGTCTTGGGACCGGCGATGCCGATCTTGATGGTATCGGCGGCAAACGAATGGCTGGCTACCCCGGCCAGAACCATTGCGGCGAACAGCTTGGAAATCTTGATCATAGTGCTCCACTCATTCTGTTGTAATTCTTATAGTCCTGGCGGCCAGGGCTACAGACCGGGCGGGATTCGCGGCGTGGCCATGCCAACGCGCAAGCCCACCTTCCCCCGGAACATGTCCCGGAACTGTACCGGTACAGTGTAGAGCGCTGTTCGAGCGCTTGAAAAGCGGTCGAAAAGTGCGTCTTTCCTGTGTTGTCGCTTGATCGACAGAAAGATACAGAAAGGCGCCATCAAACTGCCTGCATCTGCGACCCCGTCCCACAAACCCGGGGTCAATCGACCAAATTACATATTTGAAACCGGGTTTTTCTGCAAAAATGCCGGCCTTTTTATTGGCCGATTTTTGCGGATACCGCCCATGACT
This sequence comes from Pseudomonas sp. VEM90, assembly GCF_054611535.1. Classification (NCBI taxonomy): domain Bacteria; kingdom Pseudomonadati; phylum Pseudomonadota; class Gammaproteobacteria; order Pseudomonadales; family Pseudomonadaceae; genus Pseudomonas; species Pseudomonas sp. VEM90. The sequence goes on along the minus strand of NZ_JBTRAR010000021.1, from coordinate 17,512 downwards.
GATCAAACAAGCACCCTCTATGCCAAATTGCTTGGCGAGACGGCAATCATTGAGTGGAAAGCGCTGGAGCGTTTTTGGGCCAAGGGTGACCTGATTTGGGTCGACCCCAGCCTTGACCTGATCGCTGTTGCCGAGGCGATGGCCGAGAATCGCAGCGAGATCTTCGCCAAGTGGCGTAGTGATGGCACCGTTGGGCCGGTGTCGGCCGAGCAGGCATTGGACCTGCAAAGCCGCGAGCCAGAGATCTGGGCGGTGGTGGTGTCGCCGTTCATCGTGATCCAGGTGAAGAGCCAGGAATAAGCGTGATCTTTTTTGGTGCGCAAAAATACGCATCAGCGCCGTTTTGGTGATTGAAAGCAATCAGGATGGGTAGAGGGAAGTAACAATTCGGCGTGGCGGTAACAGTTTACGGGATGCGTAATGTGGCACCGTTGTGCCAGGCGCCACCGGGATCGTCGCCAATCTAGGAAATGTTCGAATCAGTCAGGAGTTTATCGATGAGCACTGCACGACCTTCGCTTGGATTCGCCGGCATCGGCCTGATGGGCCTGCCCATGTGCCGCCGCCTGCTGGCAGCGGGTTATCCATTGACGGTTTGGAACCGCAGCCCGGACAAGTGCGCTGCCTTGGTCGCCGCTGGCGCTCGCCTGGCCAACAGCCCGGCCGAATTGTGCCGTGACAGCGACATGGTGCTACTGTGCCTGGCCGACACGGCGGTGGTGCGTGAAGTGGTGTTCGGTGAGCAAGGCATTGCCCAAGGCGGGCGCAGCGGCCAGTTGCTGATCGATTTCTCTAGCCTGGAACCCACCGCCACCCGTGAAATGGCCGCCGAGCTGGCGGCACTGTGCGGCATGGCGTGGCTGGATGCACCTGTATCTGGCGGTACGCCCGGTGCCGAAGCTGGCACGCTGGCGATCATGGTTGGTGGTGAAGCGGCCGACCTGCAGCGTGCACGCCCGGTGCTGCAGGTGCTTGGTCAGCGCGTGACGCATATGGGGGCGGTAGGCGCGGGCCAGGTGACCAAGGCTTGCAACCAGATGATCGTCGCGTGCAATGCCCTGGTAATTGCAGAAGTGGTGGCACTGGCCGAACAGTCGGGCGTGGATGCGACGCTGATCGCTGAAGCGCTGGCCGGTGGTTTTGCCGATTCCAAGCCATTGCAGATTCTTGCGCCGCAAATGGCCGAGAGCCGCTTCGAGCCAATCAAGTGGCACGTACGCACGCTGCTCAAGGACCTCGATGGTGCGGTCAAGTTTTCCCGCGAGCAAGGCTCAGCAACGCCACTCAGTGGCCTTGCCGCGCAACTGATGCGGCTGCACGGTAGCCAGGGTTACCTGCAAAAAGATCCGGCGACCCTGGTAGAGCTGTACCGCAACAAGGAGTGATCCGGCCACTCTGGCGCTGCAACCGCTCCAGCAGAGGACGCAACTCGGCCAGCGGTACGGGGCGCCCCAACAGGTAGCCCTGCAGGTAGTCGCAACCATGGCTTTCGAGGAAAGCCTGCTGCTCGGCGGTTTCCACGCCCTCGCTGACTACCCGCAGGTGCAGGGTATGCGCCATGGCGATGATTGCCTGGACAATTTCGCGGTCTTTCTGGCTGCCCGGTACATCCTGCAGGAAGGTGCGGTCGATCTTCAGTACATCCAGCGGCAGGCGTTTGAGGTAGGCCAGTGACGAGTAGCCGGTACCAAAATCGTCGATCGAAAGTGCCACCCCCAAGGCCCGGACGCGTTTGAGCAGGCTGACCGTGCGCTGGATATCGCCCACCAGGGCGTTCTCGGTCACTTCCAGCTCCAGATGGCGCGGCGCAAGGCCGGCGTGGAGCAGCGCCTTTTCAACTTCGTTGGGCAGTTCGTCGTGGCTGAGGGTGACTGCCGAGCAATTGACCGTGACCTTGACTTCGCCGCAGCCGTGACGCTGCAAGCGGGCCAGGTCGGCACAGGCGTGGCGAAGCACCCACAGGTCCAGGTCGATGATCAGGCCGTTGGCTTCGGCAATGCCGACAAAACGGTCGGGCCCGAGCAGGCCGTGTTGAGGATGCTGCCAGCGTACCAGCGCTTCCAGTTTGGCCACTTGCCCACTGCGCAGGTCGAAGATCGGCTGGTAGTACACACGCAGCCCACGCTCTTCGAGCAGGGCCAGGCGCAGCTCTTCTTCCAGTTGCAAGGCGATCGACGCGCGGGCCTTCAGGCTGTCATTGAAGAAGTTCAGGCTGTTGCGCCCGTTGTCCTTGGATTGGTAGAGGGCCAGGTCGGCATGCTTGAGCAGCTCTTCGGCTGTGCCGCCATCGTCCGGGAAGATACTTACACCGATGCTGGTGGTCATGACCATGCGCCGCCCGCCCAGGTCGATGGGGTCTTTCATCCGTTGCATGATGCGCTGGGCCAGGTGGCGGGCTTCGTCGCGGCTGTTCAGGCTGGTGACCACACAGAATTCGTCGCCACCAAAGCGCGCAACCAGGTCGTGGCTGCGGGTAGCGGCCTTGATGTGGTTGGCGATCACCTTGAGCAGCTCGTCACCGGCGTCGTGGCCGAGGCTGTCGTTGATGCGCTTGAAATGGTCGATGTCGAGGAACATCACGGCCAGGCGGTTTTCACTGGCCTGATGTTCGACCAGGCGCTCGGCGAATACCTGGTTGAATCCACGGCGGTTGAGCAGGTTGGTCAGGGCGTCGTAGTGCGCCGCCTGCTGCAGCGAAGCGCGGGCCTGGTCCAGTTGGCTGAGCAGCACGCTGACCCGGCGCAGGTCGTGCTCCTTGCTTTGCAACTTCTTGTCGGCCAGTGCGGCGCTGATGCTGGCACCACTGATCAGCAGGGTGATGAAGCCGATGCCCAGTCCCAGTTGCAGGCTGTTGTCGCCAGACGGTAGGCGCAGTGCGGTATCGGCAGGGATGATCAGGGTCATGGCCGACATCGCGGTGAAATGAGTGGCGACGATGCCGCCGGCCATCAGCAGGCTGGCGCCGTACTTCATGGCCTGGTACAGGGTGCCGCTGCCATTGCGCAAGTAGCGGGCCAGGTACAGCGCGGTCAGGGCGGTAAGCAGGGCAATGGCGGCAGAGGCAAGTAGCAAGCCGGTCTGGTAGTACTGGCGGGTACCCGTTTCCATTGCGGCCATGCCGACAAAATGCATGAGGATGATGCCCAGGCCGATCAGCACTGCGCTCGGCACAAAGTGGTACGCGCGCATCTTGCTGCGTTCGAGGCTGTGCATGGCCAGCCAGGCCACGCACAATGCGATGAGCAGTGAAAGAATGGTCAGGGATACGTCGTAGTGCACTTCTACCGGGGCCCGAAAAGCCAGCATGCTGATGAAGTGCATGGCCCATATACCGCCTGCCAGGCAGCAGGCTCCCAGCATGTTCCATTGCCGGTGGGCGGTCGGGTCGTCGCTGTGGGACTGGCGCTCGGCCATCTCGAGGGTGGCTAGACAGGCCGCGCAAGCAACGAAATAGGCGAGCAGAACCAAGAACGGTTCATGACGGCAGTCGATGACGATGCGCCCGGTTGCGGGAAGATCGGCGAACAGTTGCAGCCCCAGCCATTCCATGGAATGCCTCTTGATCGAGTCTTCACTCGTCTGCGCTACAACCCTGTGCAGACTGTCCAGAGGCAGTATAGGAAGGAGTATTTAAGCCTTCCTGACTAATGGCACAATGACTTCTACGATTTGGTTATCACTGTAATCGCAGTCAGGAATATTGCTTGCCCGGTCAGAGCGGGCGTGCCCGCGAAGAATCCAGCACGGTGGCTGTCACCGACTGCGCCGGTGTTCGCGGGCCGCCCGCTCCCACAAGGGCAGCGGTGCCTGGTTTTTCTTAGCCAGCCACCAGCACGCGGATGGCTTCCAGCCGCAGGGCGGCCTTTTCCAGCATCGCCAGGCCATCTTCGCGCTGCTTGCGCAAGGCGTCGATTTCGCTGTCACGCACACTCGGGTTGACCGCTTGCAACGCTACCAGGCGCGCCAACTCTTCGTCGGCCTCGGCTGCCAGGCGGCGCTGGGCTTCGGCCACGCGCTCGACGTGGGTTGGCAGAATCTTCTCTTCACCGCCACTGATACGCTTGGCCAGCACATCGCGCTGGGCCTGGACGAACTTGTTGGCGCTGGCGCGCGGTACGCTCTCGAGCTGGTCATTGAGGGTTTCGAAGGCCACGCGCGACGCCAGGTCGTTGCCATTGGCATCGAGCAGGCAGCGCAGTGCCGCCGGTGGCAGGTAGCGGCCCAGTTGCAGGCTGCGGGGTGCCACTACCTCGCTGACGAACAGCAGTTCAAGCAGTACAGTGCCTGGTTTGAGCGCTTTGTTCTTGATCAACGCCACGGCGGTGTTGCCCATCGAGCCTGACAGCACCAGGTCCATGCCGCCCTGCACCATCGGGTGCTCCCAGGTGAGGAACTGCATGTCCTCGCGCGACAGCGCCTGGCCACGGTCGTAGGTGATGGTCACGCCTTCATCGTCGCCCAGCGGGAAGCTGGCATCGAGCATCTTCTCGCTCGGCTTGAGGATCAGGGCGTTCTCGGAATGGTCTTCGCTGTCGATGCCGAAGGCGTCGAACAGGGTTTCCATGTAGATCGGCAGGGCGAACTGATCGTCCTGTTCGAGAATAGCCTCGACCAGCGCCTGACCTTCGCCGGCACCGCCGGAGTTGAGCTCCAGCAGGCGGTCACGGCCAGTGTGCAGTTCGGCTTCCAGACGCTCGCGCTCGCCGCGGGCGTCGGCCACCAGGGTATCCCAGGCCTTGTTTTCGCCGCCTTCGAGCAGCGGCAGCAGGCGTGGGCCAAACTGGTGTTGCAGGGCATTACCGGTGGGGCAGGTGTTGAGGAAGGCGTTGAGGCCTTCGTGGTACCACTGGAACAGACGCTCCTGCGGGCTGTCCTGCAGGTACGGGATGTGCAACTGGATAGTGTGCTTCTGGCCGATCCGGTCAAGGCGGCCGATGCGCTGTTCGAGCAGATCGGGGTGCGCTGGCAGGTCGAACATCACCAGGTGATGAGCGAACTGGAAGTTGCGGCCTTCGCTGCCGATTTCCGAGCAGATCAGTACCTGGGCACCGAACTCTTCATCGGCAAAGTAGGCAGCGGCGCGGTCGCGCTCGAGGATGCTCATGCCTTCATGGAACACCGAAGCCGGGATGCCGGAGCGCACGCGCAGGGCATCTTCCAGGTCCATGGCGGTTTCGGCGTGGGCGCAGATCACCAGCACTTTGGTGCGCTTGAGCATCTTCAGGGTGTCGATCAGCCAGTCGACACGCGGGTCGAAACGCCACCAGCGCTCGTCATCCGCAACGTCACCCTGGGCCTGGAAGGCAACTTCCGGGTACAGCTCGGCGTGCTCGCCGGCTGGCAGGTCGCGGTACTGCTCGGGCATGGCCAGCGGATAGGCGTGCAACTGGCGCTCGGGGAAGCCCTGAATCGCCGCACGGGTGTTACGGAACAATACGCGGCCGGTGCCGTGGCGATCCAGCAACTCGCGAATCAGCCGCGCGCTGGCCTGTGTGTCGCCGTCGCTGACCGCAGCCAGCAGGGCTTCGCCTTCGGCACCCAGGAAGCCCTGGATGGTGGCGTGGGCCTTGGGCGACAGACGGCCCTCGTCGAGCAGCTCCTGCACCGCCTCGGCTACCGGGCGGTAGTGCTCGCTCTCGGCGCGGAAAGCGGCCAGGTCGTGAAAACGGTTGGGGTCGAGCAGGCGCAGGCGGGCGAAGTGGCTGTCCTGGCCAAGCTGCTCTGGGGTGGCGGTGAGCAGCAGTACGCCCGGGATCACTTGGGCCAGTTGCTCGACCAGGCCGTACTCGGCGCTGACCTGGTCTTCGTGCCAGACCAGGTGGTGGGCTTCGTCGACTACCAACAGGTCCCAGCCTGCGGCAAACAGCGCGTCCTGGGCCCTTTCGTCGTCGACCAGCCACTCCAGGGCAACCAACGCCAGTTGGGCGTCCTCGAACGGGTTGCTGGCGTCACTCTCGATGAAGCGCTCGGCGTCGAACAGCGCCACTTGCAGATTGAAGCGCCGGCGCATTTCCACCAGCCACTGGTGCTGGAGGTTTTCCGGTACCAGGATCAGTACGCGGCTGGCGCGACCCGACAGCAGCTGGCGGTGAATGACCAGGCCGGCTTCGATGGTTTTGCCCAGGCCCACTTCGTCGGCCAGCAGAACGCGCGGGGCGCTGCGGTCGGCGACTTCGCGGGCGATGTGCAGTTGGTGGGCAATGGGCTGTGCGCGGCAGCCGCCCAAACCCCACAGTGCCGACTGCATCTGCTTGCTGGTGTGCTGCAGGGTGTTGTAGCGCAGGCTGAACCACGACAGTGGGTCTATCTGCCCGGCGAACAGACGGTCGCTGGCCAAGCGGAACTGAATGAAGTTCGATAACTGGGTTTCGGGCAGGGTGCGAGGCTGGTTCTGCCCGTCCAGGCCGTGGTAGACCATCAGCCCGTCGATGTCCTCGACCTCGCGCACGGTCAACTTCCAGCCCTCGAAGTGGGTGATCTGGTCACCTGGCGAGAAGCGCACGCGGGTCAGCGGCGCGTTGCGCAGGGAATACTGGCGGGTGTCGCCAGTGGCCGGGTAGAGCACGGTCAACAGGCGGCCATCCTGCGCCAGGATGGTACCCAGGCCGAGCTCTGCTTCGCTGTCGCTGATCCAGCGTTGCCCCGGTTGATACTGCTGCGCCATACTGCCTGAACTCCCGCGGTGAAAAAGCCGATTATGTTAACGGATCGGCCGGTCAGACCAAAGTGCCGATAGCATCGAAAGGTACCGAAAGGCACAGTCTAGTCGTTTCATCGTTCTGCACAGCGCCGCCGACGAGGGCCCTGGATCAACATGTCTGCCAAGCAACGCTGGATCAGCGCTTCGATAGCCGTGGGCAGCCTGGTGCTGCTGAGCGCCTGCGAGCAGAAAGACTTTGAGACATTGCCCCCCATCCCGATGGAGCAGCTTGAGGTACTGGGCGTGCAGACGCCGATAAAGAGCGTGCACTTTCGGGACGTTGACGGCGAGGGGCTGCTGGTTCTGAGCCGCAGCGATGGCCAGGCCAGCGACCTGGAAAGCGGACAGGAAGTGGACAAGGTGGTGCTCAAGGCCACCTTGTACGGGCGCACGGCCGAGAACGACACCTTCAGGGCGCGTTGGCAGATCGAGCAGGAAACCACTTGCCCGGGGCTGGATCTGGACGTTGACTTCTATAATGACGTCAGTGATGTCAGTGACCTGAACAAGAATGGCGTGGCCGAGGTAACGTTGGCCAGCCATGCGTTCTGCGGCGGCGGTATCGACCCGCACGACATCGACATCGAGATGCGTGAAGGGCAGGCCAGTTACACCATTACCGGTCAGTCGCTGATCAGCCCGGCGGGCGAGGAGCCGGTCGGTGGTGAGCGCGAGGACAGCGCCTCGCTGAAAGCCGCGCCGCAGGCAATACGCGATCATATGGCTGCGATTTGGCAGCAGGTGTACAAGCGACCTTGGAGCGAGGCCAGCCCGCCAGGTGACGACTTCCCTGGTGACGAAGCCGAGTAAATGTTGTCCATGACATCAAGGTAAAGCTGCGCCTGCCGATACAGGGGGCATAGGAGAACGTCCATGCTGCCGCCGATCATTCCGCTCAGTGCCGCCCCGGTCACCTCGCAACAGGACCCGGTCAAGCCAACACCTGACATCAAGCCGGTGGTGCCGACGCAGCCTGCGTCCGGCGATAGTGCCATCGACCTCAAGCGCCAGCGCGATCCGCAGGAGCAGGTACTGTTGCTGCGCGATGAACAGCGCCGCCAGCAGCAACGCCGGCAAAAGGGCGAGCACGAGCGCTACGATGCCGTCCCGGGTGACGAGGTCAATGCCGACAACACCGTGCCGGTAGCGCCATTGATGGGCGAGCATGTACGCCAGGGACTGCTGGTGGACATCGAAGTCTGATACAGGGGCTGGTCAGCGCCTGCGCCTGGCTTCATCATGCAATTCTCTGTTGATCGTCGAGCCCACCCATGAGCCAAGACAACCTCATCGATTTCGATGCCGAACGTGCCAAGCGCGTCCACGACCTCAAGGAAAAGCGGCTGAACGAAATGCGCAATGCTTTCGAGCAGGCCCTGCCATTGAATACCAGCAAGAAAAAGAAGCCCAAGGGCAAGCCGAAGAAGCGCTGAAACTTGACGCAGGTCAACCCTGCGCCCCCCTCGCGTGCCCGGCCCCGGGCACCATTGACGCTGATCAATTTTCCCCGCCTCCACATTGGTTAACTTGCACCCATCGGACAACGGCAAACGAATGGGGAGGCCAACATGTTCTTCGACAACGTGGTTATCGCCGGTGTGGTAACGGTCGGGTTGATGGTCGCCTTCTTTGCCGGTCTGGGCATTTTCATCTGGAAGGACTCGAACAAGCGCAAGCCGCGCTGACCTTCCGGGTACACGAGCACGCAAGGCATTTAGGGCGACTTCGGTCGCCCATTTTTTTTGCCTGCATTTTTTACTGCCTGAGCTGTCCCTTTCAGTGCAGGCCAATCGAATATACATGATTAGCTAGCTAATTAATCGTTTCCGCTTTATCCTGCTTATCATTGTCTATCTTTTCAGCAAGACTTTTCCCCGCAAGGTCCGCCTCGTGCCCATCACCTTTCAGGCCCTGTTCGCTCCCAGCAGCCTCGCCCTCAAGTTCGCCATCAAGACCCTGCTCGGTGGCGGCCTGGCGTTGTGGCTGGCGATGCGCTGGGGGCTCGAGCAACCCTCCTGGGCATTGATGACTGCTTTCATCGTCGCCCAGCCGCTATCGGGCATGGTGGTGCAGAAAGGCTTGGCGCGGTTGGCCGGCACGTTGGTAGGTACCGTCATGTCGGTGCTGTTCATCGGCCTGTTCGCCCAGACCCCCGGCCTGTTCCTGCTTACCTTGGCGCTGTGGCTGGCCCTGTGCACCGCCGCGTCCACCCAGTTGCGCAGCGCCTGGGCCTATGCCTTTGTACTGGCCGGCTATACCGCAGCGATCATTGCCTTGCCGGCCATCGATCACCCCCTGCAGGTATTCGACCAGGCCGTGGCTCGCTGTACCGAGATCTGCCTGGGTATTTTCTGTGCAACAGCCAGCAGTGCCTTGCTTTGGCCCATGCGGGTCGAGCAGCAACTGGGCGGGCAGGCGCGACAGGCCTGGCAGAACGGCCTGCAGGCCGCCAGAGCCATGCTGGGCGGAGAGGATGAGGCGCGCAAAGGCCTGCTGGAAAGCCTGGGGCGCATCGTTGCCATCGACAGCCAACGTGAGCATGCCTGGTTCGAGGGCAATCGCGGGCGCCAACGTGCTCGTGCCATTCGTGGCCTTAGCCAGAAACTGATGGTGCTGTTGCGTATTTCCCGTTCGGTGCGCCGCCAGTGGCGGCAACTGGAAGAGTGTGAGGTCGAGCACCTGACGCCCTGGTTGCAGGAAGTGCGCACGTTGCTGGACCAACCCGACCAGCCCAGCCTGTTGTTGCTGCGTCAGCGCATCTGGGATGCCGCACACGATGAGCAGATCAGTTCGGCTGAACACTTCTGCCTGGCGCGCATGGCCCTGCTGCTGGACTATGCCATGGCCGCCAGCCAGGCACTTGAGGATGTGGAGGCGGGCAGGGCACCCAAGGACGTGTCCCAGGGATTGGCTGCGCACCGAGACTGGTCGCTGGCCCTGCTGTTCGGCTCGCGCAGCGCGCTGGCCTTTCTGGTGATGAGTGGCTTCTGGCTGGCTACGGCCTGGCCTTCGGCCCCGGGTGGCCTGGTGCTGACCTGCGTGGTCTGCAGCCTGTTCGCCAGTCGCGAAAACGGCGCGCAGATCGGCCTGAGCTTCCTGCGCGGGATATTCCTGGCAATACCGGCTGCGTTTCTGGTCGGGCAGATCATGCTGCCGCAATGGAGCAGTTTCGCCATGCTCTGCCTGGGCATGGGCGTGCCGCTGTTTCTTGGTGCTCTGGGCATGGCCCATCCGCGTACCGGGGCTACGGCCACTTCCTATTGCCTGCACTTCATTGTGCTCGTGTCGCCGCTCAACGCCATGCAGTTCGGCGTGGCGACCATGCTGAACAGTGCCCTGGCCATGCTGGTGGGGGTGTCGGCAGCGGTCATGGCCTTTCGCTTATTGGTGTTCCGCCACCCGGCCTGGCTGGGCCGGCGCTTGCGTGCTGCAACCCAGAACGACTTGGTGCGCCTGACTCGGCGCGACCTGCGCGGGGCTGACAGCTGGTTTGGCGGGCGCATGGCCGACCGGCTGATGCAACTGGCGCGGCATGCGAGTGAATTACCGGAAGGTGAACGCAAACGCTGGGATGACGGCCTGCACGGGCTGGATATCGGCGACGAGCTGGTGCACCTGCGCATGTGCCTGGCGGTCGCCCAGGCCCCCCTGGGGCGGGCCGAGCGCGAGTACCTGCAACAAGTGGAAGCAGTGCTGGCCAATGGGCCTGCTGCCGGGCGAGGGCAGCGGTTGGATGCTGCCAGTGAGCAGTTCATTGCTGCCTTGCGTCGGCTGCCTGCCAGCGACCCGCTTCGGCTGGCCGAGGGGGCGGTGCTGCAATTACAGAAAAGCTGGGGCAAATGGTGCCGCTGGCAGGAGGACACCCATGGGCTTGCGTGAGTGGGAAGTGGGCGGTGTGCTGCTCAGCCCGTTTCTGCTTTATGTGTTGTTGGCGCTGCTGCTCACCGGCCTGCTGCGCCTGGTGGTGCATGCCACACCGTTGGGGCGTTGGATCTGGCATGAGGCGCTGTTCGACGCGGCGCTGTTCGTTTGTGTGTTGTTCCTGGTGGTACGCCTGCTGGGAACTTTATAAAGGAGTGTTTCGATGCGTGCGGCCGTACGTACTCTGGTGACCCTGTGTGTGGTGGCCCTGGCCGTGTTGGCCGGCTACCAGCTGTGGCAGTACTACATGCTCACCCCGTGGACGCGCGATGCCCGTGTACGCGCCGATGTTGTGGTGATTGCGCCTGATGTGTCTGGCTGGGTGCGCGAACTCAAGGTCCATGACAACCAGCAGGTCAAGGCTGGCGACCTGTTGATGAGTATCGACCGCGAGCGTTTCCAGGCCGCCTTCGACCAGGCCAGTGCGGTGACCGAGACCCGCGCCCAGCAACTGCGCTTGCGCGAGCGTGAAGCGGCCCGGCGTACTGCTTTAGGGCCAGAGGCGATCAGTGCCGAGTTGCGTGAAAACGCCCAGATCAATGCCGCCATTGCGCGCGGCGAGTTGCATGAGGCCGAGGCGCAGTTGCAGGTTGCCAAGATCAACCTGGCGCGCAGTGAAGTGCGGGCACCGCGCAGCGGGCATATCACCAATCTGCGTCTGGCTGAAGGCAATTATGTGAACACCGGGGAATCGGTGATGGCACTGGTGGATGATTCGACGTTCTACATCCAGGCCTATTTCGAAGAAACCAAGCTGCCGCGCATTCGTGTTGGGGACACCGTGAAAGTCTGGCTGATGGGGGCGGGTGAACCGATGCAGGGGCACGTGGAGAGCATCAGCCGCGGCATCACCGACCGCAACAGCAATCCGGACAGCCAATTGCTGCCGGAGGTAGAACCGACTTTCAACTGGGTGCGACTGGCCCAGCGCATACCGGTGAGGATTCGCCTGGACCAGGTGCCGGAAGGGCTGACCTTGAGTGCGGGGATGACGGCGAGTGTGCAGGTGCACGAGGGCGGCGACCCGCAGTGATGGTGCTGCCTCGTCAGGCAGAAATGTAACTTTCGAAGCGGTAAGCCTGTGCGTGTGGTGAAGGCAGTGCAGCTTTAATTCGCCGACGACCGTCAGGCCAAGCCGGCATTGACTGTCGGGCAAACACGAAAAAACTTGGCGAGCGGCCCGCCAGTTGCGTTAGGCTGCCGTTGTGAGTTGCCCGACAGAGGCAACCCTTCTCCTGCCAGGCGTGCGTATCTTCCGATTTCATTGCGAGGTTACGTCATGGCCATCACTTCCCAGGATATCTGCAACGCCGCCGATCAGCTAAAGGGCTTTGTCGGTTTTCACGGCAAGCGCGGTGTTCATATCGTGCGTTTCTCCGAGGACGCGTTCGGCATGGACGTGGCCGACGCCAGTATCACCCCCTGCAGCGAGTTTGTCTGGCGGCCCGAGCAAGGGCAGCGCATGGCGCTGTGCCGCGAACGACTGTCGCTGTTGCTGGATCAGCATGTGGATGACCGCTTGAACATTGGTGAACCGCTGCGCACCTATCTGCGTCGGTGTGATCTGCCCGAGATCGTGGCGCAGCGCAGCCTGCAGCAGCGCACCCAGTCTGTTTAGGAGCAGTACCAGGCCGCGTCTACAAGGGCTGTGCAGTGCTTTGGGATGTTTGGTGCAGCAACGCCGCCAACCCGGCGCTGTCCAGGGGTCTGCTCAGGTAATAGCCTTGCACTTCATGGCAGCGGTCCTTTTCCAGCGCCTTGAGTTGATGTTCGCTTTCCACGCCTTCGGCTGTCACTGTCAGCCCCATCGCCTCACCCAGGTTGATGATGGCCTGGACCACAGCGCGGTCGCTGCCGCCGTTGTTGTTCAGGCCGCTGATGAAGCGCTTGTCGATCTTGATGCTGTCGAACGGGTAGGTACGCAGGTAGCCCAACGACGAATAGCCGGTGCCGAAATCGTCCATGTTCAGACGCACGCCAAGCTCCTTGAGCGACAGCATGGTACCTAGCGCACCCTCGATGTCGTTGAGCATCACGTTCTCGGTAATCTCCAGCTCCAACCGTTGGGCGGGGAAGGCGGTGTCCAGCAAGGTTTCGCGCACGTCGGCTACCACATCGCTGCGCAAGAACTGCGCAGGCGACAGGTTGACCGAAACCAGTACGTCGGCCGGCCAGTCATGAGCCGTGCGGCAAGCTTCGCGCAGCACCCAGCGGCCTAGCGCAACAATGATGTCGCTCTGCTCAGCCAACGGGATGAAGGTGTCCGGCCCCAGCAAGCCTTCCTGGGGGTGCTGCCAGCGCACCAAGGCCTCGACCGCGACGATACGCAGGTCGTCGAGGCGGTAGCGCGGCTGGTAATGCAACTCGAACTCCTCATTGCGCAGGGCCCGGCGCAGGTCGTTCTCCAACTGACGGCGATACTGGATCTGCTGATTCATTTCGGCAACGAAGTAGCGCCATGTGTTCTTTCCATCGGCCTTGGCCTGGTACAGGGCGATGTCGGCACAGCGGATCAGCTCACCGGCATCGAAGCCCTGGTTGCGCGTCTGGGCAACACCAATGCTGGCACCAATGTGCAGAGGCTGGCTGTCGAAAACGATGGGTTGCTGCAGCAGACCGATCAGGCGCGCACAGAAGCGGTCGATTTCGCTGCTGTTGTCCATGCCGCTGAGTACCAGGATGAACTCGTCGCCGCCCAGACGCGCGACCAGATCGCCGTCGCGGGTGGTGTCGCGCAGGCGCGTTGCCACTTCTTGCAGCACGGCATCTCCGGCGGCATGACCAAGCGAGTCGTTGATCGGCTTGAAGTTGTCCAGGTCCAGCAGCAACAAGGTCAGCGGCGGCGAGTCACTGCCGCGCAACAAGGCCTGCTCCAGGTGCCTGGCGAGCTTGTTGCGGTTGGCCAGCCCGGTCAGTGGGTCGTGCTGCGAAAGGTGCTGGATGCGCGCGTGGGCGTCGACTTCGTCGGTAATATCGCTGGCGGTACCCCGAAAACCGATGGCCTTGCCATCGCGCCAGATAGCGCGGGCGGATATCCGGCAGTAGCGGTTCTGGCCATTCTGGTCGCGGTAAGTGCAGCGCAGGTTGGCCAATTGCTGCGGGTCGGCGGTAGCCAGAGCGTCCAGCCAAGGTGACAGCGGCGTGGTATCGCAGGCCAGCAACTGGTTGAGCGGGCGGCCCAGCCAGCCGTCCACCTGGTAGCCGGTGACGGTGGCGAAGCGTTGCGACAGGTAGGTCAGGCGTTGTTGCCGGTCGGTTTCCCAGATCCAGTCGGATGCCGACTCGGCCACCGCGCGGAAACGTTGCTCGCTGGCCTCCAGGGCCTGGTTGCTTTGTTGCAGATGCACGAGCGTGAGGCCGACTGCCCGGGAGCTGCGCAAGGCATGGCGGAACAGGTAAAGCATCACCAGTCCAAGTATCAGTAGTGCGCACAATAGTGCTGGCAACACAGCCCACAGCATCTGACGCCCCGGCAGCGGGCTGTTCCAGGTCAGATGGTAGCCGGTGTCGCCCAGGTCGATACGCAGGTGGCTGTGATCCTGGCTATCCTCCTTTTCCACGTGCATGCCGGTCAGGCCGGCGCCGTTGCCCAACTGTGCCAGTTTGCTTTCGGTGAGCTGGTCGATGAACAGCATTACCGGCGCCTGGCTCACTTCGCTGTCGGTAACCTCCCTGTCCGGGCGCACGGCTGCTGCACTGAGTGCGGCCGGCCAGCCATTGAACAGCACGAAACGGGTGACCTGCTCGCGTGAAATTGCTGCTGCGCGGGCCTGTTCGATGATCGGCTGTAGCGGTGTGTCTATAAAGGTGTTGGCACCTGCCTGGCTGGGCTGGCCTTTGAACAAGGCATAGGTGGTGCGGTCGTTTTCCACGACGAACACCCCTTCGTAGCCGCTGGCGCTGTACAGCGACTCGCCTACGTTCTTTTCCTCGTAGGCCCATTGCCAGTCGGCTTGGCCCGCCAGGTGCTCGAAGGCTGCATCCCATACGGCATAGCTGGACAGAAACTGGCGTGAGGCGAGCAGCCGTTGTTCCAGCGCCTGGTTCGCATGGAAGGCGCTACGTTGGCGCTCCTGTCGGTCGAGTGTGCTAGCGATATTGAACAGCGCGCCGAGAATGACCAGGCAAGCCAGACCGAACACTGCGCTGAAACCGGCAATGAGGTGGCGCACCTGAAAGCGCGGTGTGGGGCTAGCGGGTGAAAGCTTGGCGGTCCTGGCCATGCGCGAGCGGCTCCTTCAGGCAACCTCCCGCCAGGCAGTCAGGAAGGAGGTTCAATCAGGATAGGCCAGCCTGAGCGTGGCAGCTTGACCGCGGGCAAAATTGACCTGATCGCGGCCAGCGTGCTTGGCGAGGTATAGCGCCTTGTCCGCCTGTTCGAGCCAATGTTCAGGGGACTCGAGGTCGGCCTCGAAGGGCGACAGGCCGATACTCAGGCTTATGCGCAGGTGCGGTAGCTGCGGGTTGCGGTAGCTGGAAACCCGTTCGCGCAGGCGCTCCATTGCTTGGCAGGCCTGAGCTTGGCTGGTCTCGGGCAGGATCACACAGAACTCGTCGCCGCCGTAACGTCCGGCCTGGTCGCCCTCGCGCAGGCTTCGCCGCAGCTCAGCGCTGAGCTGGCGCAGTACACAGTCGCCGACCACATGGCCAAAGGTGTCGTTGATGGTCTTGAAGTGATCGATGTCGATCAGGGCAATCACCGCGTGCCCCTGTTGCTGCTTGCAAGCCTGGAACTTCAGCAGCAGCAGGTCCTTCCAGGCGCCGTGGTTGAACAGGCCGGTCAGGCTGTCGGTGAGGCTCAGGGCACTCAGCCGGCGCTTGTGGTCGCCCAGCTTGATCGCAAGCTGGTAGCACACCCAGCCCAAGGCCAGCGGGTACAGCGCCAGCATTGGCAGGCACGCATAGACTTGCTGGGGCGTGGCGATCAATTGCAAGCCAGGGCCAAGCAGCAGGAGGGCGGCGAGCATGCCGGCCAGTTGCGCCAGCATCCCGCGAAAGACCATGCGCTTGCCGCCGGCGGCGACGTTGTTCATCGTCATCATCGACAGCACGGTCACGCTGGGCAGCGGGTTGAAGTGCATGGCGGCGGTCCAGAACCCGCCCATCAGCGAGTCCAGCAGGAGGTTGCGCTGTTCCGCCTGGTAAGGCGTTGTCGAGCGGGAAGCCCACAGGTAGGCCGCGTGCGGCCACAGCAAACCATTGAACAGTACCAGCAGCCATGTCCAGAAGGGTGGCGACAGCGGCGCAATGGCCGCCATGACCGTGAACAGGCCGATTCCCAGGCCGATGACACGCGGCAGGTAGATGCGCTTGACGAATGAAAGCCCTTTGCCGTTGCGGTTGTCCATAATGCTCATCTTCTTTTGCCGATGTACCGTTCAGCGCATAATTCGCTTGAATATTGTTGAACAGTGCTTCATTGGCGAGTAATGACCTTACAAGCCAATTCACGGTTGATTCGATCAAAGTGGGGGCAGTTGACGGTTCCTTGTAATGTTGGCCAACCCGGCTCAGATGGAGACGGGGTAGCCAGGACTCGCCGCATGGCGGGCGGAACTGGTGTGTAGCCCCTGGCCCGTGAGTTAGCAAGGCCAGGGGGAATGAACTCACCGTAGCGGCACGCTGAGTATCATTTGTGCTCGTGCCTGCTGCGCGCGGACAGGGCCTGGTCGTCGTCCAGAAGTCGCGAGGGTGGTTTACCGCTGTCACTGCGCACTTGTGCATGGCTGATCAGGGCGAAGATGAAACTGCCGCCTATGATGTTGCCCGCCAGCGTCGGCAATGCAAATTCCAGCCAGAAGCGGCGCCAGGTTTCGTCGCCAGCCCACACCAGGTAGGACACTTCGACTGACCCCACCACTATATGAGTGAAATCGCCAAGGGCCATCAGGTAGGTGATCATCAGAATGATCCAGATCTTGGCGTGCTCCATTGACGGAATCATCCAGACCATGGTGGCAATCATCCAGCCCGATATGATGCCCTTGGCGAACATCTGGCTGACGTCGTTCTTCATTACCTTGCGGCCGACCTCCAGGAATGCCACATCGGTCTTGCTGTCGAAGATCGGCAGTTCCAGCATCACCCAGGCTATCAGCAGAGTACCTGCCAGGTTGCCAAGCAACACCACGCCCCAGAGACGTAGCAGTCGTCCAAAGTTGGCCAGCGTAGGGGCGGTCATGACGGGCAGCACCGCGGTGATCGTATTTTCGGTGAACAGTTGCTGGCGGGCCAGTATCACGGCAAGAAAGCCCGCGCTATAGCCGATGCTGGCGATCACGTGGGCACCGTCGCCTTCCGGCAGGCGGGCGTAGAATAGCCCCATGGCCATCAACGACAACCCCATGGACAGGCCGGCGGCCAGTGCCGACCACCACAACGCGGCAAGTGTACGTTCCAGCTCCTGATCGCCCTGGTAGCGAATGATTTCATGCAGCAGTGCCGCCCGCGGCGGTTGGCTGTGGCTGACCTCCTGCTCTTCATCTGCAGAGAGACCGGGGGTTTTCTCGCTTTGCCCATTGCTCATGGCCGCTACGCTCCGTGGTGTGTTTCTTTACAGATCCACTGCGCTTTCATTAGTTGCCAGGTAGCGGCAAAAGGTTGTTGGAAAAGTTTTTCAGAACAAGGTGTTGACTCTGATTTCAAAGCGCGTATTATTCGCCTCCTCGCAGCGATGAACGCTTCGGGGCAAGCAGTAAGTTTTTGAAGTTGTTAGCTTTCGAAAGAAAGTGGTAGTAAAAACTTCAAAACAAACGCTTGACAGACTCTGAGGAAAGCGTAGAATGCGCGCCTCGGTTGAGACGAAAAGCTCTTAACCAAACGCTCTTTAACAAATCGAATCAAGCAATTCGTGTGGGTGCTTGTGAGTACGGACTGATAGTCAAAAAGATT